>NZ_BLRL01000002.1:0-350411 GCF_015082335.1 Moritella sp. F3 | reverse complement strand
CCCTTGTTGTCTGGTTACTTTTTTTGTTTGGTTATACCCAACATAGCTGAGGTTACCTGTGAGATTAAACCGTTATTATAGGGAATGTAAACAATCACAATTAAAAAAATTCCATTGCCGGGATAACATCTTACAAGGTAGGTTAAGCATGACTTTATTAGCAAAAAAATCATTAGTCAAAATTGCAGTTGGCGCAGCACTATTCACATCCGCGATCTCTGCGGTGCAAGCTTGTTCTCGTTTGATTTGGGATACTCAAGATCACGGGGTATTTGTGTCTCGAACAATGGACTGGATGGTTGAAACACACCCGACAATTGATGTGCGCGCAAAAGGTATTAGTTACCGAGGTGCAGAATCTGGAGACAAAGTCATGACATGGACATCCAAGTACGCTTCAATTTTGACGACGTTTTACGGTAAAGCGGGTATTGATGGTTTTAATGAAGCAGGCTTAGCTGCGAACGCCTTATATTTGGGGGAAGAAAGTAGTGGCGAGTATAATGCCGATAAAGTGCAATTAGAAAATTCGCGCGTTATTCCGTATTTTTTAGATAACTTTAGCAGCGTTAAAGCAGCGTTAGTGGGAATTGAAGATATTCAGCTTCAGTTGTTTTCACATGATGGCGCTAAGTTAAAAGGCCATTATTCATTGCAAGATGCCAGTGGTGACTCGGCGATTTTAGAGTTTATTGATGGTCAATGGAAAATCTATCATGGCGCGCAATATGACGTAATGACAAATAGTCCAGAGTTTCATGAGCACTTAGCAAATTGGGAGGCGAAAAAACCAACACAGCAATCGCAATTCTCAAGTGAGTATCCACTCGATGGCAACGTAGGGCCAGCAGAGCGCTTTGTATGGAATAAATACATGCTAGCCCAGTTGCAAGAGCCAAGTAGTTTGATTAATGGTTTAGCTAAACTTGATAGCTCAACGTATAAAGTTCCACTCGACGCTGCTAACCGTATCGTGAACGGTAAGATGACGGGTTATGCAACTCAATACATCCTGACTTATAATTTAGAACAGAGAGAGCTGAATATGCGTTATCAGTATGGGGATGTGTACACTCAGTTTAAGGTTGATTTTAATAAACTCAATGATGGCAAAAACTATACGCTCAAAGCGGATGAGCAAAGCAATGTGGGTGATATGACCGCTCAGTTTAAACAACAAAATGGTGTAATGGCGCAGTACAGAATAAACCAATAAAATGAGTTAACACATTGAATAAATAGTACGAATAAATTACACAAATAGGCTGGTTGGTATTGACGGGAGCATCAATACTGACTCGCGTTTTTTAGCGATTAAATAATAGTTTTTATTATATCTTCTTGATCCTGACAAAATTTACACTAGTTGACCCTAATCTCCACATTTTCTCCATATTTCCTTGTACCTTTTGCGGTATTATAAGCTATCAAATTTTTAGGCTCGCTACTCACGGATGATAGCAAGACACGCTCATTTTTATAGAAGAGATATAATGCATAAACGTACTTCCCTTGCGATCATTAGCGCACTGATGTTGAGTTTTTCGAGTTACACCATTCCAGCTCTGGCCAAAGGCGCGAAAGGTGGAAAAGGTCCTGAGCGTGTCGTCTCTGTTTATACAGAAACAGTACAGTATCATCAGGTATCACAATCTATCTCGTTAATCGGTAAATTACAGTCAACGCAATTTGTCAGTGTTGCACCAGAAGTAGCAGGTAAGGTTGATAGTATTAAGATCAAGGCTAATCAAACGGTGAAAGCTGGCCAGCTATTAGTACAGCTTGATGACAGTAAAGCACAAGCAGCATTGCTAGAAGCGAAGGCTTATTATACTGACGAAAAACGTAAACTAAATGAATACTCAACACTCGTAAAAAGTAACGCTATCACCCAAACTGAAGTGTATGCACAATCAGCAATCGTCGCTATTGCACAGGCGCGTTTAGCCGCAGCAAAAGCAAATATGGATGATCATTATTTAACTGCGCCGTTTGCTGGCACGGTTGGTTTACTCGATTTTAGCCGTGGTAAAATGGTATCTGTTGGTACTGAGCTGCTTACTCTTGATGACTTATCGACAATGCAGCTTGATCTTGCCGTACCTGAACGTTATTTATCGCAACTATCCACAGGTATGGCTGTGACTTCAACCAGTCGAGCTTGGGATGGTCAGTCATTTAAAGGCGAAGTCGTGGCGATTGATTCTCGTATTAACGCGGAAACGCTAAACTTGCGTGTACGAGTTAATTTTGAAAATAAAGATAACCACCTTAAACCGGGGATGATGATGTCATCAAGTGTGGTTTTCCCTGCGATCAACGAACCTATTATTCCAGTGCAAGCGCTAGAATATTCCGGCACGAAACGTTTTGTTTATGTAGTGGGGGACGATGAACGTGTCACCCGTACACAAGTATCACTTGGCGCACGTATTGTTGATCAAGTGTTGATTGAAGACGGTTTAGAAATTGGCGATCGTATTGTTGTCCAAGGCCTGGTTAATATGCGCAATGGACTACAAGTGAAAGATTTAACTGGCCAGCAGGAGACTAACTAATGTGGTTGTCTGATACTTCAGTCAAACGACCGGTTGTCGCGATAGTACTCAGCTTATTGCTGTGTGTTTTTGGTGCCGTATCGTTTAGTAAACTTGCTGTACGTGAAATGCCGGATGTTGAAAGTCCTGTTGTGACAGTGATGACACGCTATGACGGTGCAGCTGCATCGATCATGGAAAGCCAAATAACCTCGGTAATTGAAGATCAAATTACCGGTATTAGTGGTATCGATGAAGTTAAATCGGTCACGCGTAATGGCATGTCGCGTATTACGGTGACGTTTGATCTGGGCTGGAATCTAACCGAAGGTGTTAGTGACATTCGTGACGCGGTTGCTAAAGCGCAGCGCAGTTTACCCGATGAAGCCGACGATCCTATCGTATCGAAAGATAACGGTAGTGGTGAGCCCTCAGTTTATATTAATTTAAACTCCACAGAAATGGATCGTACTCAGCTGACCGATTATGCCCAGCGGGTATTGGAAGATCGCTTTAGTCTGATCTCGGGTGTGAGTTCGGTGGATTTATCCGGCGGTTTATATCAGGTCATGTACGTTAAGTTGTTCCCTGACTTAATGGCTGGTCGCGCGGTCACAACTAGCGATATTGTGGATGCATTAAAAACTGAAAATGTCGAGAATCCCGGTGGTGAGGTACGTAACGATACGACGGTGATGTCAGTACGTACTGCGCGTTTATATGCCGAACCTAAAGACTTTGAATACCTAGTCGTGCGCACGACGAGTGACGGTTCACCAGTGTATTTACGCGACGTCGCACAAGTTTATGTTGGTGCTGAAAACGAGAGCTCTTCGTATAAAAGTAATGGCATCGTTAACCTCAGTTTAGGTGTGGTGACACAATCGGATGCTAACCCACTTGATGTCGCATCAGCGGTACATGCAGAAGTTGATAAGATGCAAGCTTTCTTGCCTAAAGGCATGAGCTTAGCGGTTGATTACGATTCAACAGTGTTTATTGACCAGTCAATTTCAGAAGTATACAGCACGCTCTTTATCACTGGTGGTCTGGTGATATTAGTGTTGTACATCTTTATTGGTCAAGCACGAGCGACGTTGATCCCAGCTGTTACTGTGCCGGTATCGTTGATTTCGTCATTTATCGCGGCTTATTATTTTGGTTTCTCGATTAACTTAATTACTTTAATGGCACTGATCTTATCGATTGGTCTCGTTGTTGATGATGCGATTGTGGTGGTCGAAAATATTTTCCATCACATAGAACGAGGTGAAAAACCATTATTAGCGGCCTACAAAGGCACACGTGAAGTTGGTTTTGCTGTTGTGGCGACAACCATGGTATTGGTGATGGTATTCCTGCCTATTTCCTTTATGGATGGTATGGTCGGCCTATTGTTTACCGAGTTTTCAGTATTACTTGCGATGTCAGTGATCTTCTCATCATTGATCGCGTTGACATTGACGCCTGTACTTGCCAGTAAAATGTTAAAATCAGAGCAAAAAACCAGTCGTTTTAGTGTGTGGATGGAAGGAATATTCCAGCGCTTAGAAAACGGTTATCGCGGTATTGTTGCTAAGGCTGTGCAGTTTAGATTAGTTGCGCCTGTGGTTATTATTGCCTGTGTTGTGGGGAGTTTCTTATTGATGAAACAAGTGCCATCACAGTTATCACCACAAGAAGATCGCGGGGTATTGTTTGCTTTTGTAAAAGGTGCTGAAGGCACGAGTTTTAACCGTATGACAGCGAATATGGATATCGTTGAATCACGCTTATTACCGCTTGTTGGTCAAGGTGTTATTAAGTCGTTTAATACCCAAGCGCCTGCATTTGGTGGCCGCGCGGGGGATCAAACGGGCTTTGTGATCATCATTCTCGAAGACTGGGCAGATCGTAGCGTGAGTGCGGCTGAAGCATTAGGCATGGTAGCGAAATCCTTGAAGGATATTCCAGATGTGATGGTGCGTCCATTAATGCCTGGCTTCCGTGGAGGTTCGAGTGACCCTGTGCAATTTGTATTAGGTGGTTCTGATTATTCTGAGCTAGAGCGCTGGGGGGAATTACTGAAGAGCAAAGCAGAGGATGCCGGTGTATTAGTCGGTGGTGATCTGGATTATTCAGAGAAAACCCCTGAACTCGTGGTGAGTATCGATAAAGAGCGTGCCGGTGAATTGGGTATCAGTGTTGATGAGGTATCGACAACATTAGAGATCATGTTGGGTGGACGCAGTGAAACCAGTTATATCGAACGTGGCGAAGAATATGATGTGTACTTACGTGGCGATGAAAATAGCTTTAATAACGTCAACGATTTAAGTCAGATTTATATTCGTAGTGCCAAGGGTGATCTAATCACGCTAGATACGATCACAACAATTGAAGAAGTGGCTTCAGCAAGTCGTTTATCGCATAACAACAAGCAAAAATCTATTACCTTAAGTGGCAGCATCGGTGAAGGTTATACCTTGGGCGAAGTGCTCGACTTCTTAGACGCACAAGCGGTTGAATCATTACCAAGTGATATTTCTATTGCTTACTCGGGTGAGTCAAAGGACTTTAAAGAAAATCAGAGCAGTATTTTAGTTGTCTTTGGTTTGGCTTTGCTGGTGGCTTATTTAGTGTTAGCGGCGCAGTTTGAGAGTTTTATTAACCCTATGGTGGTGATGTTTACCGTACCGATGGGGGTATTTGGTGGTTTCTTAGGTTTGTATGCCATGGGCGGTGGACTGAATATTTACAGCCAAATTGGTATGATCATGCTGATTGGTATGGTGACTAAAAATGGTATCTTGATTGTTGAATTTGCTAATCAGTTACGCGACCGTGGCATTGCTATTGAACAAGCTATCATTGATGCATCAGCGCGACGATTACGTCCGATCTTGATGACTGCATTCACTACGTTAGCTGGTTCTATACCGTTAATTCTATCGACTGGTGCAGGCTCTGAAAGTCGTATTGCTGTTGGTACCGTGGTGTTCTTTGGTATGGCGTTTGCGACTTTAGTAACCTTATTGGTCATTCCGGCAATGTACCGTTTGATTTCAGGCACAACGCATTCACCTGGTTATGTTGAAGCGATGTTAGACGCGGAATTAGCAGAGCAAGCAGCAGAGCAAGATGCTGAAGCGGAGGCTGATAAAGCGAATAAGAAAGTCAGTGATGTGAGTATCGTAAAAGGTGTCGCTTAATCACCGCTTTTTATATAGATAGTTGTTTATATAAATAGCGATAAATAGATCGTGAGCACGTAGCGATCAGATAGTGATGATAAGGGTAAGCATGATTAACATCGTGCTTACCCTTTTTTGTGGTTATTCAGCCTGAGCAAATAGAAATTCTTCATTGGTCTCTAACCACTGAGGGTATTTTGCCATGGCTTTAGCAAAGCGCTGATCTTGCAAATGCTTGTTTAACCAATCACGCAAGTGCGGTAAAGGCGCTTGCAGGTACCATTGACGGTCAACGCGCGCAAATTGACGAATAAGCGGTAAAATAGCGTAATCAGCGAGGCTGACTTTATCACCCATTAAGTAGGCATGTTGGCTTAAACGACATTCCAGCATCATTGCATAGTCAGCGCACTGGCAACGTAACTCAATTTCGTCATCGGTATGGTAACGCACTGCGTATTTATATTTACTCAGTGCAGAGGTAAACACAGTATCGTGAATGTCAATCAAGGCGAGCATGGCTGGGTAAGCATCAGGCTGCTCACAGTGTAGTAAGTTCAACGGGTCGCTTTCATGTAGCGCCCAAATCATAATATCTAAACTTTCATCAATCACAGTACCATCGTCGAGCACTAACACTGGTACTGTTGCCTTTGGTGATACGGCTAACATGGCCGCTGGTTTATTTTTCATTACCACAGCGCGTAACATTACGGCTTGTTGCGCGAGTAATAACCCCAATCGTGCGCGCATTGCATAGGGACAGTTTTGTAATGAGTATAAAATGGGCAATGGCATGAAGCATTTCCTTTGTATCGGGGAAGTCATAGAATCTTGGTTTATCACTTGAAATAGCGACTGTGGTAGGCGTTTTTTAATATAGGTAGCGGTTAATGCTAATACCTAATTATATATATTTTATATAAAATTATTTCGTATTCGATTTTTTAATTTTAAACGAAATATTATATAAAAAATAAAGCCGTATTATGAGCCCATATTAAATTATAAACATATTAATTTATAGAGTGATTTATAAATTCGAACCTAGTTATTGAGGCTATTATGAACAAAGAACAAGTACTATACGTTATCCAATTATTACGCGAAGGTCACTCACTAACTGAGATTACTAAGTTAGCAAAAATTAACGTGATGTACGTGAGTGTTATCCGTAAATTAATGGTGATGGATTTACTAAACACTGAAGCGTAGTTCATAATACCAATGAGAAAGCGCTACAGTCTCTAGCGCTTTCTATTTTACCTGCCCACTTGACTCTTTATCTGCTAGATCCTTTCCGTTTAAACCTTTCAATACCCAATTCATTTACAGCTCAACCTTAGCTTCAACTTTGAAACGAAAAAGAAGGTTATTCTTGCGCTAGTACATTTACGTGTTTCGTTCTTTCTTTATGATAATTTATTGTTTTTAGTGGCTCTTGGCGTATGGTTCTAACTTAGAATCTAGTTATCGAGGTTATTATGGATAAGAAGCAAGTGGAATATGTTGTTAAGCTGCTACGTGAAGGGCATTCATTAACTAAAATTACGAAGTTAGCAAAAATTAACGTAATGTACGTTAGTGTTATTCGCAAACTGATGGTAATGGATTTACTTGCCATTAAATAGTTGGGCAGAAAAATGCTATGGCTATTGCGTCATGTATACGTCGTATAGCCATAGTTCTCATGATTAAAAACGAACATTTCGATCCGTATCAGCCTTCTAAGATGCAGATATCACTTCTTCATGGTGTTGTTTTAATTGCTGATACAGCACGTCTTTTAAATTGGCACGCTTTATTTTTAATTCATTCATGTGCTTATCATCAGTCGGACTGCCATCGATTTCTAATTGGCGAATGTCATAATCAAGAACATGATACTGCTTTGATTTCTCTCTGAATGATTCATTCTTATGATTTAAATGTACGATATCTTGTTTTAATTCTGGAAAGTCAAAAATAAGTGCATGATTCTCATTTAGCATGGTTTTTCCTCAAGAGTGAAAGTAAACGTTTACTCGTTACAACTAACTATCTACCTAACAACTATAGCACTCCGCTCGTTACGAAAGTTGACCTAATCGAGGTTACAGATAATTTCAGGCTAAAAATGAGGTTGTTATAGCGCTGATGTATTTACGTCTTAGCACTGATTTTATTCAATATTATCTTATTAAGTCGGATTTAGTCTGAGCTGAAATAGGGCTGATATTTCTAGCTTTAAAGGTAAATGGATAAATTATAAGTCGCTATAAGCGATTATGATATTAAGAGTTTGACGGGTTTAACAAAAATGTATTTAATTTAAGTCGTTATACCTATATTTGTATACTCTTAACGTTTTAACGCCCTATTTTTTAGGGTGTATCAATTCATTAAACCACAACAATAGCGGGGGTGTTTTCGCTATGAGTTTATGACGTTCGAAGTGTCTGCTTTGAAATAGGAATGATATATGCTGAATTATAGTGAAATAAATAAAATGTTTAATCAAGATGAAGATACAGCTATTCATCTTGACACCCTCTACAATGTGGCGATTAACAACTACCAGGGGTTATCGCGATTATCAGTCATTATGATTAAGGATAATAACGCGTCTAATTATTTTGTTCGCGATCGACTTTCTGCTACGAATAATGACGAACTTTTTACTAAAAAAATGAGCCAGGTTGGCGGCATTCCGATGATGATAAAGTCGCAATCAGAACGGATTATTGATGATTTATCCAATTCAAACCTAAACCCTAGAACATTGTTTTTATTGAACTGTGGTCATCGTAGTGGCTTTTCTTATCCCTTATCATTTAAAGGTCAGGTGATTGCTATCGTGTTCTTTAATGCCTCTGAAGTGAACTTCTTTGCGAAACGTTCTATACAGAAAGATATGTTATTTTTAGCAACGGTTATTCACTCTTTAATGGTACGCCAATTTGAGAAAAAACAGTTTATCGATATTTCATTAGCGATAGCCCTCAATATGGGGCATGCCAAGGATCCTGAAACCCAAGAGCATCTGAATCGCATGGAACGTTATAGTTCAAAACTGGCTTATTTATTGACGGTAAAGAAAGAGATTGATCATGAGTTCATCCGTCGAATTGAAACCTATGCGGCTTTTCATGATATTGGCAAATATAAGATCCCCGATGAGATTTTATTTAGCTGTGAAATTTTCACGCCTGAAGAACGCAAGGTAATGAATCAGCATTGTGTCCATGGCGTTGACATCATTGATGACGTACTGAGTCATTTTCCGATGAATATGCGTTATGTTGAAGAGTATCGTTTTCTTAAAAATATAATTCTTCATCATCATGAACGCTTCGATGGCAACGGCTATCCAATGGGGTTAAAAGCAGATGCAATTCCGCTGGAAGCTCGGATCGTGATGGTTGCAGATGTATTCGATGCGCTATTAAGTAAACGTCTATATAAACAGGCTTGGAGTATTGATGAAGTAGTGGCTTACATGGCAGCACATTCAGGTACTATGTTTGATCCTGACTGCGTTGATGCATTAATTACTCATCTTGCAGATTTTATTGAAATCTATGAAGCTCATGCTGATGAATAAAATCGTTAAAAGTTAACAGTTCGAGTTAAACGGGGCCTTGTAAACTATTTTGATAACCATCGTTTGCAAGATGCAGGGGGAATCGGTTTTCTGTTTTTCCGTGCTTTGCTATGATGGTTATAGAATCTGCTTGTAATAAGGCTTTAAGCATTTCAGGCTCTACATCCGCTAAAACGAGATCGTTTACAGCATAAGGCGTTGTATTTAAATTAAATATATCTCTTATCGCATTAAGCTCAACTTCAGTTAATACCTGACTATTAGTATTTTTTATCTGTGTATTCATCGCCGACTCTCTTAGTATAATATGCGTTAACTTTATAGTAAGTCAGCTTAATTGATTAAAAGTTCGACAATTATTGCTAACACATGGTTCAGTTGTAATTAACCTTATGTTAATTACATTCTAATATTATTAACCAAAATGACAGGTTATACTTATTACTCTTATAAATAGAGAGTTCCTATGTTGAAATCATTCACTAATTACTCATTCCAGAAAAAAGATTTACTATTTATCATTCTTGGTTTGTTGTGTTTAACCCCGCTTATCTCATCACCTGTCGCCTTAATTCTTGGTTTTACACTCGCGACGCTAGGCTTTGTGCCGACAAGCATCAATTTAAGTGCGATCACCAAAAAAACACTGGCGTATTCTATTGTCGGTTTAGGTTTTGGCATTAATTTAGACGAAGCCATTGTCGCCACTAAAGATGGCTTTGGTATCATTGTGACATCGATATTCTGTACGCTAATACTGGGTTGGCTTTTAACGAAAGCGTTTAAAATTGATAAAAAAACTGGGTATTTAATTTCTGCTGGTACAGCTATTTGTGGTGGCAGTGCGATTGCTGCTGTTGCGCCAGCGATTAATGCTAAAAATGATCAAACGTCACTGGCACTAGCTGTTGTATTCATTCTAAATTCTGTGGCTTTGTTTGTTTTTCCAGTGATAGGTCATCTATTAGAAATGAGTCAGCACGCCTTTGGTGTGTGGAGCGCGATTGCGATCCATGATACGTCATCTGTGGTTGGTGCTGCGTCTGCTTATGGTGATGAGGCCTTGTTAACGGCAACAACATTAAAGCTCGCCCGTGCACTGTGGATTATTCCGGTGGCATTTATTAGTGCATTGTTATTTAAAGGCGATAGCAAAAAGATAACGGTGCCATTCTTTATCTTGTTTTATTGTTTTGCTATTTTCATTGCTTATGCAGTTCCGGATTATCAATTCTTATATCAAGGTATTTTCAACATATCTAAGCAAGTATTAGTGATGTGTTTATTCTTGATTGGTGCTGGTATCACAGTGAAGAAAGTGAAAGATGCAGGTGTAAAACCATTAGTTCTGGGCGTGCTGCTATGGATAGTCATTAGTGTTAGCTCATTGGTGTACATTCTCTATTTTATGTAAACAATGATTGCTGGTCGATCTAGTCATAGCGATAACAATAGCAATGAAAAAGGAGGTTACTTAACCTCCTTTTTTTATGTCCGCATATTGCTTTTTTTAACGTTGAATAGATAACTAATTAACAACGAAAATGCGACAAGATCTAGTGCTGATGATGTAAGCCCTTGGGTAAATACCGACAGTAATATACATAACAATACCAGTGTTATTATTAATTTATTAGTCAAAACATTAGCTCCTTTTATTAATGCTTAGACATATTATTGGAGCAAACAGGACTAAATAGGAAATACCATAAACTTATAACTCATAACTATTTTTTGTGTATCCACTATCGAACTCACGATGTTGCAAAGACACTTGTTGTTTTAACCAGGCTTTAAAGCAGTCAATTGCAGGGGAGTGGTGATGCTGAATTAAGTAATAGCCTGCTTGTGCATCGATAGGGCTGAATGGGGACGCTAACCCTTCTTTCGCTAAATCTGCCGCGGTTAAACCGTTATTAAATAGCGCACAGCGGGCTAATGCGACACCTAATCCAGCGCCGGCAGCTGCCATTGCCATATCGGTGCGGTTGAAGTAATGGCCGTGTTTACTCATCGCCTTTGTCGTTGTGCTGGTTAACGACATTTGCTGTAACCAAAATTGCCATTCCACATCTTTGTCGGCGTGCTGCCAAGGCATTGCATCATGTAACAGCGTCATATTCTGCCAGAGTGTTGGATCCGCAAAACGGATCATATTATGGGCATTATCGGTGATACTCAAATCAAACTTGAGCATATATTGTGGACTCATTACCGGTAATAATTGCTCCGCTAATAATAATTCCGCGTTAATTTTTTTATCATTCGATTGATAAGGAGTTTTGCCGTAATCGATAGCAAGGTCAAAATTACTATCGTTATGATCGACTAACGCGCCTTCGGCAAAGGTATGGATCTTTATATCAGGGTATTGTTGATAGAAATCCTGTAAGCGCGGCACTAACCATTTATATGCAAAAGAGGGCGTCAGTTTAAGGTGGATGTCTCCAGCGTGGCGATTGGCTTGTTGCAGTTGACTAATCATGTCGCCAATATCCGTTAAACTTTGTTCGACAATTTGATGTAACTGTTGCCCTGTTGGCGTTAAGCGAATACCGCGAGAGTGGCGTTCAAATAGGGTTAACTGTAAATTCTGTTCCAGTAGTTTTATTTGTTGGCTGATAGCGCCTGTGGTGATATGCAATTTCTCAGCGGCCTGCGTGAAACTATGACAGGTTGCTGTTGTTGTAAATGTGGCTAAACCGGATAGCAGATTATCGTTCACTTTTATCATCAAATACCTCTTGGCATACGCTTGCGTTTAGTTTTACTAAAGGCTGATGTTAATACTTATAGATTGTTAAGTAAATGTAACCATCTTATGCTGCTCGATTATTCATTCACGATAGTCGGTATAAAAATGGAAGTCATGGTATTGGGTTGTGGGGTTATTGGCTTAACGTCGGCGTGGTATCTAGCACAAGCTGGCCATGATGTGACGGTTATCGATCGTCAACCGAGAGGCGCAGAGGAAACCAGTTTTGCCAATGCGGGACAGATCTCTTATGGCTATTCTTCTCCTTGGGCTGCGCCTGGTATACCGGTTAAAGCAATAAAATGGTTAGCACAAAAACATGCTCCCTTAAAAATTAAGCCTGGTTTGTCACCTGATTTGTATCTGTGGGCAGCAAAAATGTTAGCCAACTGTAATACCCACAGTTATGAAATCAATAAAGCGCGGATGTTACGCATTGCCAACTATAGTCGCGACTGCTTGATTGAGTTACGTCAGCAACAAAATTTGGTCTACGAAGGTCGACAGCAAGGCACACTACAGGTATTTCGTCATGAATCACAATTGGCAGCGATAGCGAAAGACATTAAAGTATTAGCTGATAGTGGTACGCTATACCAAGAGCTAGATGTGGCTGGTTGTCTGGCTGTAGAACCTGGTTTGGCTGGTGTTAAAGACAAAATTGTCGGCGGATTACGCTTGCCTGAAGATGAAACCGGTGACTGTTATTTGTTTTGCCAGCAGCTGACAGCATTAGCACAAGCTGCAGGGGTTAAGTTTAAATTTGACGTGACGGTGAATAAGCTGAACCATCAAGATAACGAAATTAGTTCGGTGGATACCAGTGTAGGAGAATTAACCGCGGATGCTTACGTGGTCGCAATGGGGAGTTACTCATCAGCGTTACTCGACTCGATCTTGTCGCCTTTTGGACTGGCAATGCCTATATATCCGGTAAAAGGCTATTCGCTCACTGTGCCTATTGTTGATAGCAGTCAAGCGCCTGTTTCAACGGTGATGGATGAAACCTATAAAGTGGCGATGACGCGTTTTGATCAACGGATTCGGGTTGCTGGAACGGCTGAACTGGCTGGGTACAATTTAGACCTGACGGATTCTCGTAAAGATACCATTGCTATGGTCATAAATGACTTATTCCCCAACGCTGGTGATATGAGTCAAGCGGAATTTTGGACTGGTTTACGACCGATGACGCCCGATGGCACGCCTATTATTGGGCGAACGCCAGTCGCTAACTTATTTACTAATTGCGGACATGGCACCTTAGGTTGGACCATGGCATGTGGTTCAGCGCGTTATCTTGCAGATATTGTCAGCGGCGTAACTCCAGATATTGATAGCCGTGACTTAGATATCTATCGTTACGGCCGTTAGTACTATTTAAATAAGGCTATCTAAATAAGTTAGCATGCTGACTGGCTAAAAACTGCGACCCCATCTCATAGCCCATTTTGTAATCTGCGGCTAAGGCCTCATCACTGCTCCCCAGTATACGACTTGCGAGTGGTTGTGGTGGGGCAATCTCAATTATCTGCGCATCTGCTGGCGGAGTATGAATAAAGTCTACTGCGTCACTGTAGGCATTTTCATGACCAGTAATAATATCGAGTACTTTTGGACAGCGCTGTGAACTGCATACCCAGGATTTGAGTTTATGGGCCCACGGCGAGCGTACATTTTGATGTGCAGGTACGGTGCGTAATACAATTATTTTTTTAGCTCCACGATGATAAGCTTCTTGAATTGGAATGGGTAATGCCACGCCGCCATCAACGTAATGACCATCACCAATCGCCACACCTTTCTTATATAAATAGGGCAGAGCACTGGATGCTTTCAACATGGTGAGCCAATTATCCGCTGTCGGCTCAAGAAATGCGGGGCAAAATCCATTAATAGTTGTCGCTGAAAAGAGCAGTTGACGGTTTTTCAATTGTGCTTGTGCGCAGTTCATATTGAGCTGGTATTCAGGATCATTAACTTTATCAAAGTACCAATCAAGGTCGACAGTATTGCGTCCAGACAGGGGACGTTTCATATCAAAAAATGCAGGGTGCTTAGAAAGTTGCATGATAGAACGTTTAGCATGTCCTGATTGTCTGGTCATATAACTGGATAAGTTCTGGGCGCCAGCGGATGTACCAATCAGTAATGCAAAAGGATTAAAGTTATTTGCTAACCAACTATCTAAGATACCAGCTGTAAAAATACCGCGTTGCCCGCCACCTTCGACAACCAGTGCCGCCTCTTTTATAGGGGTTGTGGCGTCGCAGCTTGCGATATTAGTAAGGGTGTTATTTTTTAGTTGGCTCATGATTCCTCCTGCGGTAGCAAGAAGGTAATTTACCTCACAATTAAGGAAAGGTTAATTCGATTGTTTATTGTTAATTGATAGTTTTTGTGAATGGATTGAAAGGTGAATTGGTTTTTTATTTATGATGGGGGAGCCGGGAAGTTAATTGTAATAGGCTGGTAACCGTAACGGATTAATGACATGAACCTGCAAAAGGCGAATGGCATTAACCGTTGGAGCGTATGTTAGCCTCAGGACTTTTTAAATAACTAAATACCTTAGTTTAAAAAGCCTAGTTTAAATAGTCTTGTTGGCTAACACTGTTAACGAGTAATTCAGGTTTAATTTTTTGTAAACTTGCGGTAATAATTTGGCGAACGCGTTCTCGAGACATAAACAGACGTTCTCCAATAGCGTTAAGCGTCTGAGGCTCTTCTCTACCAAGACCAAATCTAAGTTCAACAATCTCTCTGTCACGATCGCAAAGGTGACTTAATACTTCGATTAGATAACTTGAGGTGTCTGTATTTTCAATTTCATCATTAGGCTTACAAATAGAACTGTCTTCAATAAGGTCGACTAATGCAGTATTTGATTCATTTTTGGTGGCAATTGTTTTGTCCAGACTCGCTTCAGTGAAGTAGTAAGAAAGCACATTAACCACGTCTTCAAATTGGAGTTCTAGATTAGTCGCAATTGTTTGTAAGTCAGTATTGCATTTTAAATCGAGCACTTGTTCACGGGCATTCTTGAGAATACGTTTGTAGGTTTTACCAATATGAATCGGTACGCGAATGGTGCGGGATTGATTCATGATAAAACGTTCGATATTGTTTTTAATCCACCATACCGCGTAAGTTGAAAATCGGAAACCTTTGGTAGCATCGAATTTTTCAACGGCGTGAATTAAGCCTGTATTACCTTCTTGGATGATATCAACAAGTGATAATGAAGTATGTTGATAGCGTTTAGCGATGTTGATAACTAAGCGTAAGTTGGATTGGATCATACGTTGACGTGCTTTTTGATCACCTGCATGCGCAGCAATGGCAGTATCGTACTCTTGTTCTTTAGTGAGTAGAACACTGGTTTTATTTACTTGTTGCATGTAAAGATCTAATGCGTTTGATTCGTTAAGTAATTCCATTTTTTAACCCTCAACGTATTTTTATCCGTGATATTCTCTCATCCCTGAAAAATACGTATTTCTGTGACAGTTGAAGATATTTGTCATCGTGACAGCCTGTCTAATTATAATCCTCCTAATTGAAAAATATAGATAGCGGTAAAAATGGAAAAAAGACCATGTTGTGAATAGGTTAAAAGAATGGAACAAATAGGAGTGATGTCTGACCAGTTTTTAGTAATTTCTATCTATTTTTGTATATGCGAGACACATTTATACGCATATTTGTTCTATATCAATTGAATCTGGTCAGTTAAATAGAAAATAATGACTTACATATGCGCTTTACGTTCTTCTTCACACTCAAATGATGCCATTTCAAATATACGGCATACCCAAGGTCTATTCTCATAGATAGTACACATCAATGTATCTCTATCGAGCGCTGCACACCAGCCATCATGACCCTGCGCCATTACCTGACCACCCCAATCATCTGTGGTGATATAACGCTTAGGCACACCAGTTTCTGTCAGTAGCATTACTTCTAGGCGGCAGCAGCATGCTTCACAGTTTGAGCAGGTGATTTCTGCCACGGGTAGATTGGTTATTTTAATGGTCATTACTAGGCCTTTTCTACCGGTTTAATGCGGTTATTAACAAACTCATGGGCTGAAGGGGCGATATCTGCGCCTTCAGATTTTCTACCTAGATTGGCCGCGGCAACTAACGTCGCGCCGGAACCGAAGAAGGGATCAATAACAAGGTCATCGATACTTGAACTTTGCGTGATCAATTTCTCGATCAAGGGCACCGGTTTTTCGGTCGGGTAACCACGCCATACACGCTTTTCTTGTAGTACATCAGGCATACCTAAATCTTGTAATTTACGCTTACCTTTTTCGAAAAATAAAATGAATTCATAGCGTGCACGATAATGATAACCCATGCCAATCGCGCATTTGTCCCATACGATGGGTTTCCAAAATTTAAACCCAAAGTCTTCTGCGATAGGTTTTATCACAAACATGGTTTCTTGATCGCAAAATAAATAAAAGTGACTATTTTTCTTCAGTACGCGATAAATTTGTTCAATTAATGCAGGAAAATCACTATTAGGAAAAATATCAAACCATTGGTTACTCGAACCAGCACTTTTTTTTAAGCGGGTAGTGGTGCCTATTTTACGGTGTTTTTCTAAGGACTCATAAGGGGGATCTGTGATAACGAGATCCACACTCTCATCCGGAAGGGTCTTTAACCAGTCTACTGCATCAATCTTATGTAACTTCATTTATTTATTTTCAATATATGTGCAGGTGACTGCATGAATTAGGGCGCCATGTTATCAGGTAAAGTATATAAACAGTAGTCTTGCATTACCCTGATAAAATATAAACACACTGCAGCTATTGTGTAGCTGTTTTAGTTGACTTGAAAGGTCTCTCCTAGGCGTTTGATCCACCAATCAATCACATCTTTAGTATCGTCTAAAGAATCGATCATGGTGCCGAAATCTTTATTACCTGTACGGCGATCAATAGCAGCTATAAGCGGTTTGTTGTTTTCATCACTGACCATGAGTTCAATACTCGCGCTGCCGACATTCGTGTGTTCACCTGTGGTGATCTTTGAAATAACCGAGATACCAAAGCTGACCGGTACAATACTGCTCGTCACAGCTAAGATTGGGTTTGGTGTTTCTACATTACTGATGGCAATACTTAAGTGTAGGGTCGTGTCAGTTGATGTTTCAACAATTTTTTTATGTGGTGAGATAGTGCTAATTAAGCTATCTGTTAAGTAAGTGGTGATGATGCTGATGTCTTCATCAGAGAGGCTATCATCATCTTCGACCAATACATAAACGCGATCTAATATAACACTGTCGTATTGCTGTAATTTATTACGTAGTCGATCTGCGTCTCGTAATCCTATTCTAGCCCAAACTAGATCTACACCGTCCTCTGGACCAGCTCTGAAATCATCATATGAGGTAAATTTGGTTGCTGATATGAAGTTGTTTTTTGCACAACCAGCCAAAAATAAACAGCAAAGGAGGGAAATGATAACGCGTGATTTTAGGAGCATAAGTTAGTGAACTCAGTGGTTTAAAACAAAGGGTTATATTCATTAGATGATAACATATTTGCTTTGAGTCGGCGTTTAAAATTGTATTAATTGATTTTAGGTGGGGGTCGTGTAACGGAAATAGGAAATAGGAAATAGGAAATAGGAAATAGGAGCAGAGAGTACACTGACTCTCTGCCAATAATATTATTCTTCGCCGTAATCTAAATCTTCGTCTTCTTCATTGATCACGCGAATGCCATCTTTTACCAAAATTTCGATATAGAAAGATGCGTCTTTGTTCAGGTCACCGCTATCAATAGATTTATTGATTTCAGATAGGTGAATTACCTGCGCTTCTTGTTCTGTTGCGCCATACTTACAATCAAAGTCCCAGTAGTCTACGCCTTTAGGAAGCGTTTTTTTACGCTCTCTTTTGATATATTTTCTGATTTCGCTTTTAATAGCTTCAACTTGGCGAGCTGGAATAATTTTTGGGTGATTTAGTACAAACGTTTTTTTCATTTTTACCCTTTAAAGAATGACTGAATATTTCATAACATGGGGGATTATATCAGGGAAAAGAATAAATGGGGTGAAGAGTACACTTTGTCTGCACTTTTAATCGCGTTAGCCGTCGTTATTACTGACCATTAAGCATCAAAATAGTGGGGTTGAGGATGAAATATAGTTTTTTAATAGTCCTTTTTATATTACTGACCTCGACTGCACAGGCGAGTTATTGCAGTGGTAAAAACTGGCAAGATACTTACCAATTTTACACCCAGAATATTGATTTACTTAATGATCACATTGACCGTTATAACACCCTGTTGAGTAAAATTAGCTTATCTGATATTGACGACGATAAACAAAAATTGTTCATCATAACATCTGCTATTAACGACTTAGACCAACTTAATATTGATGTAGAAATATTAGAACGTAAATTTGATAGTGCGCAGCAGCTTTGGCAATTAATCAGTGAGCACTGTTTAGATGATGGTGAAGCTGATTACAACAGAAAGGCGATTGAAAATGCACGCGGTGCTGATATAGGCCGTACGGAAGTATATGATTTGTTGTCTAGGATTACATCTTTAAGAATTCACTTTTTTCAAGTTGTTGAACTTATTGATTATTAATGTTTACTTGAAAAGATTTACGCTAAATTACAATTTATTCTTTTGCCAAAATAAGATCTTTATGATAATTATTAGCCTCATAAATATTCTTATAGAAGGTCATAATGACACTGTTAATAATTTACGCTGTAATCTCGATTGTGGTTTCGTTTATTTGTTCTATCTTAGAGGCTTCATTACTAAGTATGACACCAAGCTATATCGCTAAAATGCAACGTGAAGATCCTAAACTTGCAACAAAATTAGCTAAGTTAAAAGACAATCTCGATCGTCCTTTAGCGGCAATTCTAACACTTAATACGGTGGCCCATACTGCGGGTGCTGCTGGTGTAGGTGCGCAAGTAACGGCTATGTATGGTAGTGCATATTTAGGTGTAGCATCTGCTGTGATGACGGTATTAATTTTGGTTCTTTCAGAAATTATCCCTAAAACAATGGGCGCGACATATTGGCGACAACTGGCCCCATCAAGTGTCACTATCTTGAATACGATGATTTTCTGCTTAAAACCGTTTATCTTTATGTCAGAGCAAATCACCCGTCGTATTGGCAAAGGTCATAGTCATGACATTGACATGCGAGAAGAAATAATTGCGATGGCACATGTCGCAAAAGACACGAATGAAATTGATGACGATGAAAGTCGGGTTATTTGTAACATATTAGATCTGCATAACATTAAAGTGAAAGACATTATGACGCCACGTGGTGTGGTCTCGTGTGTTGATGCCAATATGAATGTGAGTGATTTTGAAGCTTTAATTACCAACATTCCTTTTAGTCGTTTACCATTATTGACCGACGATGAGTTTTTTGGTTATGTGCATAAATCAGATATTTTACAGCATGACGGTGACACGAAACTGCTTACGTTAGCAAAACCATTAGAAGTGTATTTACCGACACAAAATGCCGAACATGTCTTTAACGATATGCTACGTTCTCGAAATCATCTGGCGAGTATTCATGATGAGTTAGGGACTTGGTTAGGCATTATCACGATGGAAGATATTTTAGAAACTATCTTAGGTCGAGAAATTGTTGATGAAAGTGATACTAGTGTTGATATGCGTAAGATTGCCAAAGCAAAATGGCAGAAACGATTATCGAAGTAACAGATATCGTTATTAAACGATAGCATCAAATGCTAGCAATAAAAAAGCGAGGCTATTAATGCCTCGCTTTTTCGTTATAGGTATTTATTCTTCCGCTACCCGCTCAGCTCTATATTCGATATAAAACTCTTTCATTCGTTCGTAAGGATCGATATAGGCTTGTTTGAATGCTTCATAATCACCTAGGCTGAAGTATGTCGCATTGACTTTATCTACAGCTTGAACCGTGATTGATAGCTTATCAGGTTGTAAATAAGTTAATGGACTAAGGAAATAATCAGTCCCTTTACCTACCGTATCTCTTAATGTCGAAGGACCAAATATCGGCCAGACAATATAGGGGCCATTACCGATACCATATTTCCCTAATGTCAGCCCCATATCTTGATTGTTTGGCTGCCAGTCGAGATAATCTTCAGCTGGATCCATGACGCCTAATAAACCCACTGTCGTATTCACAGCAAAGCGACCCAGTTCAGTACCTGACGATTCTATATCACCTTGCAATAAACTGCTGGTGAAGCGAATTGGCATGGTTATATTGTGAAAGAAGTTAGCGACCCCGACACGGAAAAACTGTGGTGTGATAGCCTTATAACCAACAGCTGTAGGACGTAAAATCCAAAAGTAGAGTTTATCATTTACATGAAACATGGCTTTATTAAAGTAATAAAAAGGGTCGGATATTTCAGTTTTTGATTCTGTTTCGATGATGCTGTCATCACTGAATAAATCATCGTCATCTTCTAGCTGTTCATCGCTAAACTCTTCATCGCTAAACAGTGCATCATCAAATAAGCCATCATCTTCTAGTTGCTCATCGTCAAATTTGGCATCGCTAAATAGGCCATCATCTTCAGTAAATTCAGGCTCAGAGATCGTGACTAGCGATACAGGAACTCGTTCTGTTTTGTTTTCGGTATGATTTTTTGAACTGGCACAGCCGCTCATCATCAAGATGAGCAGTGATAGTGGCAGCTTAATTAAATACGGCGAAGTCCTATTGTTCAACATCATTTTCCGTGTGCGCTAAGTTCTTTTCATTCAGCAGTGCTAATAATTCATCCGGTGTTTTCTTTAGTAATAGCGCTGAATATTCTTTACGAAATGAACTAATAAGGCTGCGGCCTTCAACTTTAACATCATAAATTCGCCATTCATCATCTTTTAATCGTAATGAATAGTCGATGGCCGTTTTCTTATTAATTAAGCTGTTCACGCGCGCGCGTTGCATTTTACGTATTGGCTTCATTGCAGAAGACTTGGTTAATAGCACCGAGAACTTACTGTCGTTATTGAGACGATCTAAATACAAGTTACCCAAGTGAATAGTGAACGCGTCGGTGAATTCGGCTTGTTGTTCGCTGGTAAAGCGGCGATCACTGTAATCCCCTAATGGACTAGTCGCTCCCGCAGAGAATTTTCCGAGTGTTAATTCTGAAATCAAAGTGAAATCAAAGTAGCTGGTTACGATCGGCCATAGTTTTTCGCGTTTAACTTCAGTTGTCAGCGCGGGATCATTAATGATATTTAATGATTCAGTCATGGCTGTGTCAATCAGTGCCGTCGCTTGCTCCACGTTATTTGCATGTGCATTGACTGCAGTAGTAAATAGTAGAACGGTTGAAATACATAAGGTAATAATTTTGTTCATAGCATGCCTCTTAATATAAAGTTTGAATATATCGCCGTGTTTACAACGAGATTATTCACCCTCACTGCTAAATACATATTTGCTGATGAGATCTTCAATATCAAGCGCGGATTCTGTTTCTTCAATACTATCACCAGCGGCGAGGTACTCATCGCTACCGCCAGGTGTCAGCGATAAATATCGGTCACCTAATAAACCTGCGGTTTTAACTGATGCGATCACATCAACAGCAAGGCTGATATCGTTATCTATTTTTAGCTGTACACGCGCAATCTTAATATTAGGTAATAGTACAACGTCTTCTATTTGACCGATTTTAACACCTGCCATTTCGACGTTGGCACCACCTTTTAAGCCTGTTGCAGAATTGAAATCTGCATACACGCTATAATAGTTATCGCCTAGTAAGTCCATTTTTCCTAGTTTAATTGTAAGATAACCGACACATAGCATACCTATTAGTACAAACAAGCCGACTGAGGTTTCAATAGATGATTTTTTCATCATAGCTCCAAATTTTACGTTAATCGATATTGAGTAATGATGACTCATGACCGTGGATAAAGGTTGAGATAACGGGATTTTCATCATTATTTAATTGTTCAGGAGTACCTTGAAAAATAATGTCACCCTTGTTAAGTAATGCAACACGTTGTGAAATACTAAATATTTCAGGGATTTCATGGCTGACGATGATCCCTGTAAAACCAAGTTTTCGCTGATAGTCTGCAATCATTTGATGAACTGCTTTTTTACGAATTGGGTCTAGCCCTGTTGTGGGTTCGTCAAACAAAATAATTTCTGGTTCCGTGACAAGTGCGCGAGCAAGGGCAACCCTTTTTCGCATACCGCCAGAGAGTTGTCCTGGGTATTGTTGGTCAGTGCCGACAATATCGAGTTGAGACATACGCATTTCAACGCGTTGTTGTATCTCGCTTTTGCTCAGATCACTTGCTTCTTGTAATGGTAATGCAATATTTTCATATACGGTCATCGAATCAAATAATGCCGAGTCTTGAAACATGTAACTCAATTTCTTTTTTAAGTTAAGCTGTTCTGTCGATGAATGCTTAGCAAAAGCTTTACCATCAAAAAGTATACTGCCTGAGTCAGGCTTAAGTAGGCCGATAACATGTTTGAGTAACACACTTTTACCTTCACCACTCTTACCTATGATAGTGGTTATTTCACCTTTAAAAATGCTCAGGTTTATATTATTTAAGACTGTTTTTGTGTCGAATGTTTTACTGACATTACAAAACTGAATCAGGGGCGTATCCATAGCATTCCTATAATAAAAACGAGGTTAAAATGTAATCTATAACAAGCACAAGAATACTTGCCTGTACAACCGCTGTCGTTGTTGATAAACCAACGCCTTTTGCACCAAAATTATTACGGCGAGTATGCGTGTAGTAACCGTGATAGCAACAAACTGATATGACTGTGATGGCAAAAAAGATAGATTTAATAAAGCCTTCGGCCACATCCATGAGGCTCACGCTACTTTCAACTCGATAGAAATAAGTTGCGGGATTGATGCCTAATAATTGCGAACCAGTCAGGTAGCCGCCAAAGATACCGACAGTATCGAAGATTGCGGTTAATAACGGAAAGCTAATAAGCGCAGCTATAATGCGTGGACTAACCAGGAAACGGATTGGATCTATGGTCATGGTTTTAAGCGCATCGATTTGTTCTGATATGCGCATAATACCGATTTCAGCGGTCATTGCTGAACCCGCGCGGCCGATGATCATGATTGCGGTTAATACGGGGCCTAATTCTCGAATTAGTGTTAGCGCGACTGCTGAGCCAAGTAAGCCCGTAGAACCAAATTGAGAGAGGGTGTAATAACCTTGTAATCCAAGCACCATGCCGGTAAATAAACCGGTAATACAAATCACGACAATTGATTTTGCGCCAATAAAATACAATTGTTCTATTACTCTACGCCCCTGCCAAGGGCGAGAAAACATATGTACTACACTATGTAATAGGAATAAAGCTGCTTTACCAAATCCTTGGAGCTGCGTGATAACGGCGCGGCCAAGTCGAGCAAGTGGGTTCACGGAAGAAATTGCTTGGGGCATGTATACTCCTTAATACATTCAGTTAGTCTGACGTTATTATGGAATCACATAAATAAATCAGGGAATATAGAATAGTATCAATTGTTTAATGTGTCAAAGCTGAAATTAAAAGGGTATTCATTATTATGAGGATATACACTAATTTAATTTTATATTATTTATTTTAGCTAATTTTAGAGCAAATTAATGATGGTGTACTATATTTGTAATTAGGTCGACTGGTTATTATATGCCAACTACCTTCTGTGATATGTAAGAAAATGTAAGTGAATACCGTATGTGAAAGATACGTGTTAGTAAAAGAAGTGTAAATGAAGATGAATAACGTACGTGTAGTGAAAATGTAAACGAAGACGAATAACGTATGTGAAAGATACGTGTAAGTGAAAAATGAAGATGAATAACGTACGTGTAGTGAAAATGTAAACGAAGACGAATACCGTATGTGATAGATACGTGTTAGTGAAAAAGAAAGTGTAAGTGAAGATGAATAACGTACGTGTAAGTGAAAACGAAGACGAATAACGTATGTGATAGGTACGTGTTAGTGAAAAAGAAAGTGTAAGTGAAGATGAATAACGTACGTGAAAATGTAAACGAAGACGAATAACGTAGGTGACAGATACGTGAGTAAAATAAAGTGTAAATGAAGAGCGTATGTGAAAGATACGTGTTAGTGAAAAGAAAGTGTAAGGAAGTTAGTTAGTGAAGACAGTAAGTAAAGTAAGTAAGAAAAGTATTGCGAAGATAGAAGTATATATTTCAGTCGACCCTCTTTTCCATTATATGTAAGTCAGGCTAACAACCTGACTTTTTTTTGTCTGATGATCCCCGCCAACGCCTCGAACTCAAGTATCCATTTAATCCTGTGCAATACCAATACCAATACCAATACCAATACCAATACCAATACCAAAAAATCACAATATGATTTATATCTAGACAAGTAAACTCTCATTTAGCTGAGGGTATTTTTAAGCTGCGTTGTTTATGAGGTGATTGTTTATAAGGTGATTGATTAGGTTATTCGTTAATTGATTCGGACTGACTTTAACTGAGGTTAGTATCGTAAGAGATGTATAGAAGAGAAGGGGGAGAGCATCCCGATATCAAAACTCTTTATAGTTAAAATATCGGGTATTGGTATTGATGTAATTAGCTATTAACTAGCATATCAATAAAGTTACGGCGTTCTTTTACTGTCGCAAGTTGAGCGATTTTCTCACCTTGTGAATCAGTAAATGCTACTCGGTTTTTGTGAACTGAAATCGAGTGTACCGGTTGTTTAACTTGGATTTGTGTACCATTAAAAATAATAGTCATAATAAAACTCACTATATAGGCGTAGCTCAAGCTAGCGCATTATTTGTAATAAGCTTCATTACCGTATAACGATAATATTCTGAAATCTCACTATCTTTATTCTTGTATAAATAGCTGACTTAATAAGAAGTGTTTACAGCACGCAACATTTGCTGTATTTCGTTGTTCAATAATTTAGCTTCATATGTTGGATTTTTTAATCTGGCTTACGGAATTTTCTAGGTAAGGCTTAATCGTTGATTTTTATTTCGAGGATTGTTATTAAATAAATCTGAGCGGATAATAGCAGTGTGTTTTCTTTTCTGCAAGTTTATTTTTGTTTATTGTTATATAAAATTTAATTATGGTTTAGCTGTATCTCACTTTCCGCTATTATAGCCCATCCGAAGTAGTCGGGGTAACGTAATGAGCCTATTCTGCGTTCATCTTAAATGCCGATTTAATTTATTGTAACGGCTAGCCGTTGGAGAATTTTACCATGAAGTACCAATGGATCTTATTTGATGCAGATGAAACCTTATTTCATTTTGATGCATTTAAAGGTTTGCAGCTGATGTTTTCACGCTTTGCTATCGACTTTGATCGAGATGATTTTAACCATTATCAAACGGTTAACTTACCGTTATGGGTGGACTATCAAGATGGTAAAATTAGCGCGACACAATTGCAAAATCGTCGTTTTCAATTGTGGGCAGATAAACTTAAAGTCACCACACAAACCTTAAATAGTGCATTTATGACAGCGATGGCTGACATCTGTTGTTTGCTGCCGGGCGCTCAAGTACTTATTAATGCACTAAATGGTAAAGTTAAAATGGGTATTATTACCAATGGCTTTACTGAACTACAGCATGTTCGTTTAGAAAAAACCGGGTTGAAAGATATTTTTTCACCTCTCATCATCTCTGAAGAAGTCGGTGTCGCTAAACCTGATATTGGTATATTTGAGCATGCGTTAACCCACATGGGAGAATTAGACCGTGAGCAAGTATTAATGGTTGGTGACAATCCACATTCTGATATTTTAGGTGGGATGAATGCTGGCTTTGATACTTGTTGGCTCAACAGCGCAAATGCGGTATTGCCGGAAGGTATTAGACCAAGTTATCAAGTGACATCGTTAAGTCAGTTACAGACATTATTATTACCGCTTTAAAGTTAATTGCATTCATATTTTTTAATTGCTTGCCGATATACTTTTAGCCACTATTTAGTATTTAATTCGTTATAGGGAAAGAAAACACATGTTTAAGGTTTCAACGCTTGCAAGCATACCGTTACTTATTGTTGCGCCAACATTGATGGCAGAACCTTTTGGGCATAATAATGCGCAGCTAAGTTATCGCGCTGAGCATTGGGCGCTAAATGTTGAACGTGCTATCACAGAAGATTTTTATATTACCGGTTTTTACCATCATACCGATGACATCGCCTTAAGTTCAGACGTTAAAGCGAAAGCTAAAATTTTAGGCGCTGGATTAATGACATCGACGAACATTGGTCATATGACTGAGTTTTATGCGGGGGCTAATCTAGCGCAAAGTTCGATAAGATCTTGGGAAAACGGGGTTAAGCGAGAAGATGAAACTAACTTTTACCCGAGTGTTATTGCTGGTATTAAATTATCTTCAAGCCCTGAGTTTGAAGCTGATTTTAATGTAAATCATGGTTTTAGTGATAGTCAGTATACTTATGGTTATCTTGATTCAACGTCGTTTACCTTGGGCGGTAAATATTTTATCGATCAGGCGATGGCATTAGGCTTATCTTATGTGTGGGTGAAAGAGCAAGATAAAGCGATTAGTTGGGATAATATTGGGGTTTCATTCAGCCTATACTTTGAATAGTGAATCATGATTGCTGACATATAGACATAAAAAAAGACGAGATTGCTCTCGTCTTTTTTGTATCTGCTGAAATTAGGTTCTGGTGCTATTGAACCAGAGAGTAAAAAATAGCAGTAATTGAAATAAGACCAATAAGTGTAATAAATACATTACTTAGTGCGCCTGAGTACTTGCGCATCGCTGGTACTTTATGAATTGCATACATTGGCATAATGAATAATAGTAACGCGATGATTGGTCCACCTAAGCTTTCAATCATATGTAAGATGTTAGGGTTAATGGTTGCAACTGCCCATGCCGTTACAAGCATGAATATCGTGGTGAAACTGTTTAACGCTTTCTTACTCACTTCTTTGCCTTTACTGCGTGCTGCTTTTACAACTAAACCGTTAAGACCTTCACTTGCACCGATGTAATGACCTAAGAATGACTTCGTGATTGCGATGATTGCAACAACGGGTGCAGCGTAAGCGATAACAGGTGTATCAAAGTGGTTAGCTAAATAAGTCAAAATAGAGACATTCATTTCTTTCGCTTCAGCAAGGTTCGCTGGCGATAAGCTTAATACACAGCTAAATACGAAAAACATGACCGTAACGACCATCATTACGTGTGCACATAATAAAATACGTGAGCATTTCTTCTCGGCACCATCGCCGTATTCATTTCGTTTCGCGACTGCAAATGAAGAGATAACAGGTGAGTGGTTAAACGAGAACACCATCACAGGTAATATCAACCAGACAGCCATCATTATCGAACTCATCCCACCTTCTGCTGGCATTACTTGCTCGAAGATTGCGCCGTTCCAGTAAGGGATTAGGTAGCAGGCCAGCATGATTAATACGGCAACAAATGGGAAAACTAAAATGCTCATTGCTTTAATGATAAGTTGCTCACCTAAACGTACAATGGCGATTAAACCAAGAATCAATGCAAAGGCTAAAAGTGCACGTGGTGGTGGCTGAATGTCTAATTGGTTTAGCATGAAATCTTGTACTGTGTTGGTTAACGCAACACTGTATACAAGCAGAATTGGGTAGATGGCAAAGAAATACAATAGTGTGATTAATTTACCCATGCCCACACCAAAATGTTCTTCAACAACCTCGGTAATATCTGCGCCAGGTTTAGATCCTGATAACACAAATCGTGTCATGCCGCGATGAGCAAAGAAGGTCATTGGTAATGCTAATACGGCCATGATTAATAATGGAATCAGGCCACCTACACCGGCTGTGATAGGCAGGAATAAAGTACCAGCACCAACGGCTGTACCATATAAGCCAAGTACCCAAACGATGTCACTTTTAGTCCATGTCGAACTTTTTGTTGTTGTATTTGTGCTTGCAGTCGAAATATTTGCTGTTAACGTATCCATTATGGATATCTCCTATAAGAGGTATAAACCTGCAAAGAGCTATAGTCATAATTCATCCGTGCTTCACTATTAAAGTGAACAAATGCGCATGTTAAATTGGTCATGTGCACCTCTATTTTAATACCTATTTAGTACTATATATCTTCTTTCAGACTGCAATTTATAAAATATAGTTTAATCTGTCAAATAAATTTGAGTGTGTTTCAGCCGTTGTTGAAACAGTCATTAAATAGTGTGATCTAGCACCTGTTATTAGCCTGTTTTGCTAGTTGAAGCTGATGATGATTTAATCAAAATACAGCTAAATAAGATCAGATACAGGCGTTTATTTAGATAAAAACAGAGGAATGTTGAGGTTAATCGCGGTAATAAGTAATTATTTGGTAATGCACTTTTAGCTATCACTGGTAATTATGATTGATGGGTTAGTTTGAGCATATTATCTATTGGTTGTGGTTTTCCTATGCCATAGCCTTGCGCAAAATCGATACCAATCGCTTCAATTTTTTGTTTGATGGCATCGTTTTCAACGAATTCGGCAATGGTTTTTAATTCCATTAAGTGACCAATCTCATTGATTGATTTTACCATTGCGGCATCAATCGGATTCGTTAAGATATCTTTAATAAATATGCCATCAATTTTCAGTGTGTTGACGGGTAGATTCTTGAGATAAGCAAAGGAGGACAAGCCACTACCAAAGTCATCTAATGCAAATTGGCAGCCAAACGTACTTAACGTATTAATAAAGACGGTAGCATGAGCGAGGTTACTAATGGCGGCTGTTTCGGTTATTTCAAACATGATCTGTTGGGGGCGGACATTCGCTTGGGTTATATTCGTCATAATGTGCTGTAGCAGATCATCATCACCCAATGAAGCCCCTGATAAGTTAATACTGATGTGATCAAACATATCAAGTTGTTGGCGATGTGTTCGCATCCACAATAATGTTCGCTCGATGACCCAGCGATCAATAGGCTGAGATAAATTATAGCGCTCTGCAATGGGTAAGAATATGCCTGGGACAATCAGGTCGCCATTTTTATCTAGCATGCGTAATAGGACTTCAAACACAGGCTTATGGTCAGGCTCTTGGAGGGGGAAGATAGGTTGAGCATAGAGTTCAAACCTGTCTTCATTAAGCGCTTCTTTGATTTCGTTGACCCAGCGAAATTCACCATCACGAGTGGCTAATAGTTTATCATTATCATGATAAGTATGGACTCTGTTACGGCCTAAATCTTTCGCTGCATAACAGGCCAAATCTGCATGGATCAAGACTTCACTGGTATTGCCTGAGGTATTACTTATTTCAGCAACACCGATACTGACGCCAACACTAAAACAACTTTTCTTCCATATAAATTGGAATTTTTTCACTTTTTCTAATATTTCATTAGCAATAATAACTGCGTCTGTAAGCTGGCTGTTGCGTATCAATATTGCAAATTCGTCACCACCGAGTCTTGCGAGAATATCGTTGGGCTGCAGGTTATCACCAATTAACCCTGCAACTTGGCGCAATAACTCATCACCTGCAGCGTGGCCACAAGTATCATTAATGATTTTGAATTGGTCTAAATCTAGGAAGCATAATACGTGAGTAAGTCGACTGCCTTGGGCGCTACAGACGGCATCTGTGAGTTGGTGTTCAAATTCGTAACGATTTATTAGGCCAGTTAACATATCGTGTTTTGCTTGATAGGCTATTTGCTTTGATATAACTCTCGACTCGGTGATATCGACTTGAATACCGATAAAGTGAGTTATTTTACCACTTGAATTAGTCATTGGTATAATGGTCACTTTTGCCCAGTATAAGTCTTCATTTTTACGTTTGTTTTGTACTTCACCTGTCCACTCCTCACCTTGTGAAATACTGTTCCATAGTTTGTTGTAAATGGCGTTTTTGGTTGTTTTTGAACGGAAGAAATTGGCTTTATTACCAATAGATTCTACAGAGGAATAACCAGTCATTTGGGTGAATTGCGGATTCACGTATTCAATGATCCCTTTGGTATCAGTGATCATAATTCCGTCTAAGCTGCATTCAACAACGCGTGATAGTTTTTGTAAGTTAGCCGTGTTTTGTTGCTGTACTGTGATGTCGTCACATACACCAACGCCGCCGTCGATTTCACCTGAGCTGGAATAGAGCGGCACTAAATCGACTTCTAAATATGACTTCTTGCTATGTGACACCGAGATGTACTCACCTTCAAAGGTGCTTACTTGTCCCTTTAGCGATAACTTTATAGCATTGGATAGCTGTGTGTTTTGTATTTTTTCTAGCATGTTAAAGCCGATTAAACCATCTTTGTTCGCGCCAATAATTTCTTCAAAATGACGATTAGTCTTAAGTAATACGCCTTGTTTGTTGTAATGAAAAATACCGACTGGCGAGTGTTCAAAAATAGAATTTAGCTTGGCTTCACTGCGTACGAGTTCATTGCTGCGTAGTGTCACTTTTTTGCGCAGTTGTGCTACTTGCTGGCGATAGTTGACGGTTTGTATCAAGAACAGAGCAAATATGGTGAACATAAAAATAGCGGAGATAAACATCGCTTTGTTGAAATGTTCATTCAATTGCGCGGACACGGTATCTATGGTGATATCGGCAGCAGCAATGTAAAGACTTCCGTCTGCTGCATGGAGAGGGATAAAGATACTGCGGAAGCGTCCCCATTTATCTTGATATTCGACTAACTGTGGCTGTTTATCAGCAAAAATAGCATAGAGGCTAGGATCTGCATCGTTGTAGGCAGATAAAAAATCAGTATTTGTTTTATCGTGGGGATTATCAACTGGTGTCATGCTCGATGACGTAAACAGGATTTTATTATCACGTATAATCAGGGTATATAAGTTACTAATATTGGCATTTTTTACGTATGTTGTTAATGCGTTTCTATTGCTTAAATTGAGTTGCGCAGAATTTTCATCATAGATCATATCTTGTTGATGAAAATTGTTAGGCAATAGCGAGGATATGGTTAGTGCCGCAGTCTTTAATTTTAAATCAAGCGCTGTATATATATGATTTTTTTCTTGAAAGTAACTATAAATAGCTAAGCTAATAATCGATAAAATATAGAACGAAATTGAAATATAAATTCGTTTATTTGATTCAAAAGACCGCATTTTTAGTGAACTATTATTGTTAATAATTTTTTAATATGCCTTTTTTGGATATTGATTGCAATATACAAGCATCATTTATGCTACCTCTAAGGATATAATTATTAGGACTGCGGACTAAGTAGTGATATTCGTATAGGTAATAGACAATCAATGCAGTGTCTACTTACATCATTGTTTTTGCTGGCGACGTAGTTGGCCCGGCGAGAGATTAAATCGTTGCCGAAACACTTTGCACAAATAACTGCTATCTTGAAAACCAACTTCATCTGCTAGGTTTGCTAGGCTATGGTCAGAATTGATTAATCGCCAATGCACATGTTGTAAGCGCATTTCGCTCCAGTATTGATGAGCAGAAAGCTTAAAATAACACTTAAAATGCCGATCTAATTGTCGACGGCTTAAACCTGTAAGCGCTGCTAATTTTTCTATTGATGTATTACTGGCCATCAATTCTTGCATCAAGGCAATCGTTCGCCCCAAGTGGCGGTCATGATGTTGTGTTTGCTGCCTAGATTTGAGCTGATGTAGTTGGCTGCGGCTTTCATCAATGAGCATATCTGCGAGTCCTTTAATTGCCCACGTTTGTCCAAGATGGTGACAGAGTATCGCTACCGCTAAATCAATGGCTGCACTGCCACCAGAACAGCTGATACGCTTGTTATCAATACAATATAGTTGTTCACTTGCGATCTCTAAACGTGGATAGGCATGACTGAATTCGTTAATGTGGCGCCAGTGAACAGTGACTTTATGGTCATTTAAGAGGCCTAACTCTGCTAACGTAAAACACGCATTATCAATACTAATTAAAGTGAGTCCCTGTGCCGCCGCTTGTTTTAAAAATGGCCCATAATCTTGTGCTTGCTGCTGTGCTTTACGCGCACTGCGACAGCCAAAAATAACCAGATAATCATACTGACACAAGTTTATGTCTGCCGGCGTTGCTGGTATCGCGATGGGGATGCCACTGCTCGATACTAGGTTACTTTTATCTAACCCGAGCACTTGCCATGAACAATGTCGCTGCTGGCTATGGTCGGCATCATCAGCTGAAAAGCGCAGCTTATCTAAGAATCCACCAAACGGTAGCATATTAAATTCAGGTAAGGGGAGAAGTAGAAAGCGCACGTCTGCTAAGTTCATAACTAGGATCCATTCTTGATGTACGCGTAATGCATGATAAGTGTGTCCATATAATACCATTATACGTCTAAATCATACCGTTTGTTTTTATATTCAAATTTTATACTCATTGTACTTTTATACACTTATTAATAGGACATGATGATGGCGTTTAATCTTTGGTTAGTTTTTTTAGTTGCAGCGATGGGATTAGCGGTTGTCCCTGGGCCTAATTCATTGTTGGCATTAAGTCATGGTGCTCGATATGGACATCGCCGAACACTCTTTACTATATGTGGTGGGGTATTTGGATTTTTGATTTTAATTGCGATTGCTATGTTTGGATTAGGCGCGATATTGCAGGCGCAACCTGAGGCCATGACGGCACTGCAGTGGATTGGTGCTGCTTATCTCGTTTGGCTCGGGATCAAGTTGTGGAGTGCACCGGCGCTGGAGTTAACAGAGCTTGCTGAAAGTCAGTCATATAGCGCGGCAAGTCTGTTTCGACAAGGTTTTTTTGCTGCGCTATCAAATCCTAAGGTGCTGTTGTTTTTTACTGCATTCTTAGCGCAGTTTATTGATCCTGCTATGGACTTGTTGCCGCAGTTTATTGTTATCGCGGTAACTTTTGTGTGTGTCGAGTTTTTAGCTGAATATGGCATTGCTTGCGTGGCTCATAGCATTCGTCCTAAGCTAATGCAGAATGGGCAGAGCTTTAATCAATGTTGCGGTGTGTTGTTTATTGTACTCGGTATCTCGATGACTTTAGCCTAGTAAGAGTAAGTAGCGCGCGGCAATTATTTAATGATGACATTGTTTTCTATTGATATTAATGATTTATATATGAATAGGCTTTACATTTTATAATTTAAAGTCAGTATGTTAGCTCAATTTATTTTATGTAAGGGATTAACATGAATTTATTTTTTAGAATGCTCATTATTATTTTTAGTGCTCGTAAGCAGGATGCGGTGGCATTGGTTGATAAACGCAGTGATCGGTTTCGAGTGTGGTTACACGACCTTGGTTGGCGTGATCACTTACCTAATTACCGGGTATTTAGTTTTATGGAACTAGGGCGCTTTGGTATCTGGCACAGCTCTCGACTGGCACTGTCAGGTCGTTATGGCTTGCGCATGATTGCTGCACAAGACTTTATTTACTTAAAGCCTATTGGCCCGTTTCAAGCGTTTACGATGACGACCGAAATTTTGAGCTGGGATGACAAATACTTCTATTATCAACACCAATTCTTTTGTGGTAAAAAATTGGTCGCAATAGGGTTAGTGAAAGAGATTAATTTGAAATCAGGGAAGGCCGTGACGCCTCTTTCATTATTAACGGCAGACTCAGAACTCCATGGTTCTATTATTGATAGTAGCGATGATAAAACCCTGCACCCAGTGGTTGAAAAATGGTTAGCGATGCAACAGGCAATAAAAGATAATAGTTAATCTACATTTTATGATGTTATAGGGTTCATGGAAAAAGACCGAAGCGATGACTTCGGTCTTTTTATTTCTACTACTGAGTTATGCTCATCATTGGCATTAAGCGAGTCGCTAAGTCATATCATCACACGGTATATTGAGCGATAGCTTGATCTAAGTTCTTAGCTTGGACGGCAACGGAACTGGCTGCTTGTGCGTTCTCATGAGTGATTTGTGAATTTTGGCTAGTGATATCACGAATCGAGGTAACGTTCCGGCCAATTTCATCAGAGACCACGGTTTGTTGTTCGACTGCCGTCGCGATCTGGGTACTGGTATCCATGATGAGTTGCATGTCAGTCATAATTTGGCCAATTTTTGACTCCGCGCTATCTGCTTGCTGAACACTTAATTCGCCCTGTTCGTGGCAGCGCGTTATGTGCATAACAACTTGGCCCGTTTGATCTTGTAAGGTGGCTATTATACTGGTAATTTCTTCTGTCGATTGGCGCGTTCTTAAGGCCAGAGAGCGAACTTCATCCGCCACAACAGCAAACCCACGCCCTTGTTCTCCAGCTCTTGCAGCTTCAATCGCTGCGTTAAGTGCAAGCAGGTTAGTCTGCTCTGCGATTGAACGGATCACATCGAGCACTGAGCCTATATTATCTGATAGTGTCGATAGATTTGAGATTTCATTACTCGTTTTAGATAAGTCGTCAGATAAAATACGAATGCGATCTTTAGTCGCGCTGACCTCTGATAAACCTTCCATTGCGCCATTATGACTATTGTCGGCATTACTTGCCGCACTTTCAGTATTGTTAGCAATCTCACGGATCGTTGAACCCATTTCGGTAATCGCTGTTGCCACTGCGTCAGTTTCAGCTTGTTGACGGCTCATTGCTGTTTCTGAATCGACACTACGACTTTGCAATTCTGTCGAGGCAGAGCCAAGCTCGTATACTGCTGACTGCACATTACTGACAAGCTCACGCAGATGGGTCAATAGGTAATTAAAGTTACCCGCCATATGCGATAGTTCATCGTTACCTTTTTCATCTGCAACGGCGGTTAAATCATGGCTCTGTGCGATTGTAGCCATTAACTCACTAAGAGCTTGCATGCGACGTTGGATTGAACTGCTGATTAACCAAGAAAGTGTTAATAAGGCGGCTATGACAATTAATACGGCCGTGAGAATAAGGTTCATGGTTCGTTGCTGCTGCCCTGAAATTTCATCATCAAGCTGTGCGCTAACGGTTTTGAACACTTTTTCGACTTGATGTGAATTACCGCGCATATCGCCACGTAACCCTTCAGTATGGGTACTACCAATAATATTGTATTGGTTAATAATTTCATCCATTGTGTCACGGAATTCGGTATAACGATTGCCAAAATCGAGAGTGAGCTGTTGATCGTAAAGTCCAAGTTTAGCCTGATAGTTAAGGCTGTACTCTGGCTTGCCAAGCAGTGCGAACATTTTCGCTGTTTGTGCAAGGTCGGTCGTGATCAAAAGATTACGATTGTAACGATCGGCTGTTTGCAGTAAACCTGCATAGCGGGTTTCAAGGCGTTTTAATAATCCCTCTTCGACGCTCAGTCCGAGAGTTTGATAATTATTAACGAGAGCTGTCATGCTACTGTCATAGTCTTGCATGGATGCTGCTAATGTTGTGACGCTAGGAATACGAATGTTAAGCGTAGCAAGTTCATCCTCTAATTGCGTTAATTCACGTTGGAATAGAGTGTAATTAGCTTTAAACTTGTCGAGATATTTAGTGTCATGTCGTAGCAAGAAGTCTTTCTCATTACGGCGTAAATTTAATAACGTTATTTCAAGCTGTTTGACATCGGTAGCGGCGTGATTAATTGCCATCACTGTGTTATTCGCAACCCAAGACATACCGACTACAGCTAGTAATGCACTGACTGAAATGCCAGCAAGGCCTAATAATTTATCCCTAATTTTCATATCAATTCTACCTACCTAATGAACATGGCCAAACCGCTGGCTAGGTCTATATAATCGGCAGTTGCGTTAATATCTTTAAGGTTATTTAGCTGAAAATCAGTAGATTTTATTCTGTATCTATAAACATTTTTAAAATTATATGCTTAGCCTGAAAAATAAATTCACACAAAATAAAGCTATTGTCAGTATTTAATGACCGTTAAAATAAAACGGTCATTTATTACTTACTTATTAGTAACTATAGTTAGGTGTTTTGTAAATCGTGGGTCGTGTTGATTAGCGTGATTTGTCGATATTAAATTCAAGCTCAAATAAACAGGTTTCTAAACCAGCGGGTAAATTTAATAACAACCTATTTTCGTTAAGCTCAAATTCTATCTCTTTGAATTGGATGGCATCAAGAATATTGAGTTGCTCTGCGAATAATAATAACCCTGTTGTTACTAGGACCGCATAATGGCATTGGCGTGATGACGTATCATCAGTTTCCATGATTGTTTTAAAAGTTTCTAAAAATAGGATGAGCAGCTGATCTATTTCTTTATCACGATAAGATTCTTTGAGTTGAATTAATTGCCAATAAGTCAGGGTAAATTTATGCTCAAAATTACGCATGTTAATACACACGCTGTTTTCTTTTTTATTATCGCTATTTATAAATCGAGCAACGCTGTCACTTTTAATATCAACTAAAAAACTGACGTTATTATCCCTACAATTTGATTTTTTTATTGTTTCAATACTGATGCCATCTTCATTTAAAATACTGATATGGTAGTTTAATATTGCTTTTATGAGTTCGCTTTTACTGATACCGGCCTGCAGCATTTGCTGGTAGGTATCGGTAAGGTGAATACCTGCGATGTCAGATGATTGTTGTTGATATTCATCACTGTCGATAAAAGAGGCGATCACTTGCTTTGAAAATTCAAAGTTAAAACCATTCAAATGAATATACATATCAACTCCTTGTTAGCTATTTGCTAAAGCTGGGAGAAATAACGCAGTTGTTATAAGTATAACGGGTTAAATACGGTTAGGCGGATAGATTAAAATAGGTGATGATAGTTAAGGAATATAAGCAGAGAAAAACATGGTTTTCTCTGCTTTAAAATCAAGTTAATGCGTTAACATTATTTTAATTTTAGCGGTAGCGTTTCAAATTGAATACCTGACCAACCAGTACGCATAAAGTAGCGGATGTTAGCGTGGTCATCGCCGTCTGGATTATTTAATACATCATCACGGTAGTAAGTACCAAAACATTCTAGCATTTGTTGTTTAGTAAATTTATTTAAACGGCCTAACGCAAACAATTTGCATGAACCTGTATTTTCAGTTGCTTCGTTTACTAGGTAGCCATTATAAAATTTAGTGGGAGTGAAATCATAGCTTGCATCAATAACAGCGATGACATCTTCGAACTGAGTTGTAGTAGGCTGTGCTGCTAATTTATTTAAAAAATCATTTAACATGGAGTGTCCCATCAATTTAAAGTATTTGCTATCTTCCCTTAATTTATCATAAATGTTAGTTAAATGAGTAATAATTTACCAATTAGTTTTAATCTTGGGCTATTTATACAATATAATTACGATGATATCGTTTATATTCTTACCCAATTTGTGATTATTTTGTGATAAGTCAGACCGAGTGTTTGGTGTATGCTTTACTTAAAATAAGCAGTAACCAAAGGAACCGTTATGGTAATAGATCCTGTAGAGCAGTTTAGAACAGTTATTAAAGGTAATGTCGAAGGCTTAGAACAGGGTATTACTTTGCTGAGTACGATGACGAATGAGCAATATTGCATGCGTGCAGTGCCTCATATGAATAGCTGTATTGGTGAACATTTACGGCATATATTGGATTTGTATTATGCGTTAAAAGAAAGCGCAGCTATTCAGGTTATTGATTACGATGTTCGACGCCGAGGTGCATTGGTTGAATCTTGTCGTTTGACTGGATTGTTGGAATTGGGTCAGATCAAAGCATGGTTGCTAACATTACAGCCACGCATGATGCATGACAAGTTTATTATGTCGACCGAAGTATCAGTTATTAATACCACGGTGGCACACGTCGAAACGTCATTAATCCGTGAACTTATATTTGTGAGTGCACATGCTATTCATCATTATGCATTAATGGATATCTCGGCTAAATTATGTGCTTTTGATACCCCGAAAAATATGGGTATTGCCCCTGCGACACTCACTGCATTAAGGAATGATTCATCATGTGTACAGTAAGTTGGTTGTTGGCAAATGATGGCTATCAAGTATTCTTTAACCGAGATGAACAGAAAGGACGCGCACTGGCGCACGCTCCGAAATATTTTAATGATCGGGGGGTTAAATATTTAATGCCTGTCGATCCTGTGGGCGGCGGTAGCTGGATTGCGATGAATCAAGCTGGCTTATCGATATGCTTGTTGAACTATTATCAACAAAAGCCGCCCGGTAAAGAATTAATCAGTCGTGGTTTATTGGTTAAGTCGCTAGTCAGTAATACGTCTCTCACCAAAATTCGCAGTGCATTAAATAAACTGCCGTTACAACGCTATGCTGCTTTTACATTATTAGTGTTCCCAAGCCATCTCACGACAAAAACGGGTGATGTGTACGCTGTTCGCTGGGATGGTTGCAACCTGAGTACTGTGACCGCTATATCGCCGATGGTGTCGTCATCTGTCGCGTTAGCCGAAGTCACTAATTACCGAGAAGATCATCACAATTCTATTTTATTACAGCATCAGGTTTTATTCTCGGGTGAAGGGTGCAATGATGATCTGGACGCAAGCCAGCCTCGTGTATCGCCAGAGATAGAGAGTGATATTGATATTGAAGAGAATATTATAGCGTTGACTAATCAGCGTTATCTCGATGATAAAAATAGTTTAGCCCTGACACGTTTCCATGCTAGTCATGAGCCCGCGCCATCTTATTTATCTGTTTGTATGCACCGTGATGATGCGCACACGGTAAGTTTTACCCATCTTATAGCTACTCGCAAGCAACTTAAAATGAATTACGTCTGTGGCTGTCCGTGCTCATCAAAGCAACATCAGTCTTATGCTTTATTCCCACAGCGAGAAACATACGTTGAAGTCGTTTAAGACGTCATAACGTAAAGCCGTATTCGCTTATTGATGAAAATAAGCAAATACGGTTTTGTTGTTTCTAGACATATTTATAGCTGGCTTTAGCGTCACTTTTAACAATATCTTTCAACTACACCCATTTAGCAATAGGCTTATGCACTTGCTGATACAGCACATACACCGCAATTAAGGGGATAACCGCCCAGTAAACCTGATTGATGTTAAAGGTTACTAGATTCGATAGTGCAGATAAAGCAGAAAAAAACAGCACGATACCTAATTGAGAATATAGGCTCTTGCTGATTAAATAATGGTAATTCGCTTGTTGCTTGGCTTTATCATAGAAACGTTTATTGAAGTATAAGCGAAATAACGCGGTAGCAAAGGCAATACTCAGTAACCCTAAACCAATAGCAAAGCCATTCCAATCTGCAGATATCCAGCCGCGAAGTAACCAGCCACCAAGATAAAGCAATGTCGCGACTTGATATAATCGGTATTGAGGTTGCTTATCGATGGTGTTTTTAATGAAGTAAAAAATAACGGCCAAAGCCAACGAAAGTGCGATCACTGTTAAGCTAAATTGGCTGGTATCACTATTTGTTAGATGATAGATACTCACTACCCATAGGTAGCTTTCAAGGTATAGAAACGGTCCATCAACGAGAAAGACTAATTTATCTCGTAAGCTGAGCGCAGATTTAGGTTGGGCGTGATCACTCTGTTGATAAACAAAACTTTGGGTTGTTAGTGAGCTTAAGGTCATCGCGCAAAAACCAACACCGACAATAAGCGTTAAAGTGAAAATAACCCAAGGCTGGGTTTGCATGAAATAGCCGCCAAACAAGATCCCCAATTTTAGACTTAACCCTAATATTAACTGTAAGTTACCAAACAAACGCCCGGTATTATTACTACCGCTGATACTGTTAAACAGGATGCGTTGTAACATCCAATAGCTGCAATTAAACAAGCCATTGAGCAAGCCGAGTGTGATTAAGTTAGTACTGGTGACATGAAATAGTGCAACGTAGATAAGGGTTAGCTCAAACACGAATGATAAAACGATTAAAGTACGCCAGTAACCACGCGTGAACAGCTGATGCCAGCCCCATAGAGCCATCACAAACCCTACACCTGTCCAGGCTATAAACTCAGTCAGTGGCGCGAGGTGTTGGTATTGTTGCCAGATAAGGATGGGCAGATAGAAAGGTAAAAGGCCAATCACAAAACTGTGAATGGCCGAGAAGAGTGTGAAATAGCTGGCAGGTGCCAGCTTAGAAAATAGCGGAGACATTAGAAAATGTCTGCTTGCTGATTCGTTGCAACGCTAATTAACCCTAAGTGCTCTGAAAGGTCATCGGCTTCGCCATAGCGTGGGTAGTTGTGCATTTTTAAATAGGGACGCGAATTTACTTCAAGGAAGATCAGTTTTTGTTCACGGGCATCATGCTCAATGCCTTGCTCCATGATCACATCAATACCTAAGATCTCAGCATCAAATAAATCTAATACCTTAGCGAATAATTCATGGTTGTACGCAGGGATCAGATCACGTTGGATCGTTTCAACTACGCCACCTGGTGCTAATGAAATACGATAAAACAATTCAACTTGCTGTTGCTCTTCAGGAACCGATGATAAGGTTAAACCTTGTTTAGCAAGATAGCTTATCGTTTGTTGCCCTTGAGATATTGGGTTATTGCATGGATATAGACCCATTTTTTCACGGGTTGCGTTTTCTGATTCGATTAACGCGCTAATAGTATTAATGCCATCACCTTTTACAAACGCAGGGTAGCGCTGTAATACCGAAATAACTCCAGCTTTGGTGATCACGACGCGGTAGTTTTTACCTTGTAAGTATTGTTCTACCACCGTTGTTGGCCACCATAATTTAGCCAGAAATATAGCACGCCACAGTTCTTTATTATTACGGATAGGGAAATGGCTACCACGAGAAAAACCACTGACATTAGGTTTGATCACTAATGGGAAACCGTGTTCTTTAGCAAATTTTATTGCCGTAAACGGATTAAAGAAAATAGTGCCTTGTGCATGCGGAATATCACCTGCAGCAAACTTATCACGCGCCTGTTTTTTTGAGCGACAACCGCGGCGGACTTCTAGGCTGTTATAGTTACTACAGCCATCCATGAATTTGCTACTGATCCATTTGTAAATGAGTTGTTTTATTAGTTTCATCTTGATTCAAAATCCTTGTATCTTGACCCCGTCTGGCGGCGATCAACTTATTAAAAAATATACCTTGCGTTACTTTGGTGCTGTTTAACTGCTGGGCTAAATGAGCAAGAGAATGCGTGGTTTTATACAGTAACTGGTATTTCTGTAAACGGGTCAAATTATCACTTAATAAACTCAGTGGCATCGGTACATATAAATTAACTTCGACGAGTTTAAATTGTCGTTGCAATAATTCGTCGAGTGAATCTGCTTTTAAGCTATAGCGGGCTATCGTGAAGTCACCCATTCGGTTCAGTTCTTGCCATAACTGTTGTTGTTCAGCGGCTGATAACTGCTCGGAAATATCTTGGTAGCGAGTATCGTTATTATAAATACCATTCACCGGAAATTTGTCGGTACTGGCGTTAATTACCTGCGTTATCGACATCACTGCAAACTGTCCCGCTTTTACAGGGTGTTTAACAACGAACACTTCAAACTCAATCGCACCAATGGCAGCTTCTTGAATTAAATAACTCTGTACTTGATAGCTAGGGCTTGCTCTTAATGTTTCGAGTTCTGCGGCGTTATGAATACAGCAAACGCCTGTTGAATTTTGTCCCCACTCTGGTTTTGCGAACACAGGGTAGCGGGCGGGGACAAGTTCAGGTCTATCTATATACTGATTTAAACGCCACTCTAGAGGCGTTATTGCATCTAAATCTTGCTTTGAAAATATTTTTTTTTGACGATTGAAATAACGTGCGTTCAACTGGAAATAGCGCCACGGAATAGTCAAAAATCGTAAGCAAAATACCATGTAATGTAATACTAATAAGGCACGTATAAGCATAGGATCACTCTGCTTTAATTAATTTTAAGTTAATGGCACATAATACCAAGCCTAAAATAAGGATAGATACCGCAGCCATAAATAATGAACCACCGTCACTTTTACCTTCATGAAGCACTTCAATACCTAATGGGGTAAAGAGATGGAAGAATACAGCGCCTGCCATAATTCCTGATGATGCTAAACCACCAATTGCATGAATTCTAGCGCGTAAAGGCGTACTGTTTTGGCCAGATATTTTATCTTTTAGCAATAAAACTAAAGGACTAAGTAGTAACAAACTTGTTGCTAACTCTGCACTGCCTACTGCAATTGCACCGTATTGAGCAAAGAAATTACCTAAATCAACAGATAGGGTTGTTGCCATCCATGAACCGATTGTAGAGAAGATATGCATCGTATCCGGATGACCTGAAAACTTGTATGGAATCGATGATAAAAATACTTTAGCAATCCAAGCAACAATAACCCAGCTAGCGATAGTGTAAATACGTTTTTGTGTAAGCATATTAAATGTCCTTTTAATTATGATATTCGATCACTCTATGGTGACTTATTCAGTACAATTCAGTTTAGTTCAATACGTGTGGCCAGTTTTGGTCGGCTTTTTGAATGAAGTTTAGTTTGTCTGCTAGCCATTGTTGCTTAACGTCAGCGCTATAATTCAAATACAGTTTACCGTCTTCGATGGTCCACTGTGTTGGATCTGACGATGCAGTGTCATTTTTCGCTACCGCGAAGGCGCAATAACCGCCATATTGTGGCGCATATTTCTCTGGATCCTGTTTAAATAACGCAAGATGTTGGCTATTACTAAAATACCAATTTTCTCCCTGATACTTATAACTGAATTTTTTAAGCCCTTTGACTGACTTTGATTGGGTAAAATAAGCCACTGTATCGTAACCGCTCACTGCGTCACTACTAAAATAACCAGTATAGATAGGATCTTTAGCAAAACTATTGAACGAGAAGAGTAGACTGCTGATAATTAATAATTTAATGATATATTTCATGTCAATTAATCCTACGGTAGTTAAGTATGTGTAGCAAGGTATGTACTAGCTGTTGTATATACTATAGCGTTATTTAGGTTTAGCTTTATCACAAAGTTATCACAATTTAATATCAAAAAAGTACATTGCGATAATTTTAATTCTTGTTAGGATGCCTGCATTATTGTTTGTCGTTTTTATAAAGGTAATTTTATGGATTTTTATACATTGGCCTTGGGCCTATTTATGTTATGCCATGGCAGCTATATCTTATTGACGCGCGCTAAAGCAAAACATCAAAAAGCGCGTTTAGATTTTATGATCAAAGCATTAGGTCGACCATTTGGTTTTACCATTTATTCATTTATATATGTCATCCTACCAATCATATTTGGTGCATATATTTCGTACGCAGGTATCAATAATGTGCCCCTAAGCGCATTATTTGCTGGTTAATATCCTGAGGAACATGCATGTCTGATCAAGAAAAAGCTTATAACGTGAATATGTTGAACCTTGTTAGAGAAGGTTTAACAGCGTTATCTGACGCGCAAGCTGAAAAACGTAGCTTGCAAAATCCAGTTTCAGAAACACATTTTCTGGGTAATTGGATTATCACAGCGCTTAAAGAGAAGCGCTTTGATATCATTTTAGCGGGTGATTTAAACATTTGGCTGCAAGAAAGCCGCACATTAGGGAAAAACGCGAATTTTAAGCAACGATTTGAGAAGATTGAACGTGTTTATACTCAAATTTGTGAACTGGAATATAAGAATTTAACCCAGTTTATCCTTGAAGATATTTTAACTGAGCTAGATACTGAAGGCTGGTTGATTGAAACTGAAAGTAAGGTGACAGATAAGTTTAAATTAAGCTCAAGTGGTGAAAACTCACTGGTAATTTGTGCTGAAGTTTATGACCGTGCGTTCTCTGATACCGATGGTGTATTAGACAGTCCACTTTCTGTCTTTATCCGTCATGGTGATCAGGCATTTATTGATAAAATGTACTCACACGGTTATTTAGTATTTGGTTCAACGAACCGTTCGATTGTAAAACGTCATAATCGTTATATCTTACGTCCGTTCAATCATGCTAAGAAACTAGCTATTCTACCGACGCTAGCAGACTAATACAGTCTGCTATACAGGGATGATCTTGGTTATCCCTGTATTAAGCGTGCTGCTTTCCGGCTTTGCTCTCAGCCTCTTCTTTTATTTCTGCTTTATCCGATAATGCTACTCTAGCTGGAAACTGTTCTGGTAGTGGCTTTAACAAACTAAATATTTGCGAAAACATCACCAGTACAAAAGTAATAAACAGATAGAAATGCTGGATATCTGGTAACGGTAATATCACACTAAACAAAATAAAAATAAGCGCAAATTTACAAGCATGGCCGAGGATCATAAACGTATTCGCACGCATGATATTGGCGGAACCAGTATACAAAAATGATAATCGGGTAAAAATATACTGTGGTACTAAGAAGATCATGCCACCGAACGCTGCAGAGCGGGTAGATTTGTGATCGGTACCGAGATAAGTCGCTGAAACAATAAATATGACTAACAACAACTGACCTAAAATGAGTTTTAGTGCGTAACCTCTGATGGCTAATTCATATGCATTATGTGGCATTTACAGCTGACCCTCCAAGATGTGAAATGAATTATACGACTCACATTTTACCGCTTTCTAGCTAGTTATGCATGGAAATATTTGCTGATGAAGCGTAAATATTGCTAAATATCCCGCGTAACAATTTATTATGCCTCTTGTTTTAGCAGAAAAAAAAGACTAATGCATTGATACAAAACAACATGTATTCGTTGTGCTAAATCCGCAGGTCGTAAGGCAAGGGACGAAAAAGGCACTTAGTTTAAAATAGAAAACGAAGTGTTTTATCGCTTTAGTTTACAGATAAAGAGTTGTTTGTTGAGTTAAGATAAAAAGATGTCCGGTAAAGATAATGCTGGCTGGTGTGCATTTTGTTAGCATTAAGACAATCGCTAAAGTAATCACTAAAGTAAGACTATCAAGGAACTGATGAACATGGATATTGAATCGAGCTATAACACTTTTACATTAACGGTCGAGAACAGCGTCGCGCATTTACAATTTAGCCGCCCTGAGAAATTGAATTCAATGAACTTGGATTTTTGGCGTGAGTTTCCTGCTGCTATCGCAGCACTTTCTATGAGTGATGATCTCCGTGTTTTAGTTATTTCAGCGCAAGGTCCGCATTTTTGCGCAGGGATGGATTTAGAAGTATTCCAAAGTCCTGATAAGTTTCCTATGGGTAAAGATAAAGCCCGTGTTAGCGAGGCTATGCGCCGCTTTGTCATGCAGTTACAGCAAGTGTTTACAGATCTTGAGCAATTACGTGTACCAGTATTAACCGCTATTCAAGGCGGCTGTATTGGTGGCGCGTTAGATTTAATAGCAGCATCAGACATTCGCTATTGTACCCAAGATGCGTTCTTTACCATTAAAGAAGTGGAACTCGGGATCACTGCCGACCTTGGTACATTGCAGCGTTTACCGAGTATTTTACCGCAAGGTATTGTGCGAGAGTTAGCCTACACGGGCCGTAATTTCAGTGCTGCTGAAGCGGATAAGTTTGGGTTGGTTAATCAGGTGTTTGCAACACAAGAGGCGATGTTGGATGGGGTATTACAGATCGCGAGTCAAATAGCTGCGCACTCACCATTGGCGGTAACGGGCAGTAAAGAAATGCTTAATTATAGCCGTGATCATGGTGTTGATGATAGTTTGAAATACATGGCGACTTGGCAATCTGGGATGTTGTGTTTAGAAGAAACAATGAAGATCATGCAAGCGAAAAAGCAGCGTAAAGCGCCTGTGTTAGAGCCGTTACGTAAAGTGACAGGCTTGTTTGCAGAGTAACATAAACAGCTTGTTCGAAGACCTGCTAGAAACATGTGTAGGTCTTCGTTATTGGCTGCTTTATTATCGACAATGACTCGGAATCATCATGGAGGCAGAGTTATAACATATTGTTAAAGAGGTAACCTTCACCTGAGATTGTGATTATTCTATTATTACCAATCACACTTCTGATTTCTGATATCGCGACCACCACTGAAGAATTGCTGACCACCCGGCCTGGCCAGCCAATGTCTTTAATATCTTGTTTGCTAAAAATGATGCCTGCGTTGTTATATAACACATTAATAATATTTCGTTGTGGTCGAGAGATTATCGCCAGCATTAATCCTGTGTCAGAGTCTAAAATAACTTTAGTTTTTGAGGATATGATTTTGCCATCGATCTCAAGTTCATACTCATCTAACATTGTTTTTCGGTCAACTGTGTCATTATCTAACTGCATTATATTCTCTTGTTTTAGTCATATCTTTAAAGTGGGCTTATGGTAATCAACTGCACGAATACTTAGTACAGTAAATCTACTGGTTAAATAATTAAATTATTATTTAATTATTTAACGCGCAGTGCTGAGTGGGTAGGGCGGTTATAGATTAAAGCGTTACTATAAACAATAATGGAAAAATTAATTCAAACAATAATAAAACGCTAATAAACCGTCAATAACCATAAAAATGAAATGCTGATAAAATAAAAAAAGAATACATAATGTGTATCGAGAGCAACGTGAGTGATCAGTAGCAATACTTAAACCTTATATTTAGAGAGACTTATGTTAAGCATTAAAAACAAAACATTATTATCGTGTTTGATTGTGCAATCAAATACTAGCTTATCAATTACCAATCCTGCCACGGCAGCGGTTATAGGGCACATTGCGACGCAAAGTAAAAGTGAAATTAATAGCATTATTGCTGCTGCAGATACAGCGCAGCAACAATGGAAAAAAACCACGGCGAAAGAGCGTGCGATTATTTTATTACGTTGGCATGATCTGATGATGGAAAATCAGGATGATCTCGCAAGAATAATGACATTAGAGCAGGGTAAACCACTTGCTGAATCGAAAGGTGAGGTTGCTTACGGCGCATCATTTTTAGTTTGGTTCGCTGAAGAAGCTAAACGTGCTTATGGTGAAACCATTCCGACACCCGTTGCAGGTCGAAGATTAGCAACAATCAAACAGCCTATTGGTATCGCGACTGCTATCACACCGTGGAACTTTCCGATTGCGATGATCACACGTAAAGCTGCACCAGCGTTGGCTGCAGGCTGTGCATTTATTGGTAAACCTGCGAACCAGACGCCACTGTCTGCGTTTGCTGTTGCTGAGCTTGCCTATCAAGCTGGTGTACCAAAATCGCTTTTCCAGTTAGTTGTGAATGAAGCTTCTAGTTTAGTTGGTGAAGTCTTTTGTGAACATGAGCGTATTAAAAAGTTATCATTTACCGGGTCAACACGCGTTGGCCGTATTTTAATGGCGCAGTGTGCAAAAACGATTAAACGTACATCAATGGAGCTCGGCGGAAATGCCCCTTTTATTGTATTTGAAGATGCCGATCTAGATCTTGCTGTTGCTGGTGCTATGGTCTCTAAATACCGTAATGCCGGTCAGACATGTGTATGTGCTAATAGATTCTATATTCATGACAGTGTCTATGATCAATTTGTCGCTAAGCTAACGGCTGAAGTTGCGAAACTACGTTTAGGTAATGGCTTGGAAGAGGGCGTAACAGTTGGTCCCGTTATTGACGAAAGCGCAAAGAATAATATTAATAGCCTTATTCAAGGCGCTGTAGATCAAGGTGCGAAAGTCGCTATTGGTGGACAGATACTTGATGGAGCATATGTTGACCCAACAATCTTGACGGATGTTCGCCATGATATGGATATTATACAGGAAGAAATTTTTGGCCCTGTTGCTCCAATCGTACGATTTTCTTCTGATGAAGAATTAATTACGATGGCTAATGATAGCATTTATGGCTTAGCAGCTTATTTCTATAGCCAAAACATTAATCGCATTTGGTATGTTGCTGAATCGCTAGAATACGGCATGGTCGGTATTAATGAAGGTTTAATCTCTACTGAAGTAGCGCCATTTGGTGGTGTTAAGCAGTCAGGTATTGGCAAAGAAGGTGCTAAAGAAGGTTTAGATGAATACCTTGTTCAAAAGTATCTTTGTTTTGGTGGTTTAAAGCACTAAGTATATGACGGTTATCCCTTGAGTAAATGTTGATGCTCAAGGGAGTTAAACTTTATATTGATGAACGATAATACTTAGCTTCTAAGTTTAATAGCTGTTGTTTTATATCTAAACCACCCGCATAACCTGTCAGGCTACCGTTTTTACCTATCACGCGGTGACATGGCACAATAATCGATATTGGATTTTTACTATTTGCGCCACCAACAGCTTGCGATGCTTTTGGGTTACCGACAGCGATAGCCAAGTCTTTATAACTCCATGTCTCGCCATAAGGGATAGTCGTGAGTGCCTGCCATACCTTGTTTTGAAATTCAGTACCATTCGCCGCTAACGGAATAGAAAATTCATGACGCTGACCGTTAAAGTATTCTTGCAGCTGAGTTACCGCGAGTTGCAAAATCGGGTGTTCATCGGCTCTCTTCCCAAAGTCACTGAGCTGTCTTGTGTGGCTTTCATACCAAATACCCAGTAAACCATCATCATTACCATGAACAGTGACAGTACCTAATAGACTTTCAAATTGGGTGTATACGTTCATCGTATTGTTTCTCTTGAGGTGGTTAAAGCATTCGGCGCTGTCTTTGTGTGAGGCTGCGCCGTTGATCGATGGAGCTCGTTATTAGCTACGGTCGATACTTGGAATTTGCGACGTGTGCTGTGCTAATGAAAACTCAATCAGTTCAATCATCTTGTCTTGGATCATTGGTAGGCTTCTCGCCTCGACACCAGCTGCTAAAGGTGCATTAAGCGGAGTGCTATAACTGCGGTAGCCTTGCTTAACTGGGATAGACATAGACATCGGGATGCCTTGAGCAACACCACCCCCAATTAGTTCGATTGCTTGTGCTGTGATTAACACGGTTTTAGGGTCGCGTATTGGTTGAAAAATGATACCATTTTCGTCTGAACGCAGCATGATCCCCGATAAATCAGGACGCCAGCTTTCGTCTAACTGTGTCATGAAACGCCATGCACAATGCCAATCTTGGCACACAGACGGTCTTTTGGTGTAGATCTTACAGCCACCTTTTGCCATCAAATTTTCACAAACTTGATCTGCAGGCTTTTTAAAATTGTCATCATCAATATGAAGTACAACGCAACACGCGGTACATTCACCACATTCACGACCAGAAACTAAATGTGATTCGTTGTTTTTACTCAATTATTCCACCTGAAAATTACAATTTAAAAATTAATCGATATAGCTTATCAGCACGCATAAAACAAACGCTGGTAACTTAACACTCAATAATATTCCGACCGTCATACTCAAGTGTATACGTTCATCGAGTTAGGACGGACAAATTTAGCTGGATTATACAGATTTAAGGGCGAGGCGATATAGATTTAAGTCTAGGAGAGGAGCTAGGTAATTCGTAATGGCTATTTTTCCATGCCGAGCCTGACGCGGTAATCACTTTCTATCTCGGTTTTATTACCGCTAAGTGAATGCTTGAATCCGTAATATTACTGATTTTTCTGCCGAACTTTGTATCTATCATATCGGTATATTTTTATGACCCATATTGATGGATACTCTGATGAAAAAAACATTATTAGCATTATTGATTTGTTCGACATACGCTAATGCCAGTGGACTGCTGCTACAAGAAGCGGTTGTTGCTAATGCGGGTACTACAGGTGCCGGTGATGGTGTCTATACCGAAACCGCGACAGCATCCTGGACAAATCCGGCGACGATGACGCACATGGGCGAGCAGAAAACCACGGTGAATATGATGGTGCTGGATCTGCAGATGGATTATACCGATGCAGAACCTGATGCCGATTTGGGGGGTTATACTGGTGATGCCGATGCTGAAACTGTAATGCCTGCCATTGGTATATTCCATGTCGTGCAGGTGAGCGAGGATATCCATTTAGGTATTAACTTTGGTGCGGTTGGTGGATCATCAATTGATTACGGTACTAATTGGGATGGCGGTAATCACTTGGATACCGCGGTCATGACCGCAGTGCAGTTAAACCCGGCCATGAGTTATAAAATTGATAATAATTGGTCGGTTGGTGTTGGTGCACAAATCAACTACGGCATTATCGAAGTGAGCACGTCAGGTTTTGATACCGGAGCGGGTACTGACTGGGCATTTGGCTATAATGCTGGCACGATGTATCAAGCTGATGCATGGGCTGTCGGTTTAAGTTACCGTTCTAAAATTGTGCATGAATTTGACGATGTTGACGTCAGTTTTACTCAATTAAGCCCTGCTCGTTTGAGTGTGGGAACAGAGCTTATCATCCCTGCAATTGCTGATTTAAGTGGTAGTTATGATTTGAATGACAAACTTACGTTACTGTCTTCGGTGCAATTTCACCAGTGGAGCGAATTTAGCGAAACGCCTGTTTATACCGAGCAAGCTACTGATCTTGCCATTGATCGTGACTGGGATGATGTATGGAAGTTTGCTGTCGGCGCTGACTATCAGTTAAACGCTGAGTGGGCATTAAAAGCCGGCTTCTCTTATGAAACATCACCGCAAGATGACCCAACGAAACAGTGGGTTGATTTACCTGTTGGTGAACAGTATCGCTACTCTGTCGGTGCCACGACTTATTGGGATGAAACCCGCATTGATATCTTCTACGAATATGCTGATTTAGGCAACATGGCAATAGATCGTTCTGGTAACAAATATACCCAAATCACAGGCGAGTTCGGCGGCAAGATCCACTTTATCGGTGCTAACGTCACATTTTAAATGCCCTGTAATGTAAGCACTCTTAGATAAAGTTAAGAACGTTACGAAAGTCAGTGTACCTTTTGTTAGGGGCCGCTGACTCTCCGCGCTAGTCCCCCTTTATTGATTAAACAGGTATTTGCCATTTTGATGGCGCTGACAAAACGTAATAAAATCCGCGATAAAAACTTTGCTCAGGCGAGATAAGTGCTTTCTCGATGGATATATTATGTGTAAATCAACTTCAGGGAGTGGGTAATCCACAAGTACTTCTACCAATTCACCCGACTGTAATAGTGGATTAGCAAGCATAGGTGGTAATTCACCTAACATGTCACCGCTACGAATAGCTGAAAGAGAATGTACATAATCACTGGATGTGAACTTGGGGTTAATCTCAATGCAATGCTCCCCTAACTGCCAAGTGATAGCACCATGTCCAAACCGCCATGCAGCAATCGGTAATGAGGCGAGGTCGGCAGGACTTTTGGGTATACCGTGGTTATTAATGAATTTTTGCGAACAGACCACAACGTGGCGGTACTTACCTAGATGCCTTGCGATAGCCGATTGATAATTAACATCACCCACCCGAATCACAATATCAATATCATCATCAATAAAGTCTGTTTTTCTCACCGTACTGAAAATATCTAACTGGATTAGTGGGTAGGTATTATTAAATTGATGAAACATATCATCAAAGACATAAAGGGCTGGTGGAATAGATATGCGTAACTGACCTTTTAGATCTTCTTGTTCTTCTTTAATCGCCTGCTCAGCTTCAAAAATAACATCCAGTCCTGAGCCAGCTCGTTGATACAGTAATTGTCCGACATGAGTGACCGCTAATTTACGCGTGGTGCGGATTAATAATTGCTGATCTAATTGCGCCTCTAGTTCACTCACTCGTCGGCTAACCGTTGCAACCGGAATACTCATTATTTTGGATGCAGCAGAGAAAGAACCGTGCTTCACGACGTTAACAAAAATATTCAAAGAATTGAGATCCATTGACCTTACTCCTTCACTCATGATGGCAATAAAATTTAGATTATCATGAAAAATGGAATAATGATTCTTAAAAGCACCGCTAATTTTACCTGTTGAGTTTGGTTATAGTGTTTGCATTGAAACGAGATACACAAACATTCATCAATAATCTAAACAAATTAATAGGAAGAAAAATATGAAAGCAATTATCGCAACACAAGCTGGTGGCCCTGAAGTATTGGACATCCGTTATGCAGCAGAACCTGTTGTAGCGGCGGGTGACGTTAAAATTCGCGTGAAAGCATTTGGACTAAACAAAGCTGAAACATATTACCGTAATGGTGCGTTCGGTGAGTTAAATGTAGAACTTGCTCCTGGTATCGAAGCGGCTGGTGAAGTCATTGAAGACCCTTCAAACACATTTCAGCCGGGAGACAAAGTGATCACCGCGATGGGGGGGATGATGTTTGCTAGTCATGGTAGCTATGCAGAAATCATCGTCGTTAACAAAACCAATGTACAACGTATTACCAGTGATATTGAGTTTACACAGCTCGCGTCTTTACCGCAGTTATACCTGACGGTATGGGGCGCATTAGACAAAACGTTAAGCATCGCATCAGGCGAAGTATTGTTAGTGCGAGGTGCAACATCTGGACTTGGTCTCGCGGCGTTGGTGTATGCAAAAGCACGTGGACTAACCGTTATTGCGACGACGCGTAATATTGAAAATACCAAGCGCTTACAAACGCTAGGGGCAGATCATGTTGTTATCGATAATGGTGACGTTGCAGAGCAGGTGAGAGCGCTTTATCCACAAGGCGTAGACAAAGCGTTAGATGTTATTGGCGCTGCAGCGGTGAAAGATACCATGAAAGCATTACGACCTTGGGGTGAAGTGACGGTTGTTGGCCTATTAGGTGGTTCGCCAGTGATTGAAAACTTTGGCTTAATGAGCGATTTACCAAGTTCAGTGAAATTAAGCTTCTTCCAAAGTGGCATGCTAGGGAGTGATGCGTTGCCTTTAGATGAGTCACCATTAAATTGGATTTCAGAACAAGTACATACAGGTCAAATGCCTGATATCACTTCGGCAATCTTTAACGCTGAAGACATTCAAAGTGCACATGCCTTAATGGATAGTAATAAAGCCATAGGTAAAATTGTCGTTAAACATTAATTCAGCGTTACGAGTAAGCGGGCTGCTAAAGCCTGCTTATTCCTCATTTAAATTGCAGTAAAGCGAGAAAATAATCATGTTATTCAACAGAAGTTTTAAATTAGCTAACGCCATCATATTACTTTTTATGTGCGTCTATGTAAGTAAAGTCAGCGCGGCAGTATTAGTGAATGAAACAACCAAAATAAGCGTAGTAGAACAAAGTGATGTAGCTCAGATAGAAGCGCTGATGACGTCTTATCAGGACATCTTAAATAATAAAAATGTAGATAATGTTAAAACAGTTTATACCGCAGACGCGCAGTTTATTGGTGACAATTTTCCAACGGCAACGGGGGTTAATAACATTAATGCGCTGTACGGCGACTTCCTGTCGAAATTAGATTTTAATATTCGTTTTGAAATTCTTGAAGTTGCATTAAATAAAGATTTTGGTTTTATTCAAACGATATCTACAGGCAGCATTTCACCTAAAGGTAATGGCAGTCCTAAGGGCGCGCTTGCTGGTAATGAAGAAGCCAATCGTGAAATATTCATCGTGAAGAAAATAACTAATGAATGGCAAATTTATCGTTATATTTTCACTGCAGAGCTGAAATAAAAGCTGAAATAAAAGCTGAATAAATAACGTAGTCAGCATCTCATCCAAATAAATTTAAATAGAGTCAATGAACATGAACACAGAAAAAATGAAGAAAATTTTAGTATCAAAAAATGATGCGTCAGCGTTACCACTGCGTTTAATCGCCGGTATTATTTTTGCTGCCCACGGCAGTCAAAAGCTATTTGCTTGGTTTGGCGGTTATGGCTTAGAGGGGACAGGCCAATGGATGGAATCCATTGGTTTAGCACCTGGGTATTTAATGGCGATGATGGCGGGTAGTGCAGAATTTTTTGGCGGTCTGCTGCTTATTTTAGGCTTACTGACAAGACCAACTGCATTGGTACTTGCGATCACTATGGTCGTTGCCATTTTTAGTACTCATTTTAGCAATGGTTTATTTATGGCGAATAACGGCTATGAATTTGCCTTATCTTTACTTGCGATCACTATTGCGCTGCTGTTGCAAGGTGGCGGTAGATTCGCGTTAGATAATCGTATTGTGAAGACGTTGAATTAATGGCGTGAAATAGAGGATGTTTTCTATATAAAGTGTCTGCTATTGATGTGTTTTAGTTGCCGTCAGGATCCAAGTGTCTTCAATACACTTGGATTTTTTTGTGCCCATGATTACCTTTCCAAATTTGGAAAAGTCATTTTTCATTTTGCTATCTAATCAATAGTCCTGTTATTCGGTATATTTGCCTCATCGAAACGGGATGCATATTTCGTTTGTTATTTATTCAGAATTCAGGAATGACATTATGTTTTTTAGAAACAAAGAAAAAAACCAAGTTTTAAACACGATGAAAGAAAGACGTTCGATTAATACTTTTGAAAGTTCAACATTCATTAGTGACGCTAAAATTGAACAAATAACGCAGTACGCCACCTTGGCACCTAGCGCGTTCAATCTACAGAATTGGCAGTTTACTGCGGTTAAGTCACAAGACGCAAAAACTCAACTTAAGGGCTTGGCGTACGGTCAACAAAAAGTCGAAGACGCTGCCGTCGTGTTTATTGTTTCAGGCTTATTAAAACCACAACAACTTATTGAGCATTCGTTAAAGGCGTCAGCAGAAAATGATGTGTTAACAACCGAGGTCATAGAGGGGTGGATTGGTGCTGTTAATAGTATGTACAGCGAAAACCCTGAAATGCAACGTGATGAAGCCATTCGCACAGCATCACTTGCAAGCATGAACCTAATGCTCGCTGCACAAGCGCTGGGGTTTGTTTCTTGTCCTATGATTGGCTTTGATCCTGCAGGCGTAAAAGACGCGTTTTCATTACCTGAGAACGCAGTACCAGTCATGCTTATTCCCGTTGGGTTTGCTGTAGAAGGTAATTGGCCGCAAAAGCCCCGTCTCGCAGTAAACGAAGTGCTAAATATTATCTAGTCACACGATACTACTCTATTCGTTAAGTAAGAAACAAAATGAAACTATTACCACTGTTCTCTTCAATTATCGCCGTTGCTCTGATTTATCAACCGCTCGCGATTGCTGGTGCGCAATCAACCCCATTGAGAACATATGCTGCTTCACCTTATCAATCGACGTCACTATCAACACAATTGCGATCCGCTTTTCCTGTTGAAGAGACTGAAGTTTTTAGTATGGTGTCGGTGGCCAGTGTTTGGGCTCAAAGTGCCGATTTCAATCTAGATTATTATCAAAACCAGGTTTTTTTTGGTAGCCAGTGGCGATTAAATGAAGATATCTCAATGGAGATAATGTTTCAATTTTCACAGGCTAAAAACAATGGTTTAGATTCATTTGTCATGAACTTTCATGATCTATTTGGTATTGGTCAGAACGGCAGAGAAGAGGCTGGCGAAGATCAATTTAACGTGACTAGCGATACATACAGTATATCAGAGCAGGACTTTGAAAATGATGTACTTGTTAGCGCAGTTCACAGTTATCTTGAATACCACATTTTTGCCAGTGAGGTTGAAGCATTGTCTATCGGGGGGTCTATTTACATGAACGACCTTAACGATGATTCCATTGCATCAAGCAGTTTTGAGCAAGGTGTGCAGCTCAATTACTCGAAAATACGTGGCAATCATGGCTTGTTTTCAACGATAGGCGTAACGCATCGTAAAGATGTCTCGATATTAAACGAAATCAATGTTGACGGAGTAACTGGCGCGTTTGCAATTGGTTATAGCTATCGCTTTGCCAGGCGTCATCAAATACTTTCTGAGTACCATATCTATCAAGGTTTTTTGGATGATGACAGTGAATTTTCGAAAGCATCGCATGAAGTCATCATGGGGTATCGTTACCGCTATAACCAAGTTGTATTAGAGCTTTCTGCGACAGAAAACATTATCAATATGGATAACTCTACCGACATATTATTCTCTGCTGGAATACGTTATTTCTTCAGCGAATAATTATTTTACAGGTCTGATTATACAGGGCCGTTTTAAAGGATTTAGTGAACACGGATGATTCAATACTGAGGTTACAATGAATATAGAAATGAATCCGGTTTTATCAAACCAAACAACGAACGCTGACCAAAATAAGCTAGATCGAACCGCTATTTTACAGACGATGAAAAATATAATTATCACGACCTTGTTGTGTTTATTTGTGATCGCAGTGCAAAGGCTCGATTATTTCTGGTTGGAAAATTCATTAGGTGAACACTCACTGACGGAATTATTTCAGGCGTTATTGTTATTGTTTTCACTATTGTGCTTTTATCAACTCCAACGTCGTAATTGTTTACCGAGAGCGACAATGTTGGTTTGTGGTTTTTTTACTGTTTTGTTAATCAGAGAAATGGATGCCTATTTTGACCTGGTTTTTCATGGGTTTTGGATTTATCCTGCGCTTAATGTTACTTTTTTTAGTGTGGTGTATGCACTACGCGGAAATCACTTAAATGAACAAATGTCGACATTACTCAATGATAAAAATATGCAATCATTGATTACGTTTGTGGTGTTGTTGTTTGTATTTTCAAGGTTATATGGCATGGGGGATTTTTGGGAAGGGGTTATGGGTAGCCAGTATGTCCGTGATGTGAAAAATATTTCCGAAGAGACGATAGAACTACTTTGTTATACGTTCATAGCTTTTTATGCAGGTAAAACCAAAGTATCACAGGCTCATCAATAACGGATAGGTGAAATAGCATAATTTAATCTACAAAAGTGAAATGATTACGCTATTCTCAAGTCTATTACCCTTAGATTTGGGATAACGGAATGGACTTAAATGGATTTAAATTCTTTGTCGAAGTGGTAGAGCAGGGCAGCTTTTCTGCCGCAGCGAAAGAATTAAATACACCGGTGTCTACGGTGAGTAGAAAGGTCAGTGAGTTAGAAGCCTCGATAGGTTCTCGCTTACTTGAGCGTTCAACTAGAAAATTGCGCCTGACCGAGACGGGGCATACCTTATTCGAACATGCTTCTCGCAGCGTTCAAGAAATGGAAGCGGGTGTATACTTTTTACAAGATCGCCAGCAACAGCTTAAGGGCCGTTTAAAAATAGCGATGCCGCCTAGCTTTGAGCCCGCATGGAGCTTACTCGAAGCATTTCAAGACAAATACCCGCAGGTACAGATACAAACATTGGCACTGTCTAGAGCTGTCGATCCTATTGCAGATGGTGTCGATATTGCGGTTCAGTTTGGCCAAACGACAAACCTTTCTTTAGTTAGCCGAGTGATGGCTGCGAATAAACGCAAACTCGTTGCGTCCAAAGCATTCGTTGCCCAGTATGGTACGCCTAAGACACCGCATGATTTGCTTCATTTTTCTTGTCTGGCCTGGGGTAATCCTGCTACCGAGGTTACTTGGCAATTAGGCAATGAAGAAGTCACTTTCGCTCCCTATTCTATGTCGAACGAATTCAGTTTATTGAAATACATGACCTTGAATGGACGAGGTATCGCGCTATTACCACCGTTCTTTTGTAAGGATGAGATAGCGTCAGGTGATTTTATTCATTTACTGCCTGAGCACCCAGCACCAGAGAGTATTGTTCCCATTACCTATCCAAGCAGGAAACAGCTTTCACTCGTTACTCGCACATTCATTGATTTTTCGGCTGAATTTATATTAGAGCATGAAAATGATACGTGGAGCTTACCTAATGCAGTACGTTAATTCGAGACGAAATTAACAAATCATCACCACTTTAAATTTACTATATCGAGGTCTGTATGCTGGATTATAACGCCGCAAAAATATTCATTCATGTGGTGAAACATGGCAGTTTTTCGGGCGCGGCAAAAGAGTTAAGCACGCCAGTATCAACGGTTAGCCGTAAGGTAAGTGAACTAGAAGAACAGCTTAATGTGAGGCTGATGGAACGGACGACTCGTCAATTACGCTTAACAGATTCGGGAAATGATTTTTATGAATATGCCACTCGCAGCATCGATGAACTTGAAACGGGCTTGTTGCATATATTGGAAAAACAAGAAACCCTAAAAGGCTCGTTACGCATAGAATTACCTCCCAGTTTTGAACCCTGGTGGCCGATCTTGAAGCAATTTCAGAACGCACATCCCAATGTGAAATTGAAAATACATCATTCTACCTCTCACCTTGATTTTATTGCTGACGGTATTGATATCGCGGTACGGTTTGGTGAAATAAAAAATGAAAGTTTAATTGCGAGAAAAGTCGCTTTTTCTCAGCGCAGACTTGTTGCGACGCCTGATTTTGTAGCTAAATTCGGCCAACCCAATACGCCGAGTGAGCTCGCCCATTTTAATTGCCTCGCGATTGGCGATATTCATACTGACGTTGAATGGCAAGTAGGTGAAGAGCTGATAAAAATAGACCCTTACACCATTTCCAATGATTTCCGTTTAATCAAGTTTATGACGATTAGTGGCGAGGGGATTGGTTATTTACCACCAGGCTATTATCTTGACGAACTTGAAAATGGAACCTTGGTGCAGGTACTTGAAGATTTTCCCATTCCGATGACAGATATTTCCATTGTTTATCCCAGCCGAAAACAATTATCACGTGTAACGCGTACCTTTATCGATTTTTGTATCGACAACCTTAAAGATAATGAAAAATCGTTATGGCAATGTATTGGAATGCCATAACCTTGGTCGTATTTATATTTTCCATAATACGCCAACAAACATCGTTAGCACGTCTGAATCATAAAAATTGATATTTGAATCAACAGCCGCATACGCGATAGAGCCGAATAAAGAGGCATCTTGCCAACCAAATGGCTTGGCGTATGAGGCAACAATGCTGGCACCTATGTTACCTGCATCACCGACCTCGTTTAAGTTCCATACAGGACTAATCTCATCATATTCACTGTAGCTATAGGTTATTTGACTGACTAACATTAATATTTCGTTGGTGTATAAATAGGTGAGTCCTGCACCATAACGATTATTAGCAAGGGCTTGCCCATCCTTATCAATATCCCCATAAATAAGCTCGGGTTCAAAAATATGATTTTTACTTAGCACCCATAAATAGCTTACTTTAAGATTGGATATCGTGCCTTCGCGCGACAATAATTGCTTTTCTTGTTCAGTAATCAAACCTTGTTCAAGTAAATCACTACCTGAATTTTCATCGTCAATATCAACTTCTTTTCGGGTCAATTCAATACTGAAGCCTTCATTGAACATATTATCCCAACCTAGGCGTATACCTTTGGTATTACGATCTGTCTTGTCGGCATTATCAGTATTAAAAGGATCGGAATAGACATAGGTGGGTAATCGACCAGACGTTAAAACAGCGACTTTACCAATACCACCGTATGACAGGGATTGCCTGATACCGAGTTGTGTTGATAAATCATACTTAACGACGTCCTCCAGTTCGTTACCTATGTAGATCTGCGTCCCCACTGAAGCAAACGTATAATTTACCTCTCCAGTTAAAACAGGTGATACATCAGATTCGTATGAAGGATTATCAAATAAACCATTATTTGAATCATGACTGATGTTTGTCAGTGAATTACCGGCCACTATATTACTGGCAAAGTTGGTGTAGTTTACCCCCGCTAATATAAAACCATTAAAGCCAGATTCCTTCGGCAGAGGTTTTAATGACGTAGCCTCAACCATTAAAGGTGAGAGGCATAAACATAAAGTAAGTAAGTTAATCTGCTTCATTTTGAACCTTATCATTTTCTATTTATATAATTCGACGCGCAAATATAAATAAAAGACAGGCTTTCGACCAGACCACAAAACGAGAATGACTTTCCCGTATTTGAGAAAATACTTAACAAGTGTAATACGATGTAATCAGGTGCTCAGATACGCTTATTATTATCCCAATTATGGAAAACAGTTTCCCCAAAAACCTAAATTATGCAGGCCATTAAATAGTGCTAAAGTATTTCAGTTGGTAATAGATCACGTTAAAAATTGAATTCAATAAGGAGTAATCTATGGGGAAGTTAATCGAAGGTACCTGGTATGACATCGGTTATGAAACCAAGTCAAATGGTGGGCGTTTCACGCGTGAAGATGCAGGCTTTAGAGGCTGGGTTAAGAGCGGTTGCAATAGCGAATTTAAAGCACAATCAGGACGTTACCATTTATTTGTGTCATACGCTTGCCCTTGGGCGCACCGAACCTTAATTTTTATGAAGTTAAAGAAATTGGATACCCATATTGACGTTACCATCGTGAGTCCTGACATGTTATCTGAAGGTTGGACGATGAAACCGCCTGAACCTAACTTTGGTTATACCGCGATGCATCAACTTTATATTCATGCAAAAGAGGATTATACAGGGCGAGTAACGGTTCCTGTATTATGGGATAAAAAAACCAATACGATTGTCAGTAATGAGTCATCTGAAATTATTCGTATGTTTAATTCTGAGTTTAATACGTTAACTGGTAACCATGACAATTATTATCCTACAGTATTACAAAGCACGATTGATGAGTGGAATGACTACATTTACCCTAATATAAACAATGGTGTATACCGCTGTGGTTTAGCTACAACGCAATTAGCTTATGAAGAAGCATTCGACAGTTTATTTTTAGCACTCGACAAAGTAGAGCAACATTTATCGAGTCATAGATACATTGCTGGGGATGTGATTACCGAGGCTGATTGGCGCTTATTTGTGACGTTAATTCGATTTGATGCTGTGTATGTTGGCCACTTTAAATGTAATAAACAGCGTATAGTGGATTATCCTCATTTACATAATTACGTCAAAGAGCTCTACCAAGTAGAAGGAGTCAGGGACGTAACCGATTTTTATCATATCAAACGTCATTATTATTTTAGTCATACCATTATTAATCCAACGCAAATCGTGCCCGCCGGTCCTGAGCTTGATTTAGACAGTGAGCATAATCGAGACATGATAAAAACACAGTGAAGAACTCAAGCCTTAAACATTATTTGTTTAGGGCTTTTTTATACTTATCAACAAAGCTTAGCCATTGTGAGGGGATAATTTTAGAATGACATCTCTATTGCGCGAATATTAATTCGTCTGAAATGTGCGCTAGCAGTCAGCAATGATTTGGGTTTACGTGACAATGTGTAGTATAAAACTAACCAACCACTACTTTCATATAAACTTTAATTACGGTTATGTATTACCCACAAGGATGTTTATGTTTAATTCAACGTTGACGCGTATTTGTTTCATCGCCACGATTTGCTTCACCATGAGCGCTTGCTCTACACGAGAGAGTGCTGATCAATATCGCGGCTCGACTAGCCAGAGACTACTAACCTACAGTATTAACGAACTAGTGTCAGACCTGCCAGATAATAGCTTCACTGAATTGGGTTCACAATCCATCTATGTTCGCACACACTTTATCAGTAAAACAGAAGCGCTTGTTTATGCTGAACAGCGTTTGAAAATGGAGTTAGCTAGTCGTTTCAAGTTGAATTTAGTCGATTCGGCAGCAGAGGCTGATATTGAATTTGATTTCTTTTTCACGTCTTTAGGGACTGACCAAGATGTATATGGCTTAAGTGTGCCGGTATTTTGGGTGAGTACTGACGGGGAAATGCCGTCATTGGACATTCTTGCCGTTCGTATGTACCACGGCGTAAGTGAAATGTACTATTTTATTAAAGATAAAAACACGGGGGTCACCACCGCGCATGATGGTAGCATCGCCCGATCACGCAGTGATAAGTTTTCAACGCCCTTCTTTAGCTTTCCAATTGATAGTTTAAAAGAAAAGTCTGTGCTTGATTAAATAATATTGTAGATGTAGATGTAGATGTAGATGTAGACTGCTTGTTATTGGATAAGGTTAGCAAGTAGTTCTGCTTGGACTAGCAATAAAGCATTGTTGAGATAGATTTTCAGTAGTTTTTGAATGATTTGAAACGTTGTAAAACAGGGGGATGGCGGTGACGGAGAGATTCGAACTCTCGAAAGGTTACCCTTTACACGCTTTCCAGGCGTGCTCCTTCAGCCACTCGGACACGTCACCTAAATAAAATGTTATATAGAATATAACGAGTCGTACTTTAGATAATCACTCTGCAAAGGTCAATAAAAAACTAAGATTTACAGTTTGACTGCTGCATTACTGAACATACATACCGTATTACATATTATTCCTACCATGATTAATTGGCACATAAATCGCATGTTTAATTGTATATTTTATGCGGCAACACTAATTGCCTAAAGTTGTCAGCAGAGCTGACGATATAAATATTATCATTTGTGCGATTAAAGTTATCGCGATTCAAATATCATAAGGATTCATGAGCTGATGAAGATTCAACGTCGCCAAGCATTATTGTTACCTCTATCTCTAGGGATTGCATTCACAAGTTGTTCACTATTGGCGACGGAGTTTGATGCGCGTTCATATGCTATGGGTGGCGTTGGTGTCACGACGGCAGATTATGTCACCGCTTCGTTTCACAACCCGGCAATGGCGGCAAAGCATGACGTACGTGATGACTTTGGCTTACTTGCCCCTGTGATTGGATTACAAATTGATGATGAAGCTGATTTATTTAATGACCTACCGTCTGATCCATTAGAACTTGTTGGTGATAAAGCGTATTACGAAACTGGCTTTGGCCTTGTTGCATCCGTGCCTACACGTTATTACTCCACTAATGTATTTATCAAAGGCTATGCCGATTCATTAGCATTTGCAGATGTAGTTCCCAATGATAGTAATTCTAAAGTAAGCGTATACGCAATTTCTGTTTTAGAATTCGGCATGACTTTTGCGCGTAAGTTTGATACGCGTTACGGTGGTATGCACTTTGGATTTTCACCGAAATATAACATTTTCTCTACTTATAACTACTCTGAAGTTGTTAATGATTTTGATCCCGACAAATACAAAGACGGTGCGAGTAGTGATGATAAAGGGTTTAACCTTGATTTAGGCATGGAGATGGGATTGTTACATGGATTAAGTGTCGGTGCGGCAGTTAAAAACTTGATATCACAGGAAGTGGATTTGAAAACCATGAATAACTCTAGCGCGAGCTATAAGCTGAATCCAGTCGTCACGACCGGAATTAGTTGGACTGGTGATTATGCCATGCTAGCGATGGATATTGATTTAAATGCGGCGCTGGGTTATGAAAATATGAATACATTATCAGGGTTGAGTGATAATTTTGATGATACGCAAATGTTGAAAATTGGTGGTGAAATAGGCTCCGAATCAGCAGTACAGTTCCGCGCAGGTTATATGTACGATTTACAAGGTAATAAAAGCCAGATATTTACCGCTGGTGTAGGCTTATCACCGTTTAATGTTTTCCAACTTGACCTGGCTGCAAGTTATGGTGGTGAAAATAAACTCGGTGTTGCAGCACAAACCATGGTGTGGTTTTAAGAAAATACTTGTATGAGCACTATCTTTGAATGTAAGTATTACCGTTCAATATAATTTGGACATTTACTCTAAGAATATGAAAACTTGAGTTACGTCATGAACTAAAGAGCCTGTTTACTCTACTATCTTGTTATATGGTTTATTATTAATCTAATACAAGGAGTGTTAAGAGATGGCTGAGAATCAAACTGCAACAAACCAATCTACAGTAAAGCAACCACGCGTAATTGTGGAAATCATCGATGAAGTGGCGGTCGTCACCCTCAATCGAGGTGCTAAATATAATGCACTCGACATGGATATGTTTCATGCATTAGATAATACAGCGACAGAACTTGCTGATAACAAAGCCATCCGAGCAGTGATCGTTCGCGGTGATGGTAAGGTATTCTGCGCTGGCCTTGATGTTAAAAGTATTATCAAAAATCCCCTCAATCCCGGCAAACTATTAAAACGTGAAGAAGGCGAACTCGCTAATCTGGCTCAAAAAGTCGGTTATCTGTGGCGCCAAATTCCAGTACCTGTCATTGCGGTGACACACGGTGTGTGTTTTGGTGGCGGATTACAAATAGCACTCGGCGCTGATTTTCGTTACAGCACTGCAGATTGCGAATTTTCAGTGATGGAAATTAAATGGGGATTAATCCCTGATATGAGCGGTATGGTGACCATGCGTGAACTAACGCGCATTGATATTGCCAAAGAACTCACCATGACAGGACGTAAATTTAGCGGCACTGAAGCTGAGAAATATGGATTAGTGACACATGTTTGTGACGATCCAATGGCTGCGGCTATGACCTTTGTTGATAGCATAAAAACACGTTCTCCAGACGCTATTGTGGCGGCTAAATCATTATTGAATGAGTCATGGGTTGCATCAGAGCAAGCAGCCCTCGTACTCGAAACCCAAACACAGAAAAAAGTCATGGGAAAGTGGAATCAAATTGCGGCAGTAACTCGTAATTTTATCAAAAAATCATTACCCTATAGAAAACGTAGTATTTAACAGGCGATCTTATAACTATGTCCCAATTGAATATAAAAGCATTATTAGAACCTTCGTCAATAGCCGTTATTGGTGCTAAAAATAGCACTGAGAGTATTGGTTATTGGGTCGTTAAAAATTTAATAGCCAGTCAGTATGATGGTCCGATTATGCCGGTATCATTAAAGGCTAATAATGTCTGTGGGATTTTAGCATACGAGAAACCAAGTGATTTACCGATAGCGCCCGATCTCGGTGCTATTTGTACGCCGATCCGCTTTGCACCGAAAATTATCAAAGAGCTTGGTGAAATAGGCTGTAAAGCGGTTATTTTATTTAGTGACGAACCCTATGAAGGCAATGCTGAGACTTGGGAAAAAATCGGCTTGATTGCGGCAAAATACAATATTCGTGTATTAGGTCCGAGCAGCTTAGGGGTATTGAACCCACGGTTAAAATTAAATGTCAGTGTCGCTCACGTCGCGCCACCTGCCGGTGATGTGGCGGTGATTTCTCAATCTGCGGCATTTGCTACCTCGATGATCGATTGGGCTGAAACACGTGGTGTGGGCTTCTCTTGTTTCATTTCTATTGGTACCCGTATTGATGTGAACTTTGCTGATTTAATCGATTATTTAAGTCGTGATCGTTTTACTAAATCGATAGCCTTGTATGTTGATAATATTATCGATACACGTCGCTTTATGTCTGCAGCCAGAGCCGCGGCATTTAAAAAGCCGATTGTGGTGGTTCGTTCAAGTTCAAACATTGGTGGGCCAACCGAACAATTACAAGACCGCCGAAATAAAATATCTTATAACACTGCGTATACAGCGGCATTCCAACGATCGGGCATGCTCCGAGTGAATGATACGTTTGAATTATTGTCGGCGATCAAAACGGTTGCCACGATCAAACGTTCTGTACGTGGTGATAAAATGCTGATCATCTCTAACGGTGGTTCGCCTGCCTATATGGCGATCGATGTATTAATCAAATCAGGCTGTAAGTTAGCTGAACTGAGTTATGAAACCGAACAGAAATTGTTAAAAGCATTTCCGGGTAAAATCACCGCGATGAACCCGATCAATATTCTGGGTGGTGTGGATGCGCAGGCATACAGTAAAGTGATTGATATTGTCCTTGAAGATGCAAAGTACGATGCGCTACTGATTATTCATGCGCCACAAGTGACTGAGTCATGTCAGGCGACAGCTGAAAAACTGATCCCACAGCTCGTTAAAAATAATAAAAAAGGCCCGATTATATTCACTTCATGGATGGGTGAAACAAGTGGTCGAATTGCCCGCCAGACGTTAATTAAAGCCGGTATCCCATCTTATGGCACACCAGAAGTCGCGGTGAATGCGTTTAACTACATTGTTAAATTTAGACGTCACCAAAAGCAACTTATTCAAACACCAGAAACGTTAGCGGATCTAAATCCAGATGTGATGACTGACGCGAAGATGATGATTGATAAAGCCATGCGTAAGGGCGTCAAAGAACTCAATGAAAAGGGGATCAACTTACTGCTCAGCGCTTATGGTATTACCTCTGATACGACATTATCACGCGATGAAATTAATAAATTCAGAATTGAAGTCATTGATGATGCAGCGTTTGGCCCTATTATCTGTTTGGGTGAAGCAGGTGGTGATTGGGATATCGATCTAGATGCTGGCGTCGCCTTGCCACCGTTAAACATGGCGTTATCACGTTATCTTGTTGTTGGCGCAATCAAGCAAGGTATTATCCGTGAGCGTAGTTTATCAGTGCGTTTAAACATGGACGGTTTGTGTGAAATATTAACCCGTATCTCGCAAATGATTATTGATTTCCCGATGATTAAATCGCTCTTGTTAGAGCCATTAGCATTAGGTCGTACGGCATATAACATCAAGACTGAAAACGTTAAAATTGGTTTACGTGGTCGTCGTTCACAGCAAAAATTAGCAATATTACCTTATCCGAAAGAGCTGGAAAGTATCTACACCATGAAAAATGGTAAAGGGGTACTGTTAAGACCGATTCGTCATGAAGATGAACCGCAGCATCAAGTCTTTGATTCTTCACTTACCGCTGATGATCGTTATTTACGTTACTTTGGCGCACGTTCTAAGTTCACTCATTTCGAAATGGCGATGCTAACGCAAATTGATTACGAGCGTGAGATGGCGTTTATTGCCAGCGCTAAAAATCCGATGGGGCAGTCTGAAACCTTAGGGGTTGTACGGGCTATCTTTGATTGGGATAGTGGTGAAGCTGAATTTGCTATTTCAGTACGATCTGATTTGAAAGGTCAGGGCTTAGGTAAAGCGCTGATGTTGAAGATTATTGAGTTTTGTCGTCAATCGGGCTTAAAAACCATGGTGGGGTTCACCATGCCAACCAATTCCGGGATGATTAAATTAGCAAAATATTGTGGCTTTAAAGTGGTAATGGATTATCGTGAAGGCAACGCAGATTTAAAATTAAAGCTAAATGATTAATTTACAACGTATCAACCTAAACTTATTACTCAGTTTGCAGTACTTGTTGCAAGAACAGCAAGTCACTGCAGCGGCGCAACGGCAATTTATTACCCAGTCGGCAATGAGCAAAAACCTGGCTAAATTACGCGAGATATTTGCCGATCCCTTGCTGATAAAAATGGATAATAAAAGCCAGTTGACTGAAAAAGCCAAGCAGTTAAAACCAGTATTAGCGCAGATCCTAAATAACATCGATGGTCTGTTAGTGACGGGCGGTTTTGATCCTTTGCAATCGCAACGTGAGTTTACGATCGCTTCCACCGACTATGTGACCGATTATATTCTGCCAGTTGCAGTGGCGCACCTATACCAACAAGCACCGAATATTAAACTTAACCTGACGTATTGGGATAAGTTTACCTTGGCTGCGATGGAACGTGGTGAGATTGATTTAGGCGCGACGATCATTCGTCCTGAACATAAACACCTTTCGTACTTACCGCTAGAGCAAGACAGCTATGTGTGTATTATGCGTCAGGGACATCCGTTAGAGCAGGTGCCATTAACACTGTCTAATTACACCCAATATCCACACGGTATTATTACCTCGGGCGCAGACAAATCCAGTGATATTGACGTGGCATTGTCGGCGCAGGGGCTATTTAGGGATGTAGCATTACGCATTCCATCTTACTCTTCGGCTTTTAGTATTATTGCTAAAACAGACCATTTATTGACCATTCCTAATTCGATAGCCGATAAACTCATCATTGGCGAGCAGTTCACGCGAAAAAAATTACCCATTAAATTACCGATTTTACAGGCTGCAATCATCTGGCATCCGCGTTTTGACCATGATCTGGCGCATAAATGGCTGCGTGACGAACTACATGCTCAATTAAGTAGCAATATTCCAAATGGGACTATCGAGGAGTAAAAGAAGTCATTTTATTCATTTCAATATGCGTTCTATTATAATTGTAACGCAATGGAATGGTGAGCCTCATGTACGAAATTATAGTGTCTTTATTAATTATCAACTTCTTTGGTATGCTCAGCCCAGGGCCTGACATGATGTTAGTTTTAAAATACGGTAGCCTCAATGCTAAACGTGCTGCCTGGTACTGTGTTGGTGGCATCATTAGTGGTCTAGCTGTGCACATGATGTTAGGTTTATTCGGTATTTCATTATTGATCTCAAGCAACCCAATGTTATTCAATGTCGTACGTTGGTTAGGTGCTGCTTACCTTATTTATATTGGTATTAAATCACTGCGTGCTGGTAAAAGCGAAATTGAAGTGGATGCGGGTACGTTAAACTACCGTCCATTAAAAGCGTATTTAGATGGCTTATTGTGTAATTTGTTAAACCCTAAAATATTGATGTTTATGGTGGCTGCATTCAGTCAGGTAATTGCACCTGAAACACCAACGTCAGATAAATTATTAATCAGCTTATCTATCTTTGTAGAAACAGCCGTACTGTGGTCGTGTTTCATTATCTTGCTGAATCGCGGCACGCTAAAACAAATGTTGAATCGTTATCAAGACAAAATTAATAAAGCGACAGGTGGTCTACTGATCACACTGGGTGGCTTTATTGGTCTAAGTAGTTAATGAGTTAATCGCGAAGCAGTTAAGATGCGTTAACGATAAATTGATAAAATAAAGGCGCTGTGGGTGGATACCGACAGCGCCTTTTTTGTGCTTTTAATTTAGTACTTAAGATTTAGAGTGAAGAGCTTAAAGCTCAAAGATATTACTCTGTTGTTGGAAGGTTTCTACATCCGTAATATAGGTACCTTCAAACTTGTCTACAGCGCGTTCTTCGTATTCATCGACGTCTGTATCCTGCGCGTGTACTGGGCCCGCCGTAGCCATGATCAAGCGATCTGACGTGCGAGACTTTAATTCCACCATGAAGCGGATAAGGTCGACGCGTTCTATTTTCTCTAATTCTTCTGCGATCTTATCAGACTTATTAAAATCGCCATCTTTAATGCCAATCGAATGCCACAGACGCTTACTTTTACCGTTTATATTACTGTCTGGTTCGCGTAGCTTTGAGATTAAGCCTTGCTTACTCGATTGCCATTGCTGCTCGGTAAACGAGATCATCCCGAATGGGAAGAAATCAATAAAGTCATTGATTGCATCAAGTAGCTTGGTTGGCGGGGTATGTGGCGATTGCACATAGAACATCAACCCTGCATGACGGTTAAGCGGAATGTTACCTGTACCGACGACATAGCCGAGTTGTTGTTGGGTGCGCAGCTCATAGAAGAACTTCGATGACATCACATGATTGGCTAAGCTGTAATAGGCTAACTCTTTCGGTGATATTTTCGGTGCTTGATAATACACAATCAGCGCCGCATCGTTATGCTCGACAGCGACTTCATGCACCAAAGAACCGGTATCACGAATATCCACCAGTTTACGAATTGTTTCTTTACCTGGTGTACTTATCGGGTGCAGTTTTTCTTTGATGTATTGGCTTATTTCTAGGGCTTGGGACTGATGCCAATCACCGTGGACCAATACTTCGACACTGATGTTTTGATATACCTTTTCCAGATACTCTGGTAACTGTTCTTGCTTAATACTCGTCAAGGCTTTGGCTAAGCGCTCGCTCGATGGATTATTGGGTTGCAGTACAGAGGTTAATTCTGAAAATAATCGGTTGATCGGTTTCGCTTGTTTGTGGTTTTCCCATGAAATCAGTAGCTGATTACGAATACTGGCAAACGTCTCATTGTCCACGGCTTGTAAGTGGCGATGACCAATGAGTAATTTTAACAACTCAAGCTGTTTCTGAGCAAAGCCAGCAAGATGTAAGGTAAAGCCGCCTTGATGGGCATAAATATGGTAATTAATACCGGCAATCTCAGCTTGATAAGTGAGGCTGTTTAATTGCTCCATCAATAGTTCGACAGCTAACCGAGTCATGGCAATGTTATGGGTATTAGCGATGGCATATTCACTGTCAATGGAAATGAAGATATTCCCTTTCGGCAGATGGAACTCATGCTCTTGCATAAACCAGGTTTTAAAACCGTCACTTTTATCAATCAAGGTTGGTTTGTCACTGAGGTTGGCTTTATCCAGCGCTAGCGCTTCTAGTGATGAGCTCATGAACAGGTTTTTAATCGGTAGCGCAAAGTGTGCGTTCATCTCGACATCGGCCCAGCGTTGTTTTTGGCACGCTGAAAATGCATCGACACGATAAGGGGTGTCATACCAAGCTGCTTTTTTATCTGTTTCTAAGTTTGGCGCAGACACCATTAAACGCATATTGCTGGCATTAAGCTGCTGTAAGAAGAAACGACAAGCTTCGATATCAAAGCCTGTCATCATGTAATCACCGTAAATGACATGCTCAGGTTGATAGATGTGTAGGTTTTGCGACAGGTGTGAAACGTTTTTAATTGCAGGTATTTTTTCTTGATAGCGAAATGCTTGTTCTAGGAAGTTTTTCTTTTCGTCATAACGCCAAGCCTGTAGACCTTGTTCTGCGATCAGTTTGATATATTGCAAACAGCATTTAACAATATCGGAAATATGTTCAAAGCCCTCACTGGTTAGGCCTACGATGACATTATAATCTTTGAAATTGGCGCCTGTTTGACCACTGCCAGCCGATAGTGCTGTGACCCAACCTTTATGTTTTAGCAATGACAGTAAACTACCTTCGGTTTCATCACCGATTAATTGACTGATATAACTCAGTGGCTTGATCTGGTAGTAAGGCAGGATATTGCCCAAGGGAAAACAGATATACAATTTCTTGTGACCGCTAAGGGATTCAACCCAAATAGTCTGCTGTAATTGTGCTGCGGTATAGAGCGGGGTAGCTAAAGGCACTGCATTGATGCCGCGATTCGGTACTGCTGAAAACATGTCTCTGAGCATGTACTCTTGCTTATCTAATGTTTGATCAGACTGGATCACAAGCTTCATTAAAGAGGCGCAGTAATGCTGCTGGTAAAATCGTAACAACTCATCGCGTAAGGTGTAGTGTTCAGTATCTGATAATGTCGAGAGGTTACCCACTGAAAATTTACTGAAAGGATGGGTAGGATTAACGGTTTCTTTATGTGCTTGATAGAAACGCCGTACGTCATCTTTAAGCTTGAGCTTATATTCAGAATCAACAGCATGGCGTTCTCGCTCTAACAAGTCGGCATTAAAGCTGGGCGCAATAAAAAATTGCGCAAAACGATCAAGCGCGTTATGGAAATAGCTGTTGTTAATGTCAAAGTAATAGTTGGTGTATTCGGTCCCTGTCCAAGCGTTGTTACTGCCGCCATGCATGGAAATAAACGATTGGTATTCACCTGGTTTAGGGTATTTTTCGGTGCCGAGAAATAACATATGTTCGAGTAAGTGCGCGAGGCCTTCATGTTGCAGTGGATCATCAAAATGACCGACGGCAACAGACATGGACGCGGCTGATTTTTTACATTGTTCATCTTGGATCAGTAATACAACTAAACCATTTGGGAGCGTGATGTGGCGATATTGTTTGTAATCATTAGGGCTAGTTATCAAGGCGAGTGCTCCATGTGATGACTGCATTAGTGTGAGAATTTAAATAAGATCGACTTCAAAGTATAGCCAATCACAAATGCAGTAATGAATGCTGAGGTTTAAGCTTAATATAGATACCGAAATAGACGATACCGTTACATATAATATAAATCAGTATGGCGCTAAAATCGCGGTAAGTAATTATTTTTTGAAAACTTTTTAAAAGAAATGTTGAAAAATATAAGCGTGACGAGGTTTTTAATATTTTTGTCATCAAGTGACGTTACCATACAATCGTTTTTTTGGAGTATGTTAAGATCTACAAGACTTCAATTGATAATATAGTGTGGTGGTATGAAGATTTATATTATGCGTCATGGCCAAGCAGGTTTATATGCGAATAGCGATGCGGAACGTGAATTAACGGGTACAGGACGCCAGCAATCTGCTGATATGGCTGATTGGTTAAGTGCGATAGAGCCGACGTTAGATTGTGTATTACACAGTCCATATATTCGTGCTGCACAAACTTGGGATGTTATCGGGAACTTTTTCACGGTACATAAGGTCGAAGTATGTGAAGACATTACACCTTATGGAGATGCCGAATTTATAGCTGATTATGTTAAGGCGTTAGTCGCACAACATAATTATGAAACAGTCTTGCTGGTTTCACATTTACCTGTGGTGAGTTATTTAACCTCAGCGATGACAGCCGGTAAGCATATGCCTGCGTTCGCAACATCTGCGATTGCTTGCTTAGAAATGAATGGAAATGATTGTCACTTTAAGTGGTTAGAAACACCAGCGAGTATAAAGTAGTTAACTGATTTGTTATTTATTTTTATGATTAGTGCTTACACTTTATACAACGGATAATGCAGTGTTAAAACCCTTTGCATTACCCTATTGTTAGTATATTATGCCGCTTCTGTTTGGGTACTTGGATGGTACCTATATAAGCGTATAAAGGAGTGCTAAATGCGTAGTTTTAAACAGTTTAACTCGTTACGTATCGCAAAATATGTAAAAAGTTTTTTTCGTGGAACTCTGTATGTCACAGGTTTGGGATTATTAGAGTTTCAGCAAGGTATGTTAATCATGCCGAGTAACGCAGGTAACAATGTTAAAATGCGTGTCTCGGAAGTGAATCGTGAAATTAAACGATTTGCAGTTTAACAGACTGAGCTTGAGAGGTTAGTGTTACGCACTAACCTTTTTTTGTGCCTGTTTTTTAGTGCGGATAGTTTTCAGGTCACTCAAGAAACATCGCTGCATTAAACCCAGCCGTAACACATACACTCAACAGCATGATGATGATGATATTGTAACGCTTTAAAAAGCTCAGTTTTGGGTGCTTGGCGTGAAACGCTGCCGATTTTTCGGTCTTTACCTTTATCTTTGCTGATTTTATAACGTGTAGCCTATCTTCTTCCTGCATTGCTGCTTCAAGCTCAGCCAGACGTTCGTTATTTTCTTTTTCGAGTTCTGCAAACCACTGATCTTGTTTATCAACTACCATTAACTCATCACCTTAACTAGCTACCTTAAAAAATCTTCTTTATTCGTTAACTCAACCAAGATGGAGATAGCTGCACTGCCACCCCACGTTTTCGTTGCTTGATGGAAAGCCTCGATATCTGGATGCTGTGCTAACCACATCGGTAATTGGTGTTTCAGAATGTTTTTACCATGACCGTGCATCACATTACAGCAACGAATATGTTGTTTACGGCACTCTGCAATTAACGCGGATATTTCTACTTTGGCAATTTCTTGCGTTAGACCGTGTAAATCCAACATCAGCTCGGGTTCGTAATCACCACGACGTAATTTTTTCAACTCATACGGAGAAACGCCGTCACGTATATAGCGGGTAGGTCCTTCGTCGGCAATATGCGGTTGAAATTGATCGGAGAAAAAATGTTCACGTTGTGCTGATTCTTGTCTGATTGAATCATTTGGTTGTATTTTAGGTTTTTTAGCCCTGATTTTTTGTGTGCGTATGCTATCCTGTGGCAAAGGTTTTATACCTTTCATACTATCAGAGAAAAGAGTGTGTGCATCTGGTTCCGGCGTGGCTTGTGATACTTTAATCGCAGCAGCTTTGGTCTGTTCTTTGGCTGTGTCTATTTGCAGCAGCATCTTTTTTTTCATTTGTTTATTAAACATAATGTGGGTACCTAATTTCAACTGCGAAACCAGTTGATTAAACATTTTGTTATTTTACCAAAATTGGAGTCAATTGTGGACAGGATTTTTATTGACGAAGCAGTCAAAGAGTTAACTACTATACAAGATATCATCCGTTGGGCAGTTAGCCGCTTTAATGATGCGAATATTTTCTATGGTCACGGTACTGATAACGCATGGGATGAAGCTGTTCAGCTGATTTTACCAACGTTACACCTGCCATTAGATATTGATCCGCAAATTCGTCATGCGAAACTGCTTACATCAGAACGCCAAAAACTGGTTGAGCTAATTGTTCGCCGTGTTAATGAGCGTATTCCTGCTGCATACCTAACAAACAAAGCTTGGTTCGCAGGATTAGAATTCTTCGTTGATGAACGCGTACTTGTGCCTCGTTCACCGTTCGCAGAACTAATCATGAATGGTTTCCAACCTTGGTTAACACACGAACCTATGCGCGTACTTGATATGTGTACGGGCAGTGGTTGTATCGCAATTGCATTATCTCACGCATTCCCAGATTCAGAAATTGATGCTGTTGATATTGAACACGGCGCGATTGAAGTTGCCGAAATTAATATTCAGGATCACGGTGTAGAGCATCAAGTTACGCCAATTCAATCTGACTTGTTCTCAAACTTAACTGGCTTACGTTACGACATGATCGTATCTAACCCTCCTTATGTTGATCAAGAAGACATTGATAACCTGCCTGAAGAATTCAAGCATGAACCTGAGATTGGTTTACAGTCAGGCTTTGATGGTCTTGAACTTACGCTGAAGATGATTGCTCAAGCACCTGATATGCTAAACGATGGTGGTTTACTGTTCGTTGAGATCGGTAACAGCATGGTACACATGCAAGAGAAATTCCCAGAAGTACCATTTACATGGTTAGAAATGCAAAATGGCGGCCACGGTATCTTCGTGATCAGCAAAGAGCAGATCGAAGATTCAATGGCAGAGTTTGCTCAGTTTAAGTAAATAGTTTGCTCAGTTTAAATAAATAGCCGCACCGTTTAAATAGTCAAACTGTTTAAGTCATTCGGTAACGGATTATAGGCTATTAAAAGCCGCGATAAACCTGTGTTCATCTTTGATGGCCACAGGTTTTTTTTATTGTTTTTTTTAACGATTTGCTATTGTCGCTAAGCCGTAGGTCTTGTATTCTCAAGGGTATTAGTCAGTATTTTATAAAGGAAAAGCTGTTATGGCAGGGAATAGTATTGGGCAATTATTTAAGATCTCCACATTCGGAGAAAGCCATGGACCAGCACTTGGGTGCATCATTGATGGCTGCCCTCCAGGACTTGAAATTTCACTAGAAGATCTACAGTTTGATCTTGACCGTCGTAAGCCTGGCACATCTCGCTATACTACTCAGCGCCGTGAAGCTGATGAAGTACAGATCCTTTCTGGTATTTTTGAAGGTAAAACCACAGGTTGTTCAATTGGCCTGATGATCAAAAATACTGATCAACGTTCACAAGATTATTCGAACATCAAAGACACCTTCCGTCCGGGTCATGCTGATTACACATATCATCAAAAATTCGGCCATCGTGATTACCGTGGTGGTGGTCGTTCATCGGCACGTGAAACGGCAATGCGCGTAGCGGCAGGTGCTATTGCGAAAAAATACTTAAAAGAGCAACACGGTATTGTTATTCGCGGTTATTTATCACAACTGGGTCCAATTAAAGCTGAAGCGCTGCAATGGGATCAAGTTGAACAAAACCCATTTTTCTTCCCTGATCCAAGCAAATTAGAAGCGCTTGATGAATACATGCGCGGGTTGAAAAAATCAGGTAATTCAGTGGGTGCTAAAGTAACGGTTGTAGCTGAAGGTGTGCCAGTTGGTTTAGGTGAACCAGTATTTGATCGTTTAGACGCGGACATCGCACATTCATTAATGAGCATTAACGCAGTGAAGGGCGTTGAGATTGGTGATGGTTTTGGCGTTGTAGAACAGCTAGGTAGCGAACACCGTGATGAGATGACACCAGAAGATGGTTTCCTTTCTAATCACGCTGGTGGCGTACTCGGTGGCATTTCAAGTGGCCAAGATATTATTGCGCACATTGCAATGAAACCGACTTCAAGTATTACCATTCCTGGTAAATCAATTGATAAGTTTGGTAACGCGATTGAAGTGGTTACTAAAGGTCGTCACGATCCATGTGTGGGTATCCGCGCAGTGCCAATTGCTGAAGCACAACTTGCTATCACGCTAATGGACCACTTGCTAAGACACCGTGCGCAGAATCTACATGTAGAAACGCAAACACCAAATATGTAGTTTTTGGTTAGATAGATAGTAGACATTTAAATACCCATCAGCTTAGGTTGATGGGTATTTTTTTGCCTGTGAAATTGTGCACTGAAGAAATATACCCTCTCTTATTATTTAATCATAAAAGTAGGGGGTTAGGGTGGGATCATGTTTTTTGAGGTAACAAAAAAGGCACTGATAATAAATATCAGTGCCTTAAGGTTTACTTAGAATTTAACTATTTCTAATAAAGCCGACTCTAATAAAGTCTATTCCGCAGAAGCTAATGTTTGCTTCGTTGTAGTTTCACCTTGTGCTTGCTTCTTTTCAAAGCGAGAGATCCACCACCATGCTAGTGCCGAGAACACCATGGTCATGAATACGTTGATGAAGAATGCATTCACTAAATCAACACCTGTTGGGAATGCTGATGCAGTCATACTTACCACAAAGATAACGATAAGTACTGACACAACACTCATACCCACTTTACGAGAACCCATGCGGAAATCACGCGGTGTATCATCGTATTTAAGACGGAAGATGAAGTAAGCAACCATGATGAAGATAGGTGGTAACATTGCTGTACCAGCCGTTAAATTAATCGCTGTGCTCATCATCTCTTGTACTGATTCAGAACCAAAGCCATTCACTACTAACATGATCACTACGAACGCAAACTGCCACCAAGCTGCGCGTACTGGTACGCCGTGCTCGTTCAGTTCAGTTGTCTTCTCACCGTAAACACCTTTTGGAATTTCTGAGAAGTGAATTTTAACAGGTGCCGCAGTCCACATCATCATCGAACCGAACATGGCGATGAATAGAATCACACCAACAAAACGACCGACTAGGTTTTCAGAGATATTGAAGTATTGCGCCATACCTGTAAAGATTTCAACCATGCCGCCAGCATAAGTTAGTGCCTCACGTGGAACGAATACGTTTACAAGTAGTGAACCAACTGCGTACATCGCACCAATTAAAATACCAGCTGAAATGATCACGCGGATGAATGTTTTCTGGCCGCCTTTCACATCTTTCAAGTATGCCGCTGCTGTTTCTGCACCACCTGCTGCCTGGAAGATCCAACACATAATACCGATAGTTGCCCAGCTGATCGTTGGTGTCATTGCTTCAACTGTGATTGGTTGTGCTGGAACATGGTCACCGCTAAGTGCTGTCACTGCGCCAATGACATAGATAGCAAATAGTGCGAATACACCGTAAGCTACCATTTCTGATATTTTACCTAACCAAGATGCACCCTTAGTCGAGATGTGTGTTGCAGCAGCAAATAACACAATCGAGATAACAGACGTCACCACTGGAGAGAAGTTGTACTCATAACCAAGCATTGCATAAGATGCATAAGCAATTACGTTTGGCAGCAGCGATACGAACCAGAATAGGTTTACGAACCAATACAAGAACGAACCTAGGTAAGCATTTTTAGTACCTAATGGTTTTTTCAGCCAGTCATACATACCTGATTCAGAGTCTTTATTTGCTGATACAAATTCAGAAATAATAAACACGAACGGAATGAAGTAGACTAGCGTTGCAAGTAAGAAGATAGGTGCGGAACTTAATCCTAATTCGATGTTGTTATTAACGATGTTACGGACATTAAAGACCGCCGCTAGCGTCATAGACAACAAGGCAAACTTGCCAATGGTACCACGTGCAGATTGAGACATAGAGCCCTCCAAGGCTTTATACTATTTAGTGTAGGGGGAGCTGGAGGCTTCAACAAGTCGTTTTTAAAATGAATTGTTGAAGCACATTTCCCTGTCTTTCGTTAGGTCTGATTTTTATAATTATTAGTATTTATTCAGTGCTGTTTTGTCGCTATTTATTCAGCTCTTTATTTATTCAAAAAGTAGCCATCTTCAATAGTTACTTTCAGTACCACTTTTCGCACGCGGTTATCACCGTGGAAGCGATACGCTTTGCTATTATCAAATACAGCCATTTGGCCTTCACAAAGTTGTTTTGTCTGACCGTGACCAGTCAGGTATTCACGGTCAGTTTCATCGGTGTAAGGGTGTACTAGTTCAAGTTCAGCCTTATCTGCGACTTCGACAGTTTCACGGCCTTCGAGATAATAGTGCACATCAAAGTAACGACGGTTGCCTTCAAATTGCTCGGTGTTAGCCGCCACACCGTCTGCAATCATGTAAACTAATGAATCGCCAATGGAATACATCACGCCATCTTTTAGGTTGCCGATGTTTTCAATAGCTTCAATACAACGATTCCATTTACGCCCATCGCGATACACTGATTTGAAGTGGTCTAGGTTGTCTAAAATGATCATTACTTATCTCCGTCAGCAGTTTGGCTTGTTGACATAAATGTGTGATTAGCTAACGCGCTTGGCTTACAGCCACCTTGATGAAAAGGCACTAGCGTTAATGCGTAGTTGAACTTCTCCATGTACACACGGTATGAATCTAATACTTCCGAACCCCAAGAGTTTGAACCTAAGCCCATTAATTTGTGGTCAAGATTCACGGTGATGTAACCGCTCTTCTCAAGTTCAATCGTATGTTGTGCTTCATGGATATTATGGTTGGTATAGAACCACGCACTGAAGTTGATTTCTTGCGCTGGTTTCACTAATAAACCAGAGCCTTGGCGATTCGATAATGATGCCCATCGTACGTGTTGGCGGTTACCGTTGTTTTGTGGAAATGGGTAATTCTCAAACATATCGGCAACGTTAGTTTTATACACATCAATCAAGTTAGCTTGCTGGCTGTCTTGGTAGTTTTCTTCAGGACCTCGGCCATAATATTGCACTTGATCGAAGTCATTATTAATCCCTAAGTCCAGACCAAGCACTGGGATCACATGTGGGTAATCACCGTACTTCTCGCCTGATAGTTGAATGTTTAGCTGACCTTCTTTATTGATTTCATACACGTAAGTACAGCGCATACCAAAATCAAACACTGGCGGTGCAATAATGCTAGTCACGGTGAAAATCGCTTTGCCGTCGATTTGTTCAAGGTTAATTGAACGGAAGTGCTCTTGCATAATGTGTAAGTGAGCAGGTTCCCACAGGCCATCGTGTTCTTGCTTATGGTTATCAACCATTGGCTTGAAGAAGTTCAGTTTCGGGGCGCTGGCAATAAGCTCTTCGCCATTAACTAACCATGAATTCAGCTTACCGTTCACTTTAGAGAAGTTAAGCGCGAAGTTTAGCCCTTTAACGATATAATCTAAGCGAGATTCAACAATGTCTAACGCAATCGCGTTGCGGTTAGTGAATGCTGGTAACTGCTGAGTATCTTCTTTAAGTTGTACCTGGTAAACGGCGATATCATGGTTGGCTTCGCTGTAACGAGTACGAGAATCTTTACGAACAGTGAAGTTAATGAACGCTTCACGGCCATCGAGTTGAGGTAATGTGATCTCGATATCACGACTGCTGTTTTCAGCTAAACCTTCGACCTTTAGTGTCGTGCTTTGTAATGTATCACCAGCAACGCGTACTTCAGCTGTGATGGTGTAATCATCCAGGTTAGAGAACCAAAGTTTGTTGTCTACGGTGAAAATACCCTTGGCTGTATCTTTAGCGCGGATCTTCACAGGCGCAATCACTTGCTTGTATTCTTTTAGACCGGGTCCCGGTGTTTGATCTGAATAAATAAGACCATCCATACAGAAGTTGTAGTTATTTGGGTAATCACCGTAATCGCCGCCGTATTTTAAGAATTCAGTGCCGTTTTCATCTTTTGCTAGGATACCGTGGTCACACCATTCCCAAACAAAGTGACCTTGAATAGAGTCATGTTTGTAGAATACGTTTTGGTATTCGGTTAAACCACCAGGGCCGTTACCCATCGCATGGCCATATTCACAGATGATGCGTGGTTTGTTATGTGGGTGTTCACCAAAGGCATTCATTAATTGTGCACGTGAATACATGGTACTGATGATATCAACCACTTCAGCATCACGATCTTCTTCGTAATGGACTAGGCGAGTATCATCAATGGCTTTTGCTGCTGCGTACATCGCTTTGATATTACAGCCATAACCTGATTCATTGCCGAGTGACCACATGATAATAGAGGCATGGTTTTTCTGTGCATGAATGTGGCGTTCGATACGTTCAACGAATACTTGTTCCCATGCAGGGTCATTGGTAATACGGCTTAAGTCATCCACATTAGCAAAACCGTGTGTTTCCACATCTGTTTCACCCATAACGAATAAACCGTATACATCACACAGTTCATAAAAACGCGGGTCATTTGGATAATGCGCGGTACGGACAGAGTTGATGTTGTGTTGCTTCATCAAGATAATGTCTTTCTCAACACGATCCATGCCCACTGCACGACCTTTTAGATGATCATTATCATGGCGGTTAACACCGTGTAGCATCACGTAGTTGTTATTGATATAGAACAGACCATCACGGACTTTAATATCGCGGAAACCAACACGCTGAGGAATAACTTCTAGTACGTTACCTTGATCGTCTTTTAACGTCAGCACAAGTTGATATAAATAGGGATTTTCAGCAGTCCAGTGAGTTGGGTTGACAACATCAATGGTAACGTTTACATCTTGAGTCGAAGTAAAACACAGTGACTCGATATTGCCTGCTGCCAGTGCGGTAGTACCATCGAATAAAGTATATTCAAGTGAGTAGTTAGCCACTGGAGCTGCAGTTAAGTTTTCAATTACTGTTTTGCAAGAAAGCGTTGCGCTTTGATAAGTCTCATCAAAGTCTGTGCGTATTGTTAGATCTTGCACGTGTACTTGTTCTTTACCAATTAAATAAACATCACGGAAGATACCGCCAGTCCACCACATGTCTTGATCTTCGATGTAAGTTGAATCAGCCCATTGCATTACGCGTACAGACAATAAGTTTTCACCTTGCTGTGCGTATGCAGAGATATCGAACTCAGCTGTTAAACGGCTGCCTTTACTAAAGCCAACATAATGACCATTAACATAAACTTCAAAATAAGTTTCAACACCATCAAATTTGATAATGGTTTGTTTGTCGTTCCAGGTATCACCCAGTGTAAATGTACGTTGGTAAGCGCCGGTTGGATTATCACTTGGCACGAAAGGTACATCAATTGGGAATGGGAAACCTTCATCAGTATATTGAAGATCGCCGTGGCCTTCCATTTGCCACATATTTGGAACAGTGATCTTGTCCCAGTTATTCATGTATTGAGCATAGAATTCGTCAGGTACTAACAGCGGGTTAGTGAAGAAGTTAAAGTTCCATTGGCCACTTAATAGCTGGTAGTGGCTGCTTAATTCACGTTGGAACGTAGTTGCTGTTGATACTGAGTCATATGAGAAAAAGTAAGCACGTGGTGCCATTCTGTTTTCATTAAGGCGGAAGAAGTTTTCCCAATTGTTCACGTGTAGCCTCCAAGTCGAATAAATAATGCGAGTAAATTTTAGCGGACTGCTTTCTGGTAAAAGATATTAACTAAAGTTTTAGTAAAACGAATAGAAATGTTGTTTTAGTTTTAACTTGATCACATTTGATGGTGAGGTTTGTGAGCTGGATAACGTTAAAGGCAGGTTGCTATGTAACAAGGTTGTGGTGCTAATGTGATGTAGATCTAGAAATGTTAATGCGTGAATTTAAATGTTAATAACGGGATGAGTAGGTAGAGCAAGTCGAATGAAAACTAAAGGCAGAATTAAAGGGGGAGTTTAATGGCGATTTAAGGCGTTTTGAAGGAAGTAGCAGCATAGTCATACACTGCTTTAATGTCATTTTTAGGTGTTTAAAGCTTACTTTTTAGTGGTGCCACGTAAACGTAGATTACTTGGAATGTAAGCGTTAATGGCGATCACGCGTTGATCACGGCGACGTTCCATTAATAAGTTAACCCCTTGACTGCCCATCAGTTCTGAATGAATACGTACGGTGGACAAAGACGGGAAAGTAAATTTAGCCGTGGGAATATCATTCACACTGATCAAGGCAATATCATCTGGTATTGATAAACCTTGTTCATGAATCGCACGCAATACACCAATGGCAATCGAATCTGAGGCGATGAAAAATGCACTTGGGTGATCGGTTTCTAGCATCTTCTTAGCCAGCTTATAACCTGATGAACTTGAGAAATCACCGCGGTATAAATCAGATTCTGAGACAACGCCTTTTAACTGGCCATATTCAGTAAAGACTTGTTCACGAATATCTGGTGTTGCTTCGTCATCTTGACCACCAATAAAACCAATACGACTATACCCCTGATTAGTAAAGAAATTAATAACTTCCTTACTGATCCTGACAAGGTCTATATCCACAGAATCAAATTCCTGGCCGTGGTCGGTATAATCAATATAAACAATATTCTTAGTGATCTTTTTAATCGCGATTAACTGTTCGTCAGTTTGACGACCAACTAATAAGATGCCATCTATTTTTGGATTCTTAATATCGAGGCTGCTCTCGTAGCTGTTCGTCAGCACGATATCAAACTTATCACATTGCGTTTCTATGCCGTGACGGATCGCGAGATAATAAGGATCATTAATCTCGGTGTCTTGTTTGTAATTATACAGTGCTAAGAAATGCAGATGTTCTTTTGCTTTAGCCGGTAATGCACTAGCAAGTTTACGAGTTGAACTGGTTTTGTATTCCAGCTTTTCTGCTATTTCAAAAATACGTCGTTTGGTCTCTTCTTTCACACTTAATGTCGGATCTTCATTTAATACGCGCGACACAGTTGCTAATGAAACCTTAGCTTCGTTGGCGATTTCCTTTAATGTTGCCATTCATCCTCCAGCCCAGTCATTATTATTCTTTATAGGGGGTATTTTACGGAAAAAAAGGGAATTTTGATACCTAAATCTCACTTTTAGTAAAATGTTTACTGATTGGTGGTTGTTTTTGTGGAAACGTTTACATTTGATCGGTAGGGTACTCAAGTATCTTATAGATTTACCTATTTTGTGTTCAACATGGCGGGAGAATTCATTGTGAAAGTACTGGTAACAGGCGGGATGGGCTACATCGGTAGTCATACATGTGTACAGATGATTGCTGCAGGCATCGAGCCTATCATTATCGATAACTTAGATAATAGTAAATTAGCTGTACTCGATCGTATTGAAGCATTAACGCAGGTTCGTCCTGTTTTCTACCAAGGAGATGTGCGTGATGAAGCCTTCCTTGATCGTATTTTCACTGAACACGCTATTTCATCGGTGATCCATTTTGCAGGATTAAAAGCGGTTGGTGAGTCAGTGCAAAAACCACTGGAATACTACGATAACAATGTAAACGGCTCTTTAGTGCTGGTGCGTTCAATGCGTAAAGCCAATGTGAAAAGCATTGTATTTAGTTCTTCGGCAACCGTGTATGGCGATCCTGAGATAGTCCCTATTACTGAAGATTCACCAACTGGTGCCACAACCAATCCTTATGGGCGTAGTAAATACATCATTGAAGAATGTTATTCAGATCTGTTTGTTGCCGATAATGATTGGAGTATTACTTTACTACGTTACTTCAATCCGGTTGGCGCGCATCCGTCTGGCACCATGGGGGAAGATCCACAAGGGATCCCAAATAACTTAATGCCGTTTATTGCCCAAGTTGCCGTCGGTCGTCGTGAATCTCTGTCGGTATTTGGCGATGACTATCCAACACCTGATGGCACAGGCGTTCGTGATTATATTCATGTGATGGATTTAGCTGATGGACACATTGCCGCATTAACGACTGTGGGTGCTAAGTCTGGTTTACATATTTACAACCTTGGTACAGGCAAAGGTTCAAGTGTATTAGAAATGGTGAATGCGTTTGCGCAAGCATCTGGTCAACCTATCCCATATCAAGTATGTCCACGTCGCGCTGGTGATATTGCCGAGTGTTGGGCAAGTACAGCAAAAGCAGAAAAAGACTTAGGTTGGAAAGCCAGTCGTAATGTAATGGAAATGAGTGCTGATACATGGCGCTGGCAGTCAACTAATCCACAAGGATATTAAGCTTATGTCTACGCAAGAAGTTTATGAAGAATGTAACAAAGAATTCAACCCAATTGATCATCCGCATCGTCGTTATAATCCGTTAACAGGTCAATGGATCTTAGTATCACCTCACCGAGCAAAGCGCCCGTGGAGTGGTCAAGATGAAGAACCTGATACGGCGGAACTATCGACGTATGAGCAAGACTGTTTTTTATGTCCAACCAACAAACGTATTTCCGGAGATGAAAATCCAAATTACGACGGTACTTATGTGTTTAGTAATGACTTCGCCGCGTTAATGCCTGATTCACCAGCAGCGCCTAAATCAACTAATCCGTTGTTCAAAACTGAAGGCGTGCGTGGATTAAGCCGCGTTATTTGTTTTTCACCAGATCATAGTAAGACATTACCAGAACTGCCTACGGCAAAGATCCGCGGCGTGATCGATACTTGGAATGAACAAATTGAAGAACTAGGTAAAGAATATCTGTGGGTGCAAGCGTTCGAGAATAAAGGCGCAGCAATGGGCTGCTCGCAACCGCATCCACATGGCCAAGTATGGGCAAATAGTTTTTTACCTAACGAAATTGAACGTAAAGAAAAACTGCTGAAAGCATACCAGCAAGAGCATGGTTCGAACTTATTAGTTGATTACGTTGGCTCTGAATTACAAGACGGTGAACGTACAGTTGTTGAAACCGAACATTGGCTTGCTGTCGTGCCGTATTGGGCTGCATGGCCGTTCGAAACGATGTTATTGCCAAAAACACATATTCGCCGTATGAACGAATTAACGGATGAGCAACGCGATGACCTAGCGTTAGCGATTAAGAAGTTAACGTGTCGTTATGACAATCTTTTTAAATGCTCATTCCCTTATTCAATGGGTTGGCATTACGCGCCGTTCTTTGAAGAAGGCACGGATATTGAGCATTGGCAATTACATGCGCTGTTTTACCCGCCATTACTGCGCTCTGCATCAGTACGTAAATTCATGGTGGGTTATGAAATGTTAGGTGAAAACCAGCGTGATTTAACCGCCGAGCAAGCTGCGCAAAAACTACGTGATGTCAGCGACGTACATTATAAAGAATTATGATTGATGGCAAAAAGTGATGACTAATAGCAGAGAGTTATAATGACAAAACGCCGTTATTATAAAAAAAAGATAGCAATGAGACTCGGTAAGCGCAGTGTAATGACACTGCGCTCGACGAGAGATTCAGATCCCGAAAAAACGTGGAAGGCACCGATGACCAATTTAATTCAAAACGTAAAAAATGCATTTAACTCAGTATTAAACTACGCACCAACGCATGTTGTGCAAGCACCAGGTCGTGTAAACCTGATTGGCGAACATACCGATTATAACGATGGTTTTGTATTGCCTTGTGCAATCAACTATCAAACGGTGGTAGCAGCAGCAACACGTGATGACAATATTGTGCGTGTCGTTGCTGTTGATTATGAAAATGAAACGGATGAGTTTGATATTACTCAGCCAATTGAATTTCAAGACGATAAAATGTGGGCGAATTATATTCGTGGTGTGGTTAAGTGTTTGCTTGAACGTGGTTTTGAATTTAAAGGTGCCGATATTGCGGTGACTGGTAATGTGCCTCAAGGGGCTGGGTTAAGCTCATCTGCAGCACTTGAAGTGGTTATCGGTCAAACGTTTAAAGAGTTATACCATTTGAATATCACCCAAGCTGAAGTAGCCTTAAACGGCCAGCAAGCTGAGAATGAATTTGTTGGTTGTAACTGTGGCATTATGGATCAGATGGTATCGGCAGAAGGCAATGAAAATCACGCCATGTTACTTGATTGTCGTAGCCTTGAAACAACAGCCGTATCCATGCCTGAAAACATGTCAGTAGTGATCATCAATTCGAATAAGAAACGTGGGTTGGTGGATTCTGAATACAATACTCGCCGTGAGCAATGTGAAGAAGCAGCACGTATTTTTGGTGTAAAAGCATTACGTGATGTCTCTATTGAAACATTCAATGCCAAAGAACATGAGTTGGATGAGATGGTCGCAAAACGTGCTCGCCACGTGATCACCGAAAATGATCGCACCGTTGAAGCGGCAAGTGTGCTGGCTGCTGGTGACATTAAACGTATGGCTGAGCTGATGGAAGAATCGCATGCGTCAATGCGTGATGATTTTGAAATCACGGTAAAAGAAGTTGATGCCTTAGTTAATATTGTCAAAAACGTTATCGGCGTTGAGGGCGGTGTGCGCATGACGGGTGGTGGTTTTGGTGGTTGCATCGTTGCATTAGTGCCACCTGTATTAGTTGATTCGGTTCGCAGTGCAGTTGAAGAATTGTATGAGCCAGCGACGGGCTTAAAAGAATCTATCTATGTGTGCCAAGCTCAAAATGGCGCTGGATTAGTGTCTGCAGTATAGGGTGTGATGATGATTGAGCAATCAAGTTTGTTCGAGAGTATGACTGCTGAGGCGGCTTTTGACGGTCGCCCTGCTCAGTTGTTTGAACTGAAAAATAAGCGTGGCATGCGTATCGTGTTGATGGATGTTGGCGCTGCATGGCTAAGTTGTAAAGTACCTGTAGACGGGGGATGTCGAGAAGTATTGCTTGGTCAAAATAATATGGCCGACTTTCAATTGCAACAAAGTTATATGGGCGTAATCGTTGGTCGCGTGGCTAATCGCATCGCCAAAGGCCAGTTCTCTATTGCGGGCGTTGCATATCAAGTTGATACCAATCAAGCTGGTAATACCTTGCATGGTGGCACTGTGGGGTTTGATAAACGCCGTTGGGTTGCGACGGATAATCGTGAACAGCCTTTCAATATAAATAATAATGAAAAGAATAACGAAAATAGCATTGAGTTTGCATTAGTCTCACCGGATGGCGATCAGGGTTTTCCAGGTGAATTAACGGTTAGGGTCAAATATCAGCTAACTGATAATAATGAAGTGGTGATCAGTTATAGCGGACATACCACGCAAGCAACGCCAATCAACTTGACCAACCATGCCTATTTCAATTTGTTAGGCGCGGATAGTGGTCAATTAGCACTAACGCATAGCTTAAGCATAAATAGTGATGCTTTTGTACCGACAAATGAAGTGGGGATACCGACAGGCGAGTGGCAGAAAGTGCAGGGTGGGTACTTTGATTTCAGTACTGAGAAGTGTATTGAACAAGACTTTATGCTTGATGCACACCAGCAAGCAGCAAAAGGTTACGACCACGCTTTTATATTAGCTAAAAGTTGTTTACAAGGCGCGTTAGCAGCCAGACTGATATCTCCTGATAACTTGCTTACGCTGAATGTGTTTACCACCAAACCGGCCATGCAACTGTATACTGGAAACTGGTTAGCTGACACGCCAGATCGTATGGGTGGCCAATATCAAGACTATGCAGGAATTGCTTTAGAAACCCAGTTTGTAGCTGATGCAATGAATAACCTGCAGTGGGATCATCCAAACGTTGTGCTGCAACCGGCGGAAACCTACCAACACCAGACAAGTTATCAGTTTACGGTGTAATCTTCTTATTCCTGCTTATTATCTTACGCATCCGTGTTAACCACCGCGATGCGTAGTAAGGTATTTACCGCCAATTAATGTGGCTTAGATCATAGTTATAATACTTTTTTAAGGCAAAGGACTTAGATTACTTATACTAATAAACTAGTAGCTGGTTTTTATGGTGGTTAAATGTCTTTAAAGAAAAAAAGTATTATTGCACTGGGCTTTTATGCTTGCTTACTCATGAGCATAATTGCCAGCATTACCTATTATGTCGTCGAACCACCTATCCGTGATAATCTCGAAAATAACCTTAATTTAAGAACTCAATTACTGTCTCATGAAATTGAAGAGCCTTTAGAGCGCTCTGTTGCCACTTTACATGGGTTAGTCGGCGTTGCGGTAAGTGGTTATCCTATTGATGTACTTGATAACATGATTTTTTCGGTATTTTATCAGAGTAATGACATTATCATCAGTGGTGGCATCTGGCCTGAACCCAACACTTTAATTCCAGAAAAAAAATTAGCGAGTTTATTCTTTTCCCGAGATGAAAAGGGTAATGTTGAATTCATTGATGATTATAACAATCCTGCCATGGCACCTTATCAGCTAGAGCCTTGGTATACCTCAGTGGCACATGAAAATAGTGTTCGTAAAATATCGTGGTCAGCAGTATATGTAGACCCTTTCACCAAGCAAAAAATGATTACCGCATCACAACCGTATTTCAATAATGGTCAATTTTCAGGTGTGGCAACGATAGATATTTCGTTAAAAGGTATGGTGGGATTCATTGAATCACATGCCGAAGAGCATCAATTAGGTGTGCGTATTCACAGCGAAGGCATCGCCATTGCGGACTATAAATTTAATGTAACAGAAGGGATGTACATTGTTAAAAATAGCCTAGATAATTTTAATTGGCAGCTTGAGGTTATTAACTCTCATAATACCGTGGCTGATGATGTTTATACGCAAATTGTTAATATTGAGATGGGCATTATACCGTTACTATTAGTCTGTGTGATTATTGGTTATTACATTATAAATCATTGGGTAATAAATCCGATTACGCGAATATCAAAGCAGATTAATGAAAATGATGTCGGTGAAATTATCGATATTAATTATCGTTATAAAGATGAAATTGCCAATTTGATTGGTTCTTTTAATAAGAAGACCGAATACCTTGAAATAGAAAAAATAAAAGCGGAATCATCAACTAAAGCGAAAACCTCTTTTTTAGCCAATATGTCCCATGAAATTCGCACGCCGTTAAATGGCATTATTGGTATGTCCGATATTCTCGCTAGCACAGAGTTAACCTCGGTGCAGGTTGAATATTTACAAACCATAGATACTTCATCGAAAATTCTATTATTACTGATTAACGATATTTTAGATCTATCTAAAATAGAATCTGGTCATCTTTTGCTGGTGGCTCAGGAATCGAATGTCGCGGAAGTTGTGTATGACACTGTCACCATTGTACAGAGTAAAGCTGCTGAGAAAGGGTTATTATTACAAGTTGAGTTATCACCAGAACTACCTGAGTTAGTGATGATAGATGCCCACCGCTTACATCAAATATTGATGAATCTGATGTCTAATGCGGTTAAATTTACCCTAGAGGGATCGGTGACGTTATCGGTGGGTTATGAGCCTCAAGTCTGTCAATCGCAAGATCATGGTCCTCGAACTAGGGACAGAGGACGATTACTGTTTGCAGTTCAGGATACAGGTATAGGGATCGGTGCAGATAAATTAGAACAAGTATTTGCGCCTTTCACGCAAGAGGATGGCTCGATCACGCGTCAGTTTGGTGGCACCGGACTTGGGTTAGCTATATGCCGTCAATTAGTGGTGTTACTCGGCGGTGAGATTAAACTTGCATCTGAAAAGGGCGTTGGCAGTAAGTTTTATTTTGCACTTGATGTAGCAGTTGTTGAATCAAAAAATACTGCGTTAACCACCTTTAATGGCACGCCATGTTTAATTATCAGTGCGCAAAATAAGGATGCACAGCAACTGCAATCGGAATGCTTAAAGTGGGGACTCAATCCGACAGTGATAACGCCAGATACTCATTTCATGGCTGTTGCGAAGCAATATGCGCTGATTCTTTATTGCCAAAATAGTGCCGAAGTGACACTTGTTGATATCGAAAAATTGAATGGTTTAGATAATAATTCGGCTCTAGTTATTTGCACACAACAGAATGAACATATTGATTTGAACCATCCGGTCTTTAAGCATAGCCTTGATGGCTTGATCACCATGCCGCTGTTAGGAAAACGTTTTGCGAAAGTTGTGCGTAAAGCACTAGATAAATCACTATACAAGACAAATTCAAATTCAAATCACTTATCATTATCAACTAGCGCGCTAAAACTAAAAACCGGAAAAGAAGACAGTAATGCACGGAATGAGCATGAACATGAACTTAATTATGCAGGGTCGAATGATGACAGCGCCAAGCAAATAATTTTAGTTGTCGAAGATAATCTTATTAATCAGAAAGTCGCGACATTATTACTTAAAAAAGCAGGCTTTGCTGTAGCTCTAGCGAATAATGGTAAAGAGGCGTTAGAGATGATCCAAGCTGGTAATATCGAATATTCTCTGGTCTTAATGGATTGTATGATGCCGGTTATGGATGGTTTTACTGCCACTGGTGCGATTCGTGAATGGGAGCAACAGCAAACTAAAAAGCGGTTACCTATTATTGCCTTAACCGCCAGTGTATTTATCGAAGATATTGAAAAATGCTATCAATCAGGTATGGATGATTATGTGGCAAAACCTTTTAATAAAGATGTCGTGTTTGAAAAAATTGCCGCTTATACCTAATATGATGAGCCAAGCGCTTCATTGTTTCGGCTCGCCATTCAGTCTTTTCGTTTCAGCAAGTGCGTTTAAATTAAGCGCGTCTAGCGACGGATAATCGTTCCACTAATATAGCCTTAAATACTTTGCCCTTAATGTCACTATTATTGCCTTTGGCGAGCGCTAAAGATAATTCAGCTGCTTGTTCTGCCATGGTTTGAATTGGATAGTGCATAGTCGTCAGTTTAGGGTGTAGGTATTTAGCAATCAGGCCATTATCAAACCCCATCAAAGATATATCATTCGGTACCGAAATATGCTGCTTTTCAAGTGCTGTTAATGCCCCTGCGGCGACATAATCGTTGTAGCAAACGACTGCTGTTATCGGTAAATTAAGCGCAATAATTTCAGTCATAGCCACTTCGCCGCCTTCATCCGTTGGTTGACATTCTGTAATATATGCCTGACGTGGCGCAATATCATGGCTGGTTAATGCTTGCAGATAACCAGCTTTACGATGTGTAGAGTCATCAATATCATGGCAAGAGTTAATATAAGCAATGTGCTGATGGCCCTGAGTGATTAAATGCTGAGTGGCTAAGTTGGCTCCCTGTTGGTTATCTAATGCAATGCAGCGTTCTGCAATCTCTGGAATATGTCGATTGATGAGGACGAGTCCTGGCACTTCTTCGGCAAATTGGATCAACGCTTGATCCGTTAATGCTTTGGAGTGAATGACTAACGAATCACAGCGATTATTAATGAGTAATTCAATTGCTTCTTTCTCTGTGGTGGCATTGTGGTAGCCATTACCAATGAGCAAATGTTTTTGATGTGAACGCGCGACATTATCAACGGCTTTAATTAAGGCGCCAAAAAACGGATCGGATACATCGCCAACCATCACCCCGATAGTGTTAGTGCTTTTATTTACCAGCGCTCGAGCATTGGCGTTGGGGCGATAAGCTAAGGCTTTCATTGCCGCCTTAACCGATATGATAGCCGCCTTGCTGGCTTTTGGTGACTTGTTGACGACTCTGGAAACTGTGGCAACTGATACGCCAGCTGCTTTTGCTACATCTTTGATCGTTGCCATAATAAGACTTTTAATCCTTTAATTTGATCGAGTTAATATTTTAGTAAATGTTTTACTTTATTTGCTTGAACAATCACGCAGTATTGATAATGTAAACGTTACCACAAACTAAAGTTAAGGATAAATGAAAATGGAAACAATTGCATATGGTGATTTTGCAAAATTAGATATGCGTGTCGGAAACATTACCGATGTGAAACGTCATGAGAATGCGGACAAGCTTTATATTGTGCAAATTGATGTGGGTGAGCAGAGCTTACAAACAGTCACGAGCCTTGTGCCTTATTACACAGAGGAAGAATTGTTGGGTAAGCAAGTCGTCGTATTGTGTAATCTTGCAAAAGCGAAGATGCGTGGCGAAACGTCAGAGTGTATGTTGCTGTGTGCTGAGACCGATGATGAATCAGAAAGTGTATTACTGGCACCAGAGCGTTTAATGTCTGCAGGTGTAAAGATCGTTTAATTGAACAGGGGGCATATTGTCCCTCTGTTTATTTTTTATATTATTTTGGCTTATCTGCTGCTAGCTATACCGCCGGCTTATGACAACACGTCGGTGTATGTTCTGCATTGTCCTTACCTTGATATTCATCTAGTGAGCCACATTTACCTACCTACCTACCTAGACACCACCCACTGACTTATCTATTTAGCTTATATCGTTAAAGCATAAAAGTAGTGACTGTCGTTAGATATATTTATGCGCTGTATCCTTTCCACTAACGGGAAGGTAAAGCGTTTATGGCCATTAAATTAATTTTAAATTATTTAATAAAAAAGGTTTACCTTACAGTTAAGGTAAACCTTATCGTATATCTCAAGGTCAAACCGGAAACAATTAAGTTGCAATATATTTAGACTTTTGGAGGTTGTATATGTTTGGTTTTCATGAATTTAATTGGTTAATGCCTATTTCAATGGCGATATTTTGGGGGGGAGTATTCTATCTTTTATTTTCTGGTCTAGAGAAGAAGGTGAGTGTAGAGGCTCCGGTTGATATTGCAAAGCGACGGTTCGCTAGTGGTGATATCACCGTTGAAGAGTTAGATGAAATAAAGAAAAAACTGTAGGCAGTTAGGCCATATATCGACGTTAGATAAAAATTGAAACTATAGAAGGTGAAAAATGATGAAAATGAATAAACTGTGTAAATTGATGTTAGTTCTGTGTCTAGGCTTGCCGTTAGCCTATTTTGCTTTCGTAGGGAATATGTCGTTTGTGGCGATAGGTAGTAGTTTACTTATACCGCTGGTTTTATGTGTGGTGATGATGTTCTTTATGATGAAAATGATGGGGTGTGACAGTAAGAAAGAAAAAGATAAAGACACTCAAAATAAAGACATTGAATATGATAAGAATTAACCAATGTATAGAACCCAGATACAAAAAAACCGGCGAGGTGACTCGCCGGTTTCGTTCGTTATAAACTTATTCAGTTAGGGACGGTTTAGAATGCGCCGTAGATAACTGAAGTGATAGCCATTAGACCACAGATAGTAACGAAGATGTTTGCTGCTTTAGAGCTACCATATTTTTGCATCGAAGGTACTTTCTTGATTGCGTACATTGGCATTAGGAACAAGATAGCTGCAATCATTGGTGCGCCAATTGTTTCGATAAGACCTAGTACACTTGGGTTGATAATTGCTACAGCCCATGTAGTTAGTACGATGAATACGATAGAGAATTTATTAATGTTCTGCTCTGATGCTTTTGGTGCAACTTGCTTAACTAGACCGTTTAGACCTTCTTGAGCACCTAAGTAGTGACCGAAGTAGCTAGACGTAATCGCTGCGAATGCTACGAAAGGACCAAAGTATTGAATTAATACTGAGTCATGTACGTTTGCAAGGTAAGACAGGATTGAGATGTTTTGTGCCTTAGCTTCTGCTAGTTGCTCTGGTGATAGTGATAACACACAAGAGAATACGAATAGCATTACGAAACCAAGTAGCATTTGACCAGCACGTTTACAGATAAGGTCAGTTTTTTGTACAGCGTTGTCACCGTAAGTTTCACGTTGTGCTTTAGCAAATTGGCTGATTACTGGTGAATGGTTGAATGAGAACACAATCAGTGGAATCGATAACCAGATAACAGGTAAGAACGAAGATGCTTCAGGAACAACTGTTAACATCGTTGTGTTCCAGCTCGGGATTAAGAATAAAGATAAACCGAACAGGATGAATACTAGTGGGTAAACTAATGCTGATGTTGCTTTAAGCATTAAGTCTTTACCGAATAGAATCAACGCAGTCATTACTAAAATTAGACCACCAGATAGTAACCAACGTGGGATACCGCTTACTTTATCCATTAATTGAACACCAGCTTCGTTAAGCATCGGTGCACCATCAGCCGCTAGGCGTGGGATTTCAGTGAAGATATCAAGTTGGTTAACAATGAAACTTTCAAATGTATTTGTAATACCAACACCGTAGATTAGTACGATAGGGTAGATAGCAAAGAAGTAAGCAAATGTAATTAATTTTGCAGCGCCTTTACCAAAATGTTCTTCAACAACATCAGTGATGTCTGAATTAGGATTTTTTGATGATAATACGAAGCGAGCAAGAGATCTATGTGCTAACCAAGTCATAGGACCTGCAAGCAATGCTAGAACTACTAATGGCCAAAAACCACCTAAGCCTGCTTTAATAGGTAGGAATAAAACACCGGCACCTACTGCTGTACCGAATAAACTTAATACCCATGTTGTGTCTGCTTTGTTCCATTTAGCAGCGTCCATTGTGCTTCCTGCGCCTGTTTTAGTAGCTTGCTCTGACATTACGTTCTCACTTGTTTTTTTATACTCAATCTCAACTGCTGCATAGGATAATGATTTGAGTTTTATTTAAAGTGATGTAGATCGCTTTTTTGATTCGAACCTAAAAAAATACCTGTATTTATCAAAATAATTTGATGTTTTACGTATTTTTTATTAACAACCTTTCTATTTGTGTGTTTATTGTACTTGTTATTGTTTTGATGCTGCTTATTACTGTTTGTTTATCCTTGATTAGTGTTTTGTACTGCTAAATCCATTTATTGCAGCGTTAAACTTGTTCCTATAATAAGTGATAAAGCATCATAATAGCCAATAAGGGGTAGTTTTATCATTTTTAACAAGTTGGTAGCAATTGATTTGTATACACAGATCACACTAATGATTACAGGCCTCAACTTTATTTGAGTGCTACTTTTAACTGTTTCGAGGTAAAAGTAGTGTAACCACCTAGTTTTGAGTATTCATCTAGTAGTAATATCGAGTTTTAAGCCGATATTTCAGCATCTAAAGAGAATTGATGCTGAAATCGTCACCTGTAATATATTGTGCTGCTATTTTGCCTTCGGATAGATAAAATGGCCGCGAGCAGCGTAATGGTCAGATAAGTCCCAAATTCCCCACAGTGATTCAGTTAAAACCCGTGGTGCGAATATTTCTTGGCTTGCAGTGAGAGGCTGTAGATTCTCATTCCCTGTTAATGTGTAATCAAGATATTCTAAATAAGGCTTCTCTGCCCAATAGTTGGTGTCAGAATCAAAAGACAGATGATGGCCTTTATTTTCTGGCTCACTGGCATTTAGAATATATTCCATTTGGTCTCTATCTGCCGGTAAACCTATTTTATTGATATTGAAATCTCCGGCTAAAATGACCGCTTCATCCGCTGGGATATTTTGTTGTCTAATAAACTCGCCCATTTCCTCTAGCTGCGCTAAACGTGCCGAACGGTTTTGATCATCATCTGAAGATTGTGTATGGGTGGCAAATACATGGTAAATGTAACCTTGCTTATTAATACGGGTATAAATAACCCCGCGAGTTGCTGCGCACTGGATACCGTTACAATTGGTGTACTTTAGACTTTTCTCTTCTTCGACTGGCCATCGGGTCAAAATACGCGTGCCAGATTGCATGATCCTACCAAGTTTGAATATTTCACTGCTCGTAAAGCTATATTCTGCATTTAATTGCTTCAGTAATTTACTGGTTCGAATAAGGTCAAAGACTTCAGTTAATACTAAAACGTCATAACCAGACATGATTGCTGGCATTTCAGTGAGGCGTGTATCGACTTTTTTAGAACCGAATATCGTCGTTGCCCAAATGTTGTAGCTTAATAGACTCAATTCATTACCAGGCCCGAGAGCTGGTTTTTGGTCGTGTTGTTGTAGTACGTAATTAACCTTGCCTCCTTTGTGTAATTTCTCACTATTAAAGGCGATGGTATTTTGGCTCGCGGCGAGTTGTATCTCGAATCGCTGAATGGCACTGTCTGTTTGTGGTGCGATGGTCAATTCATCACTGTCGATACCGAAAGCAAGCGCATCGTTGCTGACTCTTTGTGTGAGGCTAAAGCTATAATCAGCATTACTTAATGAAATCGCAATATCATCGTCGTTATTCGTTCGGGTGATGCTAGCGAGGTCTGCGGTACTTAATGGCATAATCTCTGTTGTTAATAATTCTACATTATTGCCTTCTTCAATATACGCATAGAGTGTCTGCTGTGTGCTATTGGTGAATTGAATCATGGTATGGCGTTCAGCAGGCACCTGGCTCATAGCCATGAGTGCTGGTGTGAATGTGTATAACCAAAGTAAGGCTGTTATTTTCCTTAACATAAATATCCCTTTTGTTTTTTATTATGTGTGAACTGAGTGATTAACCAAAAGTTAGTATAAAATATTATTCGATATATTAAGTACGCATAGTAAGCAGTTTTAATGACGTTTTAATTAAACGATGATTTTTTATATGTTAATCCGGTTGGTCACTGTTGCTATGCCAAGGGTTTATTTTTATTTTTTGCGCAATCAAAAGAACATATATTTCATTTTTTTAGTGATCTATTGCTTAAAGTTAAGTGTTGTTGGTTTTTAAATCTATACAATATGCATTTTTATAGATTTTAATTGTTGCCTTTGCGGTTTTTTTAGGTATAAATCCTTTATTAATTGGATTTGGCAAATATGGTACGGATAAATGGCGGCAATACAGAATAATGATGGAGCATCTCGAGGACACTTTGGTTCACGTTTTGGTTTTATAATGGCGGCGGCAGGTTCTGCTGTTGGTGTTGGTAATATTTGGGGTTTCCCAACGCAAGCTGCGAGTAATGGCGGTGGCGCCTTTTTAATGGTGTACATGTTCCTGATCTTCTTATTGGGTTACCCAATGTTAGTTGCTGAGCTAATGGTTGGTCGCCACGGCCAAACTAATCCTGCTGACGCAATGGCTAAATTAGGCCGCTCACCTGCGACTAAAATGATTGGTAGCTTGATTGGTCTTGCTTCGATTATCTGTGCTGCAATGATCTTCAGCTTCTACGCTGTGCTTTCTGGCTGGTTTGTAAGTAACACGCTAGCGCCGATTGCCTCGATAGTCGGTGCGGATGAAGCAAGCCGTTGGTTAATTGATTTCTCGCTATCGCGTAATATCGTATTTACCTTAATATTTGCATTAATGTGTGTTTACGTTATTCAAAAAGGCGTACAAGACGGTATTGAAAAATGGTCGAAGCGTTTAATGCCGCTATTGTTCGCTATCTTGATTGCGAGCGTGATTTATATCTTGTTCCAGCCTGGCGCAATGGATGGTGTTGAAGCATTATTTACGGTTGATTTTGACAAAGTAATGCATCCTGATGTGATTATTGGTGCACTTGGTCAGACATTCTTCTCGCTATCGATTGGTACGGGTGCAATGATGATCTACGGTTCATACCTTAAAGCAAATGAAAACATCAGTAAGTTAGCGGTACACGTAACCTTTATGGACACAGGTGTTGCTTTCCTAGCAGCGATGCTGATCTTACCTGCGATGTATGTTGCTAAGCATAACGGTGTGACTATTTTTGATGCTGACGGTAACTTACTGAGTTCTGATACATTAGTGTTTACTGTATTACCTGCATTGTTTGCGACGATGGGCGCTGCAGAGCATGTTGTTGCGATTATCTTCTTTGCATTAATGTCTGTTGCAGCATTAACGTCGGCAATGTCGGTAGTTGAAGTACCAACGAGTTATATTGTCGATAAAACGTCAATGTCACGTAAGAAAGTAACTTGGATTGTTGGCGCGGCACTGACTGTATTAGCTATGGCTGTTGTGAGTAACTTCGACTTTATGTTTGGCTTCATGATTAAGCTAGCGACTGAAATTACACAACCGCTAGTATGCTTAGGTCTTGCTATCTTTGTTGGTTGGGTATGGCATCGTAATAGCCTACTGACTGAAATTAAAGGCCAAGATGGCGCTGATGAAAATGGTATCTTCTGGAAAGTATGGCCATTGTATGTGAAGTTTGTTTGCCCTGCTTTAATCATCGTATTAATCAGTACAACACTTTAATGCCAGCCTAAGCCTGAATAGGTCATGAAATAAAGAATGAATAGAGAGACTTATTTAGGTTTAGGTTGAGATAATAAGTGTAATAAAGCCCAGTAGAGCGATCTACTGGGCTTTTTGTTTTTTTGGTGGGGATTGTTGTTCTCTCGCATTGTTTATCATTAATCCCCATAAATACTGACCTCCTGATCACTTTTTTGCATAAAAAGTATCGCTGTAACATCACTTTTACAGAAAAGAACTACCCTTGACTAGTAGCCAGCTGTAAGGCTGCAATCACTTACCTTGAATATAAAAACACTTTTGTTAAATAAAAAACGACTTAAATAACAAGGATGGATAATGAAAAATACTTTATTAGTCACAGCAATTCTCGCTAGTCTGGTCCCAACTGCACAAGCTACCGTGAATGTTTACAAAGATGATGCTAATCAGGTTGATCTGTATGGTCGAGCTTACGCGGCTTATATTTACCAAGATGGTAAAGGTATAGAGAGTGACGGTCGTTCGGATAGCTATTTCCGTACTGGCTTTAAAGCTTCTTCAAATTTAAATGGTGATTTAACGGCACTTGGGCACATTGAGATGCAATTCGAATCTCGCGATAATAGTGATGCTAATTCAGAATCTAAAACGCGTTTGCTGTATGCCGGATTGAAAAATGATGGTGGGCAACTGACGTTTGGTCGTAACTATGCCGCAGATGAAATCATTGCTGATTGGGCAGATGCCGGTACCACCAATTATTCGGGTAACCCAGCACTTGGTAACTTAGGTCGACAAGCTAATATTTTAAAACTTGAAGCTAAGATGCTTGATGATAACCTTAACTTAGTGGCGCATGTGCAACCAGAATCCAGCGTTGATGCTAGTACAGGTAAAAATAGTCAATCAAGTTATGCGCTTGGTGGTGTATATGGTTTTGATTTTGGTCTGGAGTTAGGCGCAACCTACACTGGTGTGATGACGGAAAGTTATGTGGCTAATTTAGATTATGACCGTTCCACTATCCTTGTTGCAGCGCGTTATAAGCTGAAAGGTTTAACCGCTTCTATTGTGGGTGATAGCACTTCTGTTGATACGCCTAATACAGCCGGCGCTAAAGATGGTAATGACTGGATGGCTTATGAACTCTCGCTTGCTTACAGTTTAGATAAGCTAACGGGTACGGTGACTTATAAACAACGTGATACCGATACGATAAATGATAATACGGTCGATCAAACTGCGCTTGGTCTCGCTTATAAATTCAATGGCAACTTCCGCTTGGTGACTGAGTATGTGATTGATGGCGTTGATGGCGAAGAAGACCAGTGGCACATGGCTGCGCGATATGACTTCTAGTTAATCTCAGTTATTATTTATTCTTAAGTGCGCATAATAAAGCCCAGTAGTGCGATCTACAGGGCTTTATTTTTATACGCTCGACTTTATACGTTTCGATTTTAGATAGTTGACCGTAGCTGCTAATGACTATTCATTACTAATAGCTGCAAATTCGGCATTGGTTAACTGCTTTAAGTCTAACGGGCTAAGCTCGATCTCCAAGCCTCGGCGACCTGCACTCACATAGATCGTCTCATGATCTTGCGCTGAGTTGTCAATGACCGTTAATAGCCGTTTCTTTTGTCCCAATGGACTTACGCCACCCAGTACATACCCTGTCGAGCGCATGACATCATCTTTATCCGCCATCACTGCTTTCTTGGCTTTTGCAGCCTTAGCAATGGCTTTTAAATTGAGCATGCCAGTCACTGGCACAACCGCTACGGCTAGTTTTTTATCGCCGATATCAACGACTAAAGTTTTGAATATGCGCTCAGCAGCGACAGCCATTTTTTCTGCTGCCTCTAAGCCATACGACTCGGCATTTGAATCATGCTTATACTCATGGGTCTTGTGGACTATCTTTGCCTTTTTAGCTAATTGTACTGCTGGAGTCATGGTGTTTATTCAGCCTTATCTCTGTGGCGTTATTGCTAAATGCCGCGGTATTTTTAAATATCAAAAGTTATTGGCTTTTGCGACTTATCTTTATTTTTCATTACTTCGGCTAAACTATCTTCAAGCTGTAGATACAGGTCACGATAAGCGGTATTAAATTTATCGTCTTCACTATTATTGAGCCAAGTTTGATACAAGGTATCTTTACTGTGCTTTTCAATATCTTTGAAAGTAAGTTTAACGTCTTTTGCTTGTTCTTCATTAAAGCCTAGGTTCGTCAGTGCGTGTGAACCGAGTATTAGGGCTGAATGATAAGTTTCACTCACCACATTATCCGCACCGGCGTGACGTAGTGAATAACCATGACCACGGTCATAAGCACGCGCGAGTACTTTAACTTGTGGGTAATGCTGTTTGATGTAACGTACGAGATCAACCGCTCTAGCTTTATCGTCAATGGCAACGATAAATAAGCTGGCATTAGCGATGCCAGCTGTTTCAAGCAAACTTGGTTGTGTTGCATCACCAAAGTAACTTGTCATTTTAAATGAGCGTACTCTTTGGATCATATTAACATCATGATCCAGTACCACTGTTTTCACGCCATTTGCAACTAATAGACGATTAACTATCTGGCCGAAACGACCAATACCGGCCACGATGACATCACCATGTTCTTCGATATCATCACTTTCTTGTTGATTGGTCTTATCCATATAACGCGGTAAGATCACACGATCATAAAAGATAAATAATGCCGGTGTTAAGAACATCGACAGCGCAACGGAAAGAGATAAGGTTTGTGCAAGCGCAACGGGTAATACGTGGTTATTTACGGTAAAGCCCAGTAATACAAAACCAAACTCACCAGCTTGGGCTAAACTCAGCGCCAATAACCAGCGATCACGGCCTTTAATTTTAAATATCACCGTCAGAATAAACAATACGGTGGCTTTTATCAGCATCAAGCCCAGTGTTATCGAGATGATAGTTGCGGTGTCGTTAAACAGAATGTCAAAATCGATACCTGCGCCTACGGTCATGAAGAACAAGCCCAACAATAGGCCCTTGAAAGGTTCGATAGTGGCTTCAAGCTGATGTCTAAACTCACTGGTCGCTAATACGACACCAGCCAGGAAGGCGCCTAGGGCAGGGGAAAGACCAACTAAATTCATGATAGCGGCGATACCGATCACCAGCATTAATGAGGTGGCAGTAAAGATCTCGTTCACTTTAGAACTTGCGACAAATTTAAACAGTGGACGACTTAGATAGTGCCCGCCAACAATCACACCTGTGATCGCCACGATAATAACTAAGGCATAATAAATACCTGAGATATTAGCAACGAGGGATAATTCTTCATGCTGTGCACTTGCTGCTTGCACGGCATTTTGCGCTTGCTCAACCAATTCTGGGATGGCTAATAATGGAATTAACGCTAACATTGGGATCACGGCAATATCTTGAAACAATAATACGGAGAATGCAGAGCGTGCGCCTTCGGTTTTGGTCAGGCCTTTTTCGTTAAAGGTTTGCAATACGATCGCGGTTGATGACAATGAAAATACCAAGCCAATAGTCAGCGCAAGTCCCCAGTCTAAACCAAGCGTGAGCGCGATCCCCATCACTGCGGCAATCGTTAAGCCGACTTGTAAGCCACCTAAACCGATGAGACGATGACGCATATCCCAGAGCATGCGTGGCTCTAGTTCCAGTCCGACCAGAAATAGCATCATCACCACACCGAACTCGGCAAAATGCTGAATAGTCGCGGTTTCACTCCCCACTAAACCTATCACTGGGCCGATAATAACCCCGGCAATTAAATAACCTAGTACGGATCCGAGTCCGAGTCGTTTCGCTATCGGTACCGTGATAACGGCGGCAAACAGATAGATGAATGCTTGGATGAAATAACCTGTCATGGTGCGTCCTTGTTCCTTAGAGGGGCTGAAAAAGAATCTGTATTAGTTAATCTAGTGCACTAAAAAACCCTTAGCACTATTTTATCTAACTATCGTATGGTGATAGTCATAATAATAGGCACTAAGGGCTTAATTGGTAAAGCGTTATATTGTGTCTTGAGTTAATAACCGCTATCTAAAACAGTTAAGGGACTATATTTAAACATGTCGTTGAAATGACAGAATTCAACTGGTCCATGGTTGAAACGACCGAATTTTGCACTTAAGCGTTCGGTAATCCGGTCGGTGGTAACGAGGATTTCTGTTTTATCGTGCTCATCTAATTCGATAATGCGATAGCTTAATGAAATATGGAAATGATAGTCATCATGATTAGGATGTTTGATACCTGTCGCTTGGCTCAATAACGTTCGACATTGCCATAATGATTCACGTGATGCTGCAGTGGCGGGTTTAATACGAATGGCAGTGCCACCAATAGGGCAGTTATAGATAGAGTGAAAGTCCATTTCAAAATAGCCTAACCGCGGCATGGATGTTAATTCATTAATGAACAGGTCTGTGACTGCAGAGAGTGGTGCGTCTAGGCTTAATTTGTTGGTCCACAGTGGCTGTTGACGAATATTCTCACATACGCCTTCAAATACAGTCATGTGCATGCTTGTTATAGGTAAGAAAGCAAATTTATACGCACATTTCATCGCTTTGAGCTGATCTTGCCCCCATTTTATTTCAGCTAGTAACTGGGTTTCATTAGTCGATATATGGCATAGAAAAGTATTACCTTTAAATTCTTTTACTTGTCCATTTTTTTCGAATTTAACGCCAACGGCGGGTGCATATTTCATAACTTCTCACTTGTTCATATAATTCGAGAAAAATATACCACAACAATTAAATTAATCTAGTTAATTTAATTGTTGTGGATCTAATTATTGAAAAATGAATTAATTCAATCTGGATGATAGCTATTTATATTGCTGCGTGATTAACCTTTAATGCTGAGTTAAGTACCGCCAGAATAAGCAGGTTTTTATTTTACCCTGTTGTTTTTAATTGTATTTATTGTCTGCCGTGTTGTTGTTAAATTATGTGTTTTAGTGTTAATTATATTAACTACCCATTTGTGACGTAATTGTGACAATAGTTTAAAGTGTGATCAAAATCGTTGTTAAGTTAACTTGGTAAAGTTATTATCCACTCAAATCTTCTGTTAGGAAAACAAACATGACACAACTTAGCCTAAAGAATATCGCTAAGAATTTTGGTGATTTTGTCGCGTCAAAAGACATCAGCTTTACAGCAAAGAAAGGTGAATTAATTACATTACTCGGCCCATCGGGTTGTGGTAAAACGACTTTGCTTAAAATGATCGGTGGTTTTCATCATCCTGATAATGGCGAAATAAAAATAGGCGATACAGTTGTTAATAATGTGCCTCCAGAAAAACGTAATACATCAATGTGTTTTCAGTCGTACGCACTGTTTCCACATTTAAGCGTGCATCACAATGTTGCGTTTGGTCTCCAACAGAAAAAAATAGCCAAAGATGAAATTATTCGCCGTGTCGATGAAGCGATAGAGCAAGTATCGTTACAAGAACACGCGCATAAAATGCCAAGTGAATTATCGGGTGGTCAGCAGCAGCGTGTTGCTTTAGCACGGGCAATGGTTACTCGTCCTGATGTCATTCTATTTGATGAACCGCTATCTAACCTTGATGCAAAGTTACGTGAATCAGTACGTTTTGAAATACGTGCATTACAAAAGAAATATGGTTTAACAGCGGTTTATGTCACGCATGATCAAGCTGAAGCATTAGCTATGTCTGACAAGATTGTGGTATTAAATCGTGGTTCGATTGAGCAGATAGGGACGCCAGATGATATTTATTACACACCTATAAACAGCTTTGTGGCCGACTTTATTGGTTCAGCTAATATCTTTACCGCGAATGTAAGTACGACAGCGAATGCCAACGAATACAAATTACAAAGTGTGATGGGCGAGTTAACCGTTACCTCTGACGAGGCGCCTATCGCTGACCACATCAAAGTATGCTGGCGCCCAGAAGACGCGATCATCTTAGATGACACTTCGGCGTTAAATAATCAGCCAAACCAAGTCTTGCTAAACATTAAAAACATGGCATTCATGGGTAACGTAACTGACATTATTGCCACTATCCCCGGTGATGACTCAGGATTAGAGATCCGTTTACAAACCCCTAAAAAACCGAAGTTTGATGGTCAGCAATTGCGTATTTCACTGCCAGTAAATAGCATTCGTTTCTTAGAAGAGGCTAACTAATGAAATTACCACGCTGGAAGCTAATGTTATTACTTCTTCCTGGTATTGGCACAATTGCTTTGTTGATGGGCTCAACGCTTTACATGGTTGTGTCTCAAAGCTTTGGTTTGCACAATATGATGGGAGAGAGTCAGTTCACTTTAGATTTTTGGAAGGAGTCAATGCAAGATAACAAGTTGCATGTTGCACTTGCTTACTCGATTAAGGTTGCTGTATTTGGCGCGATAGGGGCGGTAACGCTAGCGTACCCGTTAGTATTATGGTTAAGAAAACCATTCACGGGGTCGACGCTGATCACCGGTATGTTACGTGCTCCGATGTTTATTCCGGGACTCGTTGCAGCGTTCTTAATGGTGAACGTGATCTCGTATCACGGTATCTTTAACGAAGGAATGATCTGGTTAGGCATTATCGATAAACCTATTCGAATGCAAAACGACTCATTTGGTTGGGGCGTGATCGTGCTACAAATTTGGAAGCAATTACCATTTGCGATGATCTTACTGGCGGGCGCGGCGAACTCCATTCGTTCCGACGTATTAGATGCTGCGAGTGATTTAGGCGCATCAAGTTGGCAACGATTTACACAAGTGATATTGCCATTGACGTTACCTGCGCTGCAAGTATCGCTGATCTTAATCTTTATCGGTGCGTTGGGTGATTATTCATTCTATTCGATTGCGGGTCCAAAGAATGCATATTCATTAGCGATGTTAATGCACATTACTTCAACAGAGTTTTATGAATGGAACAAATCAGCAGTGATCGCGGTTGTGATCATGTTAACTGCGGTTGTTGCATCATTGATTATTAGTTTAGTCACAACACCATTTATGAAAAAAACGGGGAAACTGAAATGACAGCCCAAACTAAAAATGGTGGTTTAATACATAAACTATCTATTGGCTTCTTTATCGTAATTAATTTTTTCTGGATTGGTGTCCCGTTTTTAATGGCGCTGCTGTGGTCTTTAGTTGATCCGAAACACCCGTGGAGCTACCCAGACATGTTTCCGCAAGTACTTTCATTTGGACGCTGGGAGCAGATGTGGGAAACGTCAGGCTTAGTGGAGGCGCTTACTAACAGTTATACCATCGCACCCTTGGTAGCATTCTTTACGGTAATACTGGCACTGCCGACTGCTTATGCCTTTGGTCGCATTGAGTTTCGCGGTAAAAAATTAGCTGAAGTAGTGGTGTTATTACCTCTCATCATGCCGGGCATGATCATCGGTGTGTTCTTTAGTTCTATGTTAATCAGCCTGGATTTGTCTGAACCGTTTTGGGGGATCGTGATTGGCCATACTGTATTAGCACTGCCTTATGCCATTCGTATTCTATCGGCAAGTTTTGCCAGTGTGCCACAGGATCTGATTGATGCGAGTAAAGATTTAGGTGGTAACTTCTTTACTACGTTCCGTCATGTGTTTATGCCGATGCTTAAACCGGGCTTATTAGCTTCATTGATCTTCTGTTTAGTGATCAGTATTGAAGAATTCAATATCGCTTTTGTACTGGGTTCACCTGACATTACTACCGTACCAACTATTTTATATTCGTATTTAGGCTATTCGTTTATTCGCCCTAATGCGGCCGTTATTTCATTAATCTTGGTGATCCCTAACGTTATTTTGATGTTAGTTATCGAACGATTATTGAAAGGTAACTATTTAGCCCAATCAACTGGTAAAGCCTAAATAATCTTAACCAACAATCATAATAAAGGACACTATGATGAAAAAAACACTTACAGCTATCGCAGCCACTGTTGCGTTAGGATTATCAGCGCAAGCTTCTGCTTATGATTTAAAAGATATGCAGTGGGAACAAGTTGTTGAACAAGCAAAGAAAGAGAAAGCGATCAATGTCTATGTTTGGTATTTCCAACCTCGTTTTCGCACCATATTTAAAGAGTTTGAAGATAAATACGGTATTAAAGTACGTGTACCAAACAGTAATGAAAAAGGTAATATCAACAAACTGATTGCTGAAGGCAAGCGTAGTGCAGGTAAAATTGATGTGATGGCGATTGATGCTGCACGTATGCCGTCACTAATGCAAAACAACTTAGTGTATGGCCCGATTACTGACGTATTACCGGATGCAAATAAGCTTAAAACGAAACTAAACGGCGTTGAAACGGACGGTTATGCTGTGTCATTTTGGGGTAATCAAACAGGTTTTGCCTATGACCCAAGTCGTGTAAATGAAGCAGAATTACCACAGTCGTTCGATGCGTTGGATAAGTGGATCACTGCTAATCCATACGCGTTTGGTGTTAATGATCCAAATAAAGGTGGTGCGGGTAATGCATTTATTCAGCGCTCGATTACTAACATGACCGGTGATAATCCTGCATATTATGAATCTGGATTTGATGCGAACAACACCACTCAATGGTCTGATGTTTGGACTTGGTTTGACAAGCACAGTGACGAGATCACTATCACGTCATCAAATGCAGATAGTTTAACCCGCATGAATGATGGTGAGATCTCACTGACTCCTGCATGGGAAGACCACTTGAAAGGGCTACAAGCACAAGGCGCTATCACACCACGTATTAAATTCTACATTCCTGAATTTGGTATGCCTGGTGGCGGAAATATGATCATGATGCCTGCTAACACCAGCAAGAAAGCAGCATCGATGTTATTCATTAACTGGATCACATCAGCGGAAGTGCAAACACGTTTTAATGAAGTCTTTGGTAGTGCGCCTCAACATCCAGATGCTGATGATTCAAAAGCGCTAGTATCGCAAGAGCAACGCCAATTTAGTACGCAGTTCTTTACATCGGATTATGCGACTAAAGCGAAGAAAGGGTTTACGGAAAATGTGTTAATGTAATACCCTGAAGCTCCGTATTGATACGGAGCTTTTTACATAACCTTTATGTTATGTAACTATATACTTTCTCAATTACGATCCTTATTTTTCATTTACGATCATCAATTTAAGCAGATACCTTAATCATGCCGAATAATATTTTATCAAATACCCAGCGTCAGATACTGTCACATATTTATGCCTACTCGCCGATCACGCGTGCTGAGTTAGCTGAGAAGAGTGGATTAACGCCTGCGGCTATGACAAAAATAACCAAGACGATGATTGATGATGGTTGGATCTTGGCATTAGGTCGATTACAGAGCCAAAGAGGGCAGCCTGGCATTGCGTTAGGTATTAATGGTGAAAAAGGTTATAGCTTAGGTATCAATATTGAAGTTGAAAAAATCAGTATTGAAATGGTTAATTTGAATGCGGAATCGGTATTTTCAAAATCAATTAAAGGTATTTTCGAAGATCCTATTTATAGTCGTGATGAACTGTTTTCATTATTGGATTTATTAAAGTTAGCATACCCAAATGAGTTCAATCATCTGGTGGGAGCTGGCGTCACAACAAGTTGTAATTTTAGTGACTGCGATAAAGTGATTTATCCTAAACATCTAAAGCAGTGGGAGTCATTGAATATTCGTGATGAACTTGCGCAGTATTTAGAAACGGATGTATGGCTGGAAAATGACGGTAATGCAGCTGCGTTAGGTGAATTTATTTATGATCGTAAACCGTTAAACAGTAATTTATTTTATCTTTACCTTGGTTACGGTATTGGTGGCGGTCATTTACATAATGGTGTGCCTTATCGTGGGCACTATGGTAATGCTGGGCGTATTGGTAAATTATTCCCACTAAAAGAATACCGACCTTCGTTAAATAACCTTTATAAGCAATTGGGCTTAACAGAAATAAACCCGATGCGTTACCAAGCCTTATTAAAGCAATTAGCGCAAGATGATGCGGTGATTGATACTTGGGTTAAAAATTCAATTCCCAGTATTAAACAAGCTGTTTGGGCGATTAAGACTATTTTAGATCCACAAGAAATCATTATCGGAGGGCTGATCCCACAGGCCATTTTCGATAAGATCCACAGTGAATTACAGCATGAATTACAAGATCTAAAAGACAGCGAAGAACCGCTATTAAAAGTGTCGTTAGCTAAATTAGCTGGGGATAAATCTGCTGCAATTGGCGCTGCAGTATTACCTTTATACAAGAAGATATTTGAATATATTTAACGGCAGGGAATAGCCGAGTAAAGCCAGCGCCTGTACGCCAGCTTTACTTGGTTTACTCGTTAGTCATCTTCATCACGCGTTATTTTGCGTTAGTTGTCGCCGCTTTCATTGGCGTCACAAATTCAGCTAATTCTTGTAGCATGTGTGCATTATCACCTAGATTCTTCTCAATGATATTTACAATTGCTGAACCCGAAATAGCACCCGCAGCACCCGCTGCAACAGCTTGTTTAACTTGCTCTGGTGATGAAATACCAAAACCAAGTAGACAAGGTGCGGCATTAAACGATTTCAGTTTTGCCAATAACGGACCAACAGGCATTTCTGCTTTGGTTTCTGCGCCTGTTACACCAGCGCGGCTTAGCAGGTAAGTATAACCAGAACCTTGCTCAGCTACTTGCTGCAGTGTTGCGTCATCGGCATTTGGCGGTGCGATGTAGATACTTTCAATACCCACTTTATCGCCAGCTTCTTTAAACTGCTGGCCGTATTGTACTGGCACGTCGGCAATCAATAATGAGTCGACGCCAGCTGCAGCCGCTTTCGCCATAAACTTATCGGTACCGTTACCGTATACAAGGTTGGCATACAATAATAGACCGATTGGCATTTGTGGGTGTTTAGCACGGATCTCTGTGAGCATTTCAAAACAGATATCTGGGTTGATACCGGCGTTTAGTGCGCGAGATGTGGCTTTTTGGATAGTAGGGCCATCAGCCACTGGATCTGAGAATGGAATACCGAGTTCTAATGCGTCAGCACCCGCTGCAATTAGCGTTTCGATGATCGCCATTGATTGTTCGCGGTTTGGATCGCCAATCGTTACGAATGGCACGAAAGCGCCTTCATTTTTTTCTGCTAGCTTTGCAAAAGCTTGTTGATAACGTCCCATTACATTTTCCATTATAGCGCTCCTTCACCTTCAAGAATGTCAGCAACGGTGAAGATATCTTTATCGCCACGTCCTGATAAGTTAACCACCAAAATTTGTTCTTTATCCATGTCTGCTTCCATCATCTGTAGTGCATATGCTAATGCATGAGATGATTCAAGTGCAGGGATAATACCTTCTTGTGATGATAGTAACTGGAATGACGCTAATGCTTCTTCATCGGTTACAGAGGGGTATTGTGCGCGACCTGATGTATATAAGTGCGCATGCTGTGGACCCACAGATGGGAAATCTAGCCCCGCAGATACAGAGTATGATTCTTGGATCTGACCATAAGTGTCTTGCATTAGTAGTGAGTGCATACCAAAGAAGATACCGTTTGTACCTTCGGCAATTGGTGCGCCATGTTCGCCACTTGCAATACCTTTACCTGCTGGTTCAACACCGTACAATTTCACGCTTTCTTCTTCGATGAAATCGTTGAACATACCAATCGCGTTTGAACCACCGCCAACACAAGCAATAACGGCATCGGGTAGACGACCTTCAGCTTTTAAGATCTGTTGTTTCGCTTCTTCACCGATCATTTTTTGGAATTCACGCACAATTGTTGGGAATGGGTGAGGACCAGCCGCTGTACCCAATAGATAATGGGCATTTTCATAGTTTGCAGACCAGTCACGTAGTGCTTCATTACAGGCATCTTTTAGTGTGCCAGCACCTGAATCAACGCCGATAACTTCAGCGCCCATTAACTTCATGCGGAATACGTTAGGCTTTTGGCGTTCCATGTCTTTCACACCCATGTAGATGCGACATTTTAGACCTAGCAACGCACATGCTAGTGCTGATGCAGTACCGTGTTGACCTGCGCCTGTTTCAGCGATGATCTCGGTTTTACCCATGCGCTTAGCGAGTAGTGCTTGACCCAATACTTGGTTGGTTTTGTGGGCACCACCGTGCAGTAGATCTTCACGCTTCAGGTAGATCTTCGTTTTTGAACCTTTAGTAATGTTACGGCATAGCGTCAATGGTGTTGGACGGCCTGCGTATTCATTCAATAGCGTTTGAAACTCTGCTTCAAATGCTGGATCGTTTTGTGAATCGATAAATGCATCTTCTAATTCATCTAATGCAGGTATTAAGATTTGCGATACGTATTGGCCGCCGAATTCGCCAAAAAAGGCATTAAGTTTTGCCATGATAAGTTCCTTTAATAATGTCTAAGCGCGCTAAATGCCGCGATAATTTTGTTTGTATCTTTAATACCAGGTGCTGATTCTAATCCTGAGTTTAGATCCAGCCCTAAGCAACCGAGTTTTGCTGCGTCAGCTACGTTGTCAGGGGTTAAGCCTCCTGCCAGCATAGTTTGACTGCAATCTTCAGGTGTTAGCAGTGACCAATCAAATGCTTGTCCTGTGCCGCCTGATTGTCCTGCTACCTTCGTATCGACTAAATGACGATCAACGTTGGCTGTATCTAGCTCTTTACTTAACTTTTTACTTAACTCTGCCGCTTCTTCACTAACACCGTGCGCTTTCCAAATTTCGATGCCGCTGTCGAGTAAAACTTTTAACATTGCAATGTAACTGTCGTCTTCGTTGCCGTGTAACTGTACCGCAGCTAAGCCTAAATGGTTCGCTACTTGTGCAACAAGCGTCACTTGTTCATCTACAAACACACCGACATAAGCGAGTGGTGCTGCAGCTATTACGTCTTGCGCTGTTGCTAAGTTTACGCAACGTGGCGATTTTTTTGCAAAGATAAGGCCGCCATAAATAGCGCCTTGTTCATAGACTGTTTTTGCGTCTTCTGGACGTGTTAAACCGCAAACTTTATTGTCGCCTAAAATCAAACGACGACAAGCTAAATCAACATTGTCTTGTGACATTAATGAACTGCCGACTAAGAAGCCATTGGCGTAGTTCGCTAAATCACGTACTTGCTGGTTACTATAAATGCCCGATTCTGAAATGATGATACGATCGACTGGAATTTGCGGAGCAATAACTTTGGTACGGTTTAAGTCAATAGACAGATCGCGCAGGTCACGGTTATTAATACCAATCACTTTTGCGTCTAAGGCTATTGCACGTACTAGCTCTGCTTCGTTGCTAACTTCTGTAAGCACGCCCATATTTAGGCTGTGCGCTACTTTAGCTAAGGCAATGTATTCAGCGTCATCTAATACTGACAGCATCAGCAGCGTTGCATCTGCTTGATGTAAGCGTGCTAAATAGATCTGGTATTCATCAATGATGAAGTCTTTACAGATCACAGGTTGCGTCACGATGCTACGTACTTTAGTGACGTAGTCAAAATCACCTTGGAAATATTTCTCATCGGTGAGTACTGAAACGGCTGCTGCATAATTTTTGTAAACGCCAGCAATCAAATCTAAATCGAATTCTGGGCGAATTAAACCTTTTGATGGCGATGCTTTCTTACATTCCAAAATAAACTTGGTTGGCTTGCCAGATAACGCGGCATAAAAGTCACGATCTGTCGGGACTAGTTCAGCAATAAAACTCGCGAGTGGTTGGCTGGCTTTACGCGCGGCAACCCAAGTCACTTTATCGTCGACAATATTACCGAGAATGGTTTGCTGTAACTCTTTCGTTAACATTTATGCTTCCTTCCTGTTAGATTCAGTTATTAACGGTATGGCTAAGCTTGCTGGCTTTTTGCTGCTAGCTGGTTAATCAAGGCTAATGCGCTGCCATTATCAATTGCAGCCATGGCTAATTCAGTGCCGTGTTTAAAGTCTGTTGCTATCTCTGCAACCATTAATAATGCCGATACGTTGATTGCCACAGCGGCTTTTTGTGCATCAGTGCCGTGACCTGATAATAGGCGCTCGATAATGACTTTATTTTCAGCTGCATCACCGCCGCGCAGTTCTGCTACGTCATAACGTGCCACGCCGAAGTCTTCAGGGCTGATGGTGTATTCTGTGATCATGCCGTTATTTAATTCAGCTACTTTGGTTTCACCGTGCAGGGCGACTTCATCTAAGCCACTGCCGTGGACGACTAATGCGCGTTGTACACCGAGTTTATCCATGGTTTCTGCTATCGGTAGAATTAAATTTTCGTCATACACTCCCATTAATTGTACTTGTGGGCGCGTTGGGTTTAATAACGGGCCAAGCAGATTAAAGATGGTGCGGGTTTTCAGGGTTTGGCGCACAGGCATCGCATGGCGAATACCGGCGTGGTATTGCGGCGCGAACAAAAAGCAAATACCTAATTCATCAAGGCAGGCTTTTGCTTGTGCAGGGGTTTGCGTTAAGTTAATGCCAAATGCTTCTAATAAGTCCGAAGAACCTGATTTGCTCGATACACTACGATTACCATGCTTAGTCATTTTCAACCCGCAAGCAGCTGCGACAAACGCGGCTGTTGTTGAGATATTAATGGTATTCATGTTATCGCCACCAGTACCACAGCAATCAGCATGTAATTCGTCAACTGCTGGGAATGGGGTTGCTGCCGCTAATAAGGCTTGTGCTGCGCCAGCGATCTCGTCGGGTTGCTCACCACGCATTTTTAACGCCGTTAATACAGATGAAAGTACGATTGGATCCATTTCACCTTGTACGACCGCGGTAAATACCGTTTCTGACTCTTCAATTGTCAGTACTTGGTTTGCATATAGCTTTTCGAGAATGTCGGCGATTGTTGGTGTTGTGTTTGTATTTTCCATTGACCTACTCCTTAGGACTTATTGCTGATTCTGTTGCCCATGCTAGGGTATTTTTTAACAGCGCAGCGCCTTCACTGGTTAATATTGATTCTGGATGAAATTGAAAACCTATCACTTTGTCTTCTGGCTGAATAATCGCCATTGGCATACCGTTAAATTCGGCATTAACCGTTAAGCTACTTGGTACTTTTGTTGCGACTAATGAGTGATAACGGGCAACTGGTAGTGGCTGGCTTAAACCGGCAAACATAAACTGACCATCATGGTTAATTGATGATGCTTTACCATGCATGATTTCTTCTGCACGGCCAACGACGCCACCATATTGCTGTACCAACGCTTGATGACCTAAGCAGATGCCGATCATGGGATATTGACCACGGCATAAGCGAATAAGTTCCAACAAACAACCTGCTTCTGATGGATTACCTGGCCCTGGTGAAAGTACCACAATTGGGTCGTTTTCACATGCATCAATTTGCTGCTTAATTGTTTCTGCGCTAATACTATTACGGTAAATCTTCACTTCATGGCCTAGGCTGCGAAACTGGTCCACGAGGTTGTAAGTAAAAGAGTCAAAGTTGTCTAATAAAAATAAAGTGTTGCTCATGTTGCCTCCGTTACTTAGCGTTGTTAGTTGGGGTTGAGTTAGCTTTTGCTTTCATACTGTTAGCTGCCATAATCTCTGCCAATGATGAACCTTGCGCTAGTGCCACGGCATTTAATACTGCGGCTGCTTTACTGCGGGTTTCATCTGCTTCAGATTGCGGGTTTGAATCGTAAACCACACCAGCGCCTGCTTGCACATAAGCGGTATCATTTTTTACAAATGCAGAGCGAATAACAATACAAGTATCCATCGTGCCGTCACCCGTAAGGTAACCGACCGCACCGCCATAACTACCACGACGTTGTTGTTCAACTTGACGCACAAGTTCCGCGGCGCGAATTTTTGGTGCGCCGACTAAGGTACCCATGTTCATGCAAGCTTGATAAGCGTGTAGGGCATCAAGATCGTTACGTAGTTTACCTTTTACGCGCGACACCAAGTGCATCACGTAGCTGTAACGGTCCACGTTTAATAGATTTGCCACGTAGCGTGTACCGGGTTGGCTAATACGAGCCACATCGTTACGTGCTAAATCAACCAGCATAATATGTTCAGCGGTTTCTTTTTTATCTTGGCGAAGTTCTAATTCAATACGACCATCTAAGTCAGGGCAAATAGAACCGTCAGCGCGGAAGCCACGGCGACGTGTGCCTGCAATAGGGTAAATCTCAACGTCATTGCTTTGCGCATCATATTTCAATGCACTTTCTGGTGATGCACCAAATAATACAAAGTCTGAATCGTTCAGATAGAACATGTACGGGCTGGCGTTCGTTTGCTTGAGTTTTTCATAAGCAGCGAGTGAATCAGGGCAAGGTAGATTAAAGCAACGTGATGGGACAACTTGGAAAATATCACCTTTACGAATGTAATCTTTTAAATCTTCTACTGTGCTGCAAAATTCACTATCACTGATATCGACGTTGAGTGTGAGGTCTGTGGTTTTAACTTCGGTGTTAGCGGCTAATACCGTTGTACATTCGGTTTGGATACGCGCTAATTTAGTTTCAGTCTCATTTAACGCCGTAACGAAGTGTTCACCACCAAATACGCTACCGATTAACTTTGATTGTTGGGTTTGGCGATCAATGACGATCAACGTTTCAGCCACATAGAATACAAAGTCAGGGCAGATATTCGCGCCATCAGGTACTTTTGGCAGAGACTCGACACTGGCAATCATGTCATAGGCAAAACAGCCGCCTAAGAATAACGCTTCGTGAAACGGTGTTTCTGGAATGACGCGATTGATCATGGTGCGCAGGGCATCAAACGGTGATGATGACTGCAAACGTGAATCTTCATCTAGGCTGTCGTCTGTTGGGGCAAAGCTTAATGCTAATTGGTCATGACTCAGAGATGTCACTGTATCGGTACCAAACTGGGCAGTAAATTCGCCAGCTAAAAATGGCAGTAAATTTTCACCATTCTTGGTCAATGCGCTAAATTGAACTGTGCGGCCAAAACAAGAGATTTTAACGGCAGCATCTAACAAAATTAAACTTTGTAGCGCGGTCTTGGTAACGATGTCCGCAGATTCTAGCAATAAGCTATTACCGCTGGGACGATACATGTGACGGTAGAATGCAAGGGGATCATCAATGTGCGGACAATCTTGCTGAATTGAATGTAATTTACCTGGCGCTAATCGCTGCGTCATAGTACTTTCCTTGCTTTAAAGTGACTAAATTTCCAATAAAAAAGCCCGTTTCAATGAAACGGGCTTTAATGTTTGTTATTTTTGTAGATTTACATTTACTGCAGATATCACAAAATCACATGCCCGTTTAAAGAGGAATGTGCCACCACCAACTGATTGTTTGGTTTGTAATAATTTGCATTGATTCTGAGCCATAAAGTTATCTAATTAGGTTAAACTTATGCGTTTAGGGCTATTATTGTCAATACATTTATTAATATTTGTGTGAAATTGTTAAATAAAACTTATAATAGGGCCTTATTGTTCCTTTTCTGACTTTTTATCGCTGGATACGCTCTACTTTTATGATATACGATTTACATTCTCATACTACTGCCTCTGACGGCTCTCTTAGTCCAGCTGAATTAGTACAACGTGCGGTTGAACATCGTGTGGATGTATTAGCGATCACCGATCACGACACCACTGACGGTTTACAAGAAGGCCATGACACGATTGCTGAAAAGCAACTGCCGCTGACGCTGATCAATGGCGTGGAAGTGTCGACTAACTGGCAAAATCATGAAATTCATGTTGTTGGTTTAAACGTCGACCTGGCCAATCCTGAATTACAGGCATTTTTAGCTGAACAACGTAACAAGCGTGAAGAGCGTGCTGTTGAAATGGGTAACCGTTTAGCTAAAGCACGTATTCCCAATGCCTATGAAGGTGCAAAAGCCTTGGCGGGTGATGCCAGTATCACCCGCAGTCACTTTGCTAAATACTTGGTTGAGCAAGGTGTGGAAAATACCTTTCAGAATGTATTTAAACGTTTCTTAGCCAAAGGTAAAACCGGTTACGTGCCACCGAACTGGGCAACAATTGAACAAACGATAGAAATAATACATCAATCAGGTGGCCAAGCTGTACTGGCTCATCCGCTGCAGTATAAACTGTCAACTAAATGGTTTAAAAGATTATTAGCAGCCTTTGAAGAAGCGGGTGGTGATGCACTGGAAGTGGGACAGCCACAACAAGGTATTACTGAACGAACTCAATTGGCGACTTATGGTCGTGATTATAATTTAGCTGGGTCTGTTGGTTCTGATTTTCATCGACCAAGTAGCTGGACTGAATTAGGTCGAAATTTATATATCCCTAAAGACTGCACCCCTGTGTGGTCGTCTTGGCCTGAAATCGATGCGAAAAAACCAGTTGCTATTGCCGAGTAAAGAGCTCAAATAGCGTTGGAATCTGAATGGATGTGAACTGCATCTGCAACGGTCATAAACAGTTAAGGTATCATTATTATGAGTCAATTTTTTTATGTACACCCTGATAATCCGCAAGCGCGCTTAATCAGTCAGGCCGTTGCTATATTACGTGACGGTGGTGTGATCATCTATCCGACAGATTCAGGTTATGCGTTAGGTTGCCACACTGGTGACAAAGCCGCGTTAGAGCGTATTTGTAAAATCCGTAAGTTAGATAAAGACCATAACTTTACGTTACTGTGTCGTGATTTATCAGAGCTATCGTCGTACGCTCGTGTGGATAATAGTGCTTATCGTGCGCTTAAAAACAATACCCCAGGTCCGTATACCTTTATTTTTAAAGGCACGAAAGAAGTGCCGCGCCGTTTAATGAATCCAAAGCGTAAAACCATTGGTATTCGTGTTCCTGATAACGCTATTGCATTGGCATTATTAGAAACCTTAGGGGAACCTATGATGTCGACGTCTTTAATCTTACCTGGGAACGAGGGCACTGAATTTGATCCTGAAGCTATCCGTGATCAACTTGAGAACCAAGTCGATCTGATTATTAATGGTGGCTATTTAGGTGAGCAAGCGACAACCGTAATTGATTATTCTGAAGGTAATGCTGTGCTCCTTCGTCAAGGTGCTGGTGATGCATCTGCTTTCGTGTAACCCGTGGTAGAGTCTAGCACTGCGATTGCCAAGGTTAATGGCGAATTATTACGTAAAGTACCCAAGGATTTGTTTATTCCGCCAGATGCGCTGAGTGTATTTTTAGACGCATTTGAAGGGCCATTAGATTTATTACTGTATTTAATTAAAAAGCAAAAACTCGATATTTTGCAGTTACCAATGCAAAAAATCACGGCGCAATACATGGAATATGTGGAATTAATGACCACGTTGAAAATTGAGTTGGCCGGTGAGTATTTGGTGATGGCCGCCTTGCTGGCGGAAATTAAATCACGTTTGCTATTACCTAAATTAGTGGTGGCAGAAGAAGAACTTGATGATCCACGTTTAGTGCTGATCAGACAGTTACAAGAATACGAAATATTTAAGAATGCAGCAGAAGAATTAGATAAGCAACCACGAATATTACGTGATATTTTTGTTGCTAGTGCTGATCTACCTGATAATATTACCGCCGCACCGTTATTAGCTGAGGTATCTCTACGAGACTTGGCGTATAATCTGCAAAAATTACTCAAGAAAGCAGAACACTTCGAGCATCATCAGATCCAACGTGAGGTATTAACCACGCGCGAAAAGATGACGCACATACTGGCATTACTGCAAGATGGTAAAGTACGCACTTTCCATCAAATTATCGATCTTGAAGAAGGCCGACGCGGTATTGTGGTGAGTTTTCTCGCAATCCTTGAGTTACTTAAAGAGTCTTTAATCAGTCTGATCCAGAATAATCACTTGGGTGAGATATACTTAAGCTTAGCCGAATAAGTATGAGACCGACTGTGAATACAACACCTTATAAACAGATTATCGAAGCTGCTATTTTTGTGGCCAAGAAACCGTTATCATTAGCGGCTTTGTGCCGAGATGTGCTTGCCGAAGAAGACCTAAGCCGTCAGCAAGTCGTGGCTTACATTGCCGAGATAACGCATGATTATCAAGGTAAGGGTATTGAGCTGGTGGAAGTGGCCAGTGGTTATCGTTTTCAAGCGCGTTCTCATTTAACGCCTTGGCTGCAACGTATGTTGCAAGATAAACCGGCGAAATACTCGCGCGCGACATTAGAAACATTAGCACTGATTGCTTATCGTCAACCCGTTAGTCGGGGTGATATTGAAGCAGTTCGTGGGGTTGCCGTCAGCAGCCAAACGATCCACACCCTTGAAGAACGGGAATGGATCAAAGTGATTGGCCGTAAAGAAGTACCGGGACGACCGGCTTTGTATGCGACAACCACGCAATTTTTAGATTACTTTGGTATTAAAAGTATTCAAGAGTTACCCCCATTGGATGAAGCTCTATTGGCTAAATTAGCCGCCATGGATGATGAAATTGTATTGGATATCTAACGGTATCAAATAAAAATAACGAAGAATTTAACTTAATATTTAGGAAAACTGATGAGTGAAAAGCTACAGAAAGTACTAGCACGTGCTGGTTTAGGTTCCCGTCGTGAGATGGAAGCTGTGATCGCAGAAGGCCGTGTCAGCGTTAATGGTGATATTGTGACATTGGGTACCCGTGTTGAAGAAACGGATAAAGTTCGTTTGGATGGACATCCGGTACAAATTATCACAGAAGAAGAAAACGTTTGTCGTATTCTTGCATACCATAAGCCTGAAGGTGAGTTATGTACACGTAAAGATCCAGAAGGTCGTAAGACTGTATTCGATCGTCTACCACCATTAAAAAGCGGCCGTTGGATCGCGATTGGTCGTCTAGATATCAATACATCTGGTCTATTATTATTTACTACAGATGGTGAGCTAGCAAACCGTCTAATGCACCCAAGCCACGAAGTAGAGCGTGAATACTCTTGTCGTATCTTTGGTGAAGTAACACCGAAAATCATTCAAAACCTACGTATGGGTGTTGAATTGGAAGATGGCCCAGCTAAATTCCAAAAAATTAAAGGTGTTGCTGAGGGAACTGGCGGCGAAGGTCTTAACCAATGGTACAACGTACTATTGAGTGAAGGTCGTAACCGTGAAGTTCGTCGTTTATGGGAATCTCAAGGTATTCAGGTAAGTCGTCTTATCCGTATCCGTTATGGTTCATTAGTACTTGATCGCCGTCTACCACGTGGTGGTTGGTCAGAACTAGCACTTGATGAGATTAATTACTTGCGCGCTATCGTTTCATTACCACCTGAAACAACAGCACGTAACCTCGATCGTAAAGAAACACGTATTCGTCAAGGCCGTATCCGTCGCTCATTGAAAAACAATGAAACACGCCAGAGACCGAAAAAAGATGGTCGATTGGGTAAAGAAATGGAAGAAACGAATGAACCTCGTGGTAAAGGCCAAGGCCGTACTAAGCCAGCAGGTTCAGGTATTCCGCTACACGGTAAGAAAGCACCGACTAGACAGCGTAGTCCTAAAAAAGGTGTAGCGAAGAAACGTTCTCGTATCTAAGCACACATTTTTAATTGTCAGTCTCTAGTTAATAAAGTAGAGAGCATAGACTTAACTACATAACGCGTTATCCCGCTACGAATCAGCATTGGGATAGCGCGTTTTTTTTTGATAAATACTCGTTAGTTTCGCTAATGGTAGGGGGCGATCAAAATAATAGCCTTGTACTAAGTCACAGCCATAATGACGAAGGCGGGCATATTGCTCTTCCGTTTCAACCCCTTCGGCAATAACGGTTAAATCACATAGCTGGCCAATAGCGATGATGGTTTTGACTAAGGACTCACTTTGGCTATTGATTAAAAATTTATCGATAAATGAACGGTCAATTTTTATTTCAGTGATTGGCATATTACTTAAGTAACTTAACGAGGAGTAGCCAGTACCAAAGTCATCAAGTGAGAGTTTAAAATGACAGTCCCTGATTGATTGCAGAATAGGCTGCACTTTCGCTAAGTCATTAATCAATACATTCTCAGTAATCTCCAACGTCACTAGATGATTATCAACGGCCATATCAGTGGTGATCTTAATCAGGTTACTGACAAAGTCGGGTTCCATTAATTGCTTAGGAGAAATGTTAATTGATAGCTGTAGTTGAATATCACTGTCGCGATTAAAGCGTAAAATATCCGTTAATGATTTTTCAATCACAAAACGGCCAATTTCATTGATTATACCGACGTCTTCTGCGACCTTAATGAATTCTACAGGCGAGATATGCCCCAACTTGGGATTATACCAACGTACCAATGCTTCAACCCCGTAAATAAGCCCTGTAGCGACATCGATTTGTGGCTGATATAGCACATCTAGTTCATTTTTTTCGATCGCTAAATGTAATTCAGATTCCAGTAACAGCTCGTGTTTAACCTGGGTATTGATGGCATTATTAAAGAATAAATAATTGCCCTTTTGCTGTGACTTGGATTTATACAAGACAATATCAGCCTTACTAATCAGTTGCTCACTAGCACTCCCGTCATCTGGGTACATTGCCACCCCGATACTGCAACTTGAATGAATCGATTTACCATTAATGACAAAATGATTTTTGAAAATTGCACATATGTGCTTAGCTTTTGTCTCAGCTTCGGCTAAATCAGCGAGCATCGGAAAGCAAAAAATAAATTCATCGCCACCAAATCGAGCCACACTGTCGCCGGGAGATAGCATTTGGTTGAACGTGATACCAAGTCTGGTGAGTAGTTGGTCGCCAACTGAATGACCATACAAATCATTTATTTTCTTAAAATCATCGAGATCGACAAACATAAGTGCTAATTTTTTATCGTTTTTCTTTGATAGAGCAATGCCTTTTTCTATGTAGGTATCAAACAATACTCTGTTAGGTAGTTTGGTTAATGAATCGTGCAAGGCTTGGAATTGCAGTTGTTCTTTAATTTGATTTAATTCAGAAAAGTCATCACTTATTTTATTTTCATATGAGGCAAATCGACGGCCTAAATAATTAGCGAAAAGAAGTGATAGCGCCACAAAAAAGACGGTAACAAATGAGCTCAGCCATAAAATTTTGGTTAGATCTTGCCTATTTTGCAGGCCAATCGCTGTTTCACGTGTGGTAAGGTAATCTTCAATTTCATTGACATACACACCTGAACCTATTGCCCATTGCCAGTCTGAGAATCCCATAATATAACTGATTTTTTCTGCAGGTCGGTTCGTGCTTGGCATCATCGCGCTAATATACTTAAGAAATCCACTGCCTTGTTCGGCTACGTCGATGATCTGTTTTGCGTTGGAACTACTCTGCTCATTAAGTGTATTGTATCTGTTGGTATTTTTAACTTCGTCGTTGTAATGGGATAAATAATTACCCTGATAATCGATGACAAAAATATAGCCATTACTGCCATAACGGATATTGGAAATGCGATGTAATAGACGCTGCTTAATGTCATTTTCGACATCAATAACATATTCACCTGTGCCTATAAACCAGTCGTAAGGTGCAAATCGCTTACTAAAACCAATTTTTTCAAATTCTTGATCTTTATTTTGCGGTTTCACAAACCACCACCGCGTAAACCCTTCACCTTTCGCGGTCATTAATTTCGCTATATCGCGAAGAATGTAATTGCCTCTTTCATCTTGGATATCAGATTTATCGGTACCCTCAAAGTTTGGCAGGGTAGGATGCATGACATTAAAGCCATTAGTTTTATAAATGAAATAATAACCACGTCCTTGGTTAAAGCGAATACTTCTTAAGGCGTCACTAATTAACTTGGTGACTTGCGCTTCAGGCTTATCTTTGTTTGCTTCATAAATCGTCGTGGCGATACGGTGAGCCTGATAAACACGTGCTTTAATGGATTCTTTTAATAACCTTTCGGTGTTACTTTTTTCGTAATGGATTTGTTGAAAAACTTGTTTAACTTGATATTTTGCCTGTTCTTGTTCTTTTTCTATAAAATCTTGGCGCAGGGACACGATATCTTTGTTCAGCTTGGTTTGGTTATTGTTAATGACAATAACGTTAACCAAAATAGCGAAAATAATGACAATAATAGGAGGGATTATTTTTATCAACCGCAGTATTTTTAGATCATGAGTCATTTATATTTAATAGCTTACGGTTAATTAGTTGAAGTTAGCAATATAATAAAAACACTGGGAGAAATAAAGTAGTACAGCCCCAAAAATACTTTAAAGCTGTATTTAGTTTGTTTATTTCGTTTCAAGTATTAAAAATAGCATTTTTATTATGGTAAACGATTGGATTAGACGTAGGCTAAGTCACCTTCGTCATTAGCATTTGTACATCATTACTACTCGGTTGCTGAAAAGCCTGCAGCCCGAAAGAAGGTAATACCGAAAAGATATGATCAAAGATATCAGCTTGTATGTCTTCATAAAAAGCCCAGCGGATCTCGTCGGTAAAGATATAGATCTCGATGGGCATGCCTTGCGTGGTAGGCGCTAACTGCCTTACCAATAATGTCATGTCTTTACGTACCTTGGGGTGCTGTCGTAAGTATGCTAATAAATAAGCTCTGAATGTACCGATATTAGTTAAACCACGGCTATTGACCGCGTGTTCGTCATCACTAAACGGTAGATTGAAGGTGTTGATATCCACGCTTTTATCAGCCAGGTAATTTTTTAATAAATGCACGTGGCTAAGACGTTGGGTATCTTCTTTGGTTAAAAAACCAATACTTTGGATATCGATAAAGACACTGCGTTTGATACGACGTCCACCGGACTCACTCATACCACGCCAGTTGGTAAATGCATCTGACACTAACGCGTAAGCGGGGAGCATGGTGATGGTTTTATCAAAATTACGCACCTTCACGGTAGTGAGTGATACTTCCTCTACTGTGCCATCTGCACCGTATTTATCCATTTGAATCCAATCGCCTCTGGTCACCATTTGATTCGTGGCTAACTGAATACCAGCGACAAAGCCTAAAATGGTGTCTCTAAATATCAGCATGATGAAACCTGTCGCGACACCTAAACCACTTAAAAAATAAATGGGTGATTGGTTGGATAAAATCGACACGGTGATAATGGCTGCAACAAAAAATAAAAACAGTTTAATTAGCTGGATGAAACTGGTGATAGGTAAGCGTTGAGTCGCGCTATGTTCATCGGCTATTTGCGCTATCGCATTTAACACGGAATATATCGCTCGTATCAATAAAATCACCAAAAGGGCGGTCAGCAGACGGCCTATGATTTCGGTGAAATAAGGTGACAATACGGTAAACAAAGGTCGCAGTATTTCTATGATTAATAGCGGAACTAATAAGGCGAATTTTTCTAATACGCCATGTGCAACAAAGGTATCATCCCAAGTAACTTTAGAGCGGATAGACATCAACTTCATCGCTTTAATCACGACGCGCTTGACAACTAAATAGGATATGCCTGCGAGCGTTAAACATAGCACTACTAATATAAGGTTGTAAGTATTTGAATCTGCCTTGTTTAATGTATCGCTATCTGCGAGCCATTGCGAGATGGCTAATCTTAATTCTTGATCCAATGTAAATATCCTTGGTTAATTCCAGTGTGAGGTCATGAAGTTAGTGCGTACTGATGGTAGGCAATCGACTCTTTTTTATCAAGTATTTATATTACCCTGTAGTTACTACTTAATAAATACAGCGCTATTTGGAGCTGGCTTGTGACTTATCGCCTAATTGATAAAGAACATAAAAATAGCTATTACTTCACTAAAAACAGTTTTGCTAATAGCAGAAAACAATTTTATAACATACATTAAACAGGTTTTTATCATTCTGAGAGGGAAGGCACATAACATGGCAATGAAGCTTATTTTAATTATTTTGTTTGGACTCGCACCTGCAACGTTTGCATTTGCGTCAGGTGGTGGGGAAATTATAGATCTCACTACGTCCAGAATAGGCTATTTTGCTATCATTATTTTTACCTGCGCATACTTGCTGGTAATGGCGGAAGAGCATTTACATTTACGAAAATCGAAACCTGTACTCGTCGCAGCTGGTGTCATCTGGGCACTCATTGGTTGGCACTATGCTAACCTTGGCATGTCCGATGTTGCTGAGGCCGCGTTTAGGCATAACCTGCTAGAATATGCAGAGTTATTACTATTCTTACTGGTAGCGATGACTTACATCAATGCGATGGAAGAGCGTCAATTATTTGATGCATTGCGCAGTTGGATGTTAAGTAAAGGCTTGGATTTAAGAGGACTGTTCTGGTTAACGGGTATTTTGGCATTCTTCATCTCGCCGATTGCCGATAACTTAACAACGGCTCTACTCATGTGTGCAGTGGTATTGAAAGTTGCAGGGGAAGATAAGAAATTTATTAATCTCGCTTGTATTAACATTGTTGTTGCCGCGAATGCGGGTGGTGCATTCAGCCCATTTGGTGACATTACAACGTTAATGGTATGGCAAAAAGGCATGGTTGCATTTAATGAATTTGCCGCGCTATTCTTACCTTCTGTGATTAACTTTATCGTACCAGCGACGATCATGACGTTCTTCATTCCTAAAAATGCCAAGTTATCAGGCGTACAAGAAACGGTTCATACTAAACGTGGTGCCAAGCGTATTGTGTTGCTATTTCTACTGACTGTTGCATCCGCAGTTGCTGCGCACAGTGTGCTACATATGCCGCCAGTACTAGGTATGATGACAGGTCTAGGTTATCTACAATTCTTCGGTTACTTCTTACGTAAAACATTACCAATTTCGTTAGAGCGTAAACGCGCTAAGGCAGAACTTGCTCAGGATGAAAAAGCCTTGCAGCAGCTTGGTAGTGTCGTGCCGTTTGACGTATTCCACAAAGTGGCTAAAGCGGAGTGGGATACCTTGTTATTCTTCTACGGCGTGATTATGTGTGTGGGTGGTTTAGGCTTTATGGGTTACTTAAGTCTGGCATCTGGCATCATGTATGGCACGTGGGATACGACGATGGCTAACGTGGCTGTGGGTGTTTTGTCGGCGATTGTTGATAATATTCCGGTGATGTTTGCGGTATTGAGCATGCAACCTGACATGTCATTAGGACAATGGTTGTTAGTGACGCTAACAGCGGGCGTGGGCGGTAGTTTACTGTCTATCGGTTCTGCGGCTGGTGTAGCGCTAATGGGTCAAGCACGTGGACTGTATACGTTTGCAGGTCACTTACGTTGGGCTCCAGTGATTGCACTGGGTTACATCGCTTCAATTCTTTGTCATCTATGGCTGAATAGTGCGTTGTTTTAACTAACACGTTTAAACACTGAGCTTGTTACGTAAGCAACAAGCTCAGTATTCCTTAATACCTACTTTTCATATTAACTTCTTAGATCCTCTTTACTATCCATTGTATTACCGGCTTATTGATATACCGCTCTATCCTCATATCAAGCTGCTCGCTAAACCAATGCGTTGCCAAATAGACATAGATCACACTTATTGAATAATTAATTTTATAGATATTTATATGAATGTTGCTATATTCCGGCCGGTCTATATTGAAAGGAAATTGTGATGAAGAAATGTTTTATTATTATATTATTGGCTTCCCAAATGTCTGGCTGTGTTGCGCTCGGTGTCATCACTGCAAACACAGTGATGGATTATAATGCTAGCCTAGACACTGGGAAGTAAACAATTACTAGCTATTTTTATCGAGTTCATCAGACTGCGTTTGCACGGCATATTGTAACTGCTCTTCAAGCTCATCATGCTCAGGTTTGTCTTTAATCGACGTGCTTAGTTCGCTGTCATCGAACACGTCTGAATCTTGTAAAATCTCAACCATATCAGAGGCGATATCGGGTACAGAATCAATCATCGTGGTGGCGATATCGGCAGCGTATTCAGGGATCGTTTCAGCAACTTGGGTGACGTAGTCATTTACCGCACTTTCAATGTTCGCTGTGGCATCACCTGATGTGGCTTGTTCGCTTTCAATTAGATTGCTCACGTAAGCTTCGGCAACTACATTTGATGACTCAGGGTATGCTTCAGATACAGCGAGGGCGAAGTCGGCTGATTGCGTTGGTGATACATCGGTTAAACGGCTGTATAGCTCGGTTGCTGTTTGCTCTGTGGCGGCCGCTGCACGATCGACTGGACGCATATCATCTAACGAATCAGATAAGCTTGTCATGTATTGGTCGGTCATTTCCAGCAATTCATCTTGGTGCTCTTCAACCATATTTTCGGCTGCGATCTCCATCATATTAATCCCGTTATCTGGCATTGAATTGGCGATGGCAACAATAATGTCAGTAAATTGGTCGGGGCGCTCCGTGGTGATCCAGTCAACTAATTCGTCCGCTTGTTCTGGTGAGGCATTGGTGAGAGCCTCGGCAATGTGTATGCTCATTTCTGGCGCGGCGGCGGTGATGGCGCGGTACAAACGGCTGATATCAATTTCGTCAATGGTACTGAGTGCCGCGGCTAAGTTTGAGGCGTCATTTGGGTCGCGCATCGCTAAGGTTTTGGCCATGTTCACGGCAGCTGCGGGATTGTTTGCTGCTAAACTAATCGCCACTTCAACTTCTGATGTTTGTTCAAAAGAAGGCTGGGAATATTGAGTTCGAGGATCCAGTTCAGATGCCACACCGGAAGGGGTTTGCATAATGAAATTTTCTTGCTCATCGCGTGGTAGCGCTGTCTGCTTAAACATATTACCTAAGATAAATACCAGTAGCGTCAGTGCCGTAATACTCATGAATGAGAATAATGCTGCACTGCCAAATATGTTCATCGCAATAGAGGCGAGATTGGGACCGAGAATACTACCCAGTGCATAAATCAGTAGTAAGGATCCCATTGCCGCTAAAATCTGTTCTCGCAATACTTTATCAAACGTTTCTGACATGCTCATTGGATAGAGGCAAGCGGTTAAGCCCATGACAACTGCAATGACTAATAAGGTGAGGTTAAATTGTGACGAATTAATTAACTGTGGCACTACTAGTGATAATGCTGCGATGGTTAATACCATGGCGATCATGGTTTTACGACGGTCGAAGCGGTCTGATAAATACGCGATTGGATATTGAAAAACAATAGCACCAAAAATAGATGCGCCCATAAAAATGGATAAGCTGAAACCTTGAATACCGTTGTCATTGGCAAAAATAGGCAGCATATTAACTAAACCCGCATAGAGAAAACCGCCGTAAAAACAACAGATAACTCCAAGTGGCGATAGTTTAATGATGGTCATTAAGGACATGGACTGACTGTCTTCAATCTGTGGCCCCAGTTGCTTGCTGATCACGATAGGGGTGATAGAAAGGCTAAATAAAATACCTGAGATAACAAACAGAGTCACATCGGTGATTGGCGCAACGTTTAATAAGAACTGCCCAGAAAACAGTGCCGACATGATCACCATTTGGTTAATTGATAATACTCGTCCACGGCTTTCTTCTGTGGCACTGTGACTTAACCAGCTATCGAGCGTGGCATTGGCGCAGGCCATGCAAAATCCGGTTAGCATCCGCATTGCTGCAAGCATTAACGGCTCAGGATATAAACCAGACAATAAGATGGCGACCGAGGTTAAGCTACCGCACATCGCAAATATACGGATATGACCAACTCGTTGTAATAATTTACGGCTATAAATCGCACCCAGTAGAAAACCCACAGATAGCATAGATAAGATGATACCGATGTTATCGACGCTGATACCGTCATTTTGCATGCGCACAGGCAATAAAATATTACTCAGACCGTAACCTAACATGAGTAAAAATCCACTGACGAGTAGTAAGATAAAAGGTTTAAGGGTTGCGGTCACAAGCGTATTCTCTTCTTTATTTAGTCTAAAATGGTTAATTCGTTATTCAGTTAGGCTTTATAACATATATTCAACAAATCATGATATCTGATCACACATTTGTATAAATATAGCCGCATATAAAGATATTTCGTCAGCGATTGGATTATGGTTGATTAATGAATGGATAAGCTTATTTGTATGCCATTTTCACATTTCTAAAAATGCTGTACACTTAACCAGTCTTACACTACTTTTTCTGGTTAATTTTGTCTGCTACATATCTGGGTTTTTTATTATCGCGCCATAGCCGTGATCGTAATGGTAACAACGAATTAAGTTACTGGTTAGCATCTGAAATGGGTGCGGTTAAACTGATCCCGGCAACCCAGCCGCTGGTGATGTTCATTCCTCAAGATCAACTGACCACTGCATTAGCGTGCTTAAGTGAGCTTAATCCACGCTTTAATTATAAAAATTTGCAGTTGCGTAGCTTTGATTTAGAGTTGATGAGCGCCTTTTATTTCCAGACGTCCCATGACTATCATCGCGCCCAAGAATTATTAAGACGTAAGCTGGTTACGGTATTAGAGGCGGATATTCGTCCAGCTGAACGTTACCTGATGGAGCGTTTCGTTAAAGGGGCTGTCGAATTTACTGGTACGCCAGTACAGCGCAAAGGCTATGTTGAGTTTCAACAAGCACAACTTAAACCTGCTGAATTGCCAGATAACTTAGTCGACAAAATTAAACAGATCTCACTGGATATCGAGTGTTCAGAACACGGTGAGCTTTACTCAATTGGTTTGTATTCATTAAGCCCTGCCTATTGCCCTGACGGTAAGCCTTTTAAACGGGTTTACATGATAGGCGAGCAGCTTGATAAAGATCTCGTTCAGGCACAAATAAAAGCGAATAAAAATTTAGCGCAAGCTCCTGATGATGAGCCGTTGATCCACTGGGTTGCTGACGAGAAAAGCTTGTTATTGGCACTGCAAGCATTCGTGATCAGCTACGATCCTGACATCTTTATTGGTTGGAACGTGATTAACTTTGATTTTCGGTTATTGGCTGTGCGCGCCACATTCCATAATCTTAAATTATCGCTAGGGCGTGGTGGTCAAAACCTGCATTGGCGTGATGGCCGCACACCGCAGCAGCCAGGTTTTTTAACCTTACATGGGCGCGTAGTGGTTGATGGCATTGATAGTTTAAAAACCGCCACTTATAGTTTCCCAAGCTTTAGTTTAGAAAATGTAGCACAAGAGGTCCTTGGTGTGGGTAAGGATACCGAAGACGTTGATAACCGCATGGAACAGATCAATCACGATTTTCACTTCAACAAACAGAAGTTAGCTAAGTATAACCTGCAAGATTGCGTCTTAGTGTGGGATATCTTTGTTAAAACGCGCTTGTTAGATTTCTTGTTATTACGTTCGCAATTAACTGGATTGGAATTAGATCGTAACGGTGGCTCTGTATTAGCATTTACGAATGTATATTTACCTAAGTTACATCGTGCGGGTTATGTTGCGCCAAACTTACGTGAGAGCGGAATAACAGCGAGTCCCGGTGGTTATGTCATGGATTCCTTTCCAGGCTTGTATGATCACGTGATAGTGCTGGATTTTAAGAGCCTGTACCCGTCGATTATTCGCACCTTTAAAATTGATCCGGTGGGCTTATTAGAAGGTGTGCAAAACCCAACAGAGGCGATCCCCGGGTTCCGTGGTGGCTTGTTTGATCGGGATAAACATTACCTGCCCGATATTATTACCGAACTGTGGTCACAGCGTGATCAAGCCAAGGTCGATAAAGATGCCGCACGTTCGCAAGCCATTAAGATCTTAATGAATTCGTTTTATGGCGTATTGGGATCTGGCGGCTGTCGTTTTTATGATACGCGTTTAGCATCTTCGATCACCATGCGCGGCCAAGAGATCATGCAGACAACTGCTGGCTGGATTGAAGCTAAAGGTTATAAGGTGATCTACGGTGATACTGATTCGACGTTTGTATTACTTGATAGCTCGAAATTTACTGATGGCGAGGGACATGACGAGCGAAGTGTGCAGGCGGATCGTATGGGCGCAGAATTATCAGAATATATTAACGCGCAATGGCAACGACACTTACGTGAAGACTACGACATTGATTGTTTCTTAGATATCGAATACGAAGTGCATTATCACAAGTTTTTAATGCCAACGATTCGTGGCCTAGATAAAGGCAGTAAAAAACGTTATGCCGGTTTAGTGAATACCAAAGACGGTGAGAAGCTGATCTTCAAAGGCTTGGAAACCGTGCGTACCGATTGGACCGATCTGGCGAAGATGTTCCAAATGGAGTTATACCATCGGGTATTCCATGGTTTGGCTGTTGAAGATTATGTACTGGAAATTGTCGAGAAGACCTTAGCAGGAGAGTTTAATGATAAGCTCGTTTATCGTAAACGCTTGCGCCAAGAATTGGCCTTATATGTGAAGAATGTGCCACCACATGTAAAAGCAGCACGTGCAGCGGATGAGAAAAATCGCCAATTAGGTCAGCCTCTGCGTTATCAACACAAAGCTTGGATCAGTTATGTGCTCACCTTGAGTGGCCCTGAAGCGGTTGAGCACCAACATTCGGTCTTGGATTTCGAGCATTATATTGAAAAACAATTGAAGCCGATTGCTGATGGTATCTTGCCATTTATCGGCTTGAGCTTTGATTTGATAACCGATCAACAAATGGGACTATTTTAATCATCGTGTTAATAACAGCTTTAATAATCGTTTTAATCGTAGCATTAACTGTATTCAACTTTAGTTGCGATTAAAACAATCCTCCTGACAATACTTTACCTGCATTTGTGAAACCTATCCTGACAACGCTAGCCAAACTGGTTTATCTTAATCAGTTACACATTTATCGCCTGTTGTCGCTATCATCACTTATAACAGCCTACTCGTTTGGCGCGTTATAAATAGTCGCTAATTGCTTTGACATTATGTCAGCGATTTTAGGCTGAGCGATACGGTTTGGGTGGATCCCATCGTTTTGCATTAAGCTTGGATCTATTGCGATCTGCTCCATGAAAAATGGCAGTACCGTAATGTCTTTTTCACTGCCAACTTGAGCAAATACATCAGTGAACATTTTACTGTAGCGTGGGCCATAATTAGGTGGAATACGAATATTCATGACATAGACTGGGATATTCTTTGCGTGGGCTAAATCAACCATTTTTTCTAGATTGCTTTTGATTAACGTAGGTGGAAAACCACGTAAGCCGTCATTACCGCCGAGTTCAATGATGAGCGTATCAATAGACTGTTTAGCCAAAATGCCAGGTAAGCGAGATAGACCGCCAGCGGTAGTCTCGCCACTGATACTGGCATTGATGATGTTATACGGGGCATTTTTCTCGGATAACTGCTGATTAAGCAGGGTTACCCAGCCTTCACTTTGTGTCATTCCGTAACTCGCGCTGAGGCTGTCACCCAATAACAAAATTTTATGATTAGCTGTAGCATGTGCTGCAGGTAACAAGATAACCATCAATAATAATACTTTAAAGGCATTTTTAAACATGAAGCTACATTCCGACGTTATATTAAAAGTAAGTGCCTTAACTAAATCAGTTAAAACAGAGGCTAAGACCTTGGATATTTTACATCCGATGGACTTAGCGGTAACCGCTGGTGACTCATTAGCGATTGTTGGTGCGTCTGGTTCAGGTAAGTCTACCCTATTGTCTATTATAGCGGGATTAGATTTACCTTCGAGCGGCGAAGTTTTTCTTAAAAACCAGCCATTGCACCAATTTAATGAAGAGCAACGTAGTGCTGTTCGCGCTCAACATGTTGGGTTTATCTTTCAGCAATTCTTATTGATCAACAGTTTAACTGCGTTGGAAAATATCATGTTACCGGCTGAGTTAGCGGGTATGGATAATCCTGAACAACTGGCACGTGAATTATTAGCTAAGGTTGATTTAGCCGATAGAGCGGAGCATTTCCCTTCACAACTCTCCGGTGGTGAGCAACAGCGTGTGGCAATTGCTCGCGCCTTCATTTCTAAACCCGCTATTTTATTTGCAGATGAACCGACAGGCAACTTAGATACTAAAACGGGCTCACACATTGCCGATCTTTTGTTTGAAATTAATAAACAACAAGGCACTACCTTGATATTGGTGACGCACGATCCGAAATTAGCCGCGCGTTGTCAGCGTCAAGTAACGATGGAAAGCGGTCAGTTAACAGAAAATAGCCAGTTAGCAAAAAGCAGTGTGCAGGCTGCTGTCACAGAATCTACGACTGAGCAATTTAAAGAAAAACAGATGAGTGAACAACAATGAGTTATTGGCATAAACATTCTCTGCGTTTATTGAAGCACGAGTTAAAACGCGGTGAGCTGACGATTATCTTGTTGGCTATCGTATTAGCCGTATCCGCGGTATTTGCATTGTCGGGCTTTTCCAGTCGAGTTAAGCAAGCGTTAACGGCCGAGAGCAGTACTTTTATTGCTGCCGATAGGGTGTTAGATACGGGCAGCGTGATAGATCCTGCCGTATTAGCCAAGGCCACCAGTTTAGAACTCGTTCAAGCTCAGCAGATACAAATGTCATCCATGGTATTCACGGATGAAAAAATGGCCTTATCGGCTTTGTCTGCAGTATCGGATAGTTATCCATTACGTGGTGAGCTATTGGTGAGTCCATCATTAGATGCCACGCAAGCAGTCGCGTCGAATGCGCCAAAATCAGGTGAAGCTTGGTTAGAAGCGAAAGGGTTAAGGCAATTAGATCTCACGCTTGGCGACAATATTGAAGTCGGGGTTATGCGTTTCAAAATCACCGGAGTGATCACCCAGATACCGGATGCATCGTTTAGTGTATTTAGTTCTGGTCCTGTGGTGTTTATTAACAGTCAAGACATACAGAAGACAGAATTAATTCAACCGGGAAGCCGATTAAGCTATAAATACCTGTTCGCAGGAGAAGCCGACAATATCGCTGCTTTTGAGCAATGGTTCAAACCACAGTTAAGTGATAACCAACGTTGGTATGACATTAAATCACAAAACTCACCGTTAGCCAGAGCCCTAAGTAAAGCGGATAAATACTTATCACTCGCCAGTATGCTCGGTATTGTTTTAGCCTCTGTTGCGGTGGCCGTTGCAAGCCGTCGTTATAGTCAGCGTCATCAATCCGTTGTAGCCGTGTTTAAAGCCATGGGCGCATCTAAGCGTTATGTGTCGAAACTGTATTGTCTACATTGGTCGTTACTCAGTGTATTAAGTATTAGCCTAGGTTTAGTGGTTGGTTATCTGATTTTAAATCTCGGCTTGTATGCGATGCGTGATTATCTTGATACCTCTACCACGGGGAATATGGCGTATCCTTTCTTAGTTGCAATTGTCACCGGGATTATTTGCGCCTTTGCATTTGCTATTACGCCTTTACGAGAGTTAGTGCAGACTTCGCCTATGACGTTGTTGCGTGGCCGTGGTAGTCATGCTGAAAACAGTTTGTTGAGTAAATTAATGAGTCCACTGCCGTCAGTCGTCGCTATTTTTACTTTATTGTATTTATTTAGCCAAGATGCAGTGCTCAGTGCTGCGTTGTTAATTGGTGGTGTGCTAGTGGCATTAGTGCTGCTGGTTATTGGGCGCTTATTTATGCTTGCCGGGCGCTCAGCTGGCAGTAAAGCTGGTAAGTCTTGGCATCTAGCGTTAGCTAACTTAAAACGTCGTGCTAATGAAAATGCGGTGCAGTTGATTAGTTTCACGATTGCCATTCAATTACTGCTTATTATCGTGGTGATGAAGAATGGTTTGATTGATGATTGGCAGCAGCAATTACCTGATAACAGTGCCAATCGTTTTTTAGTCAATATTACTGCAGAACAAGTTGAACCGGTGAACAACTTTGTTGATTCGTTAGGTATTGAGTCCAGTGGACTGTTTCCTGTGGTTCGCGGTCGTTTAACCAAAATTAATGATGACCAGGTGACCAAGCGAGTCAGTAAAGAAGACACTAAATCAGCGGATAATGGCCGTCGGGGTGTTGGCCGCGAGCTAAATATGACTTGGCGTGATGCCTTGCCTTATGAAAACAGCTTAATGGCGGGGAGTTGGTGGCAACCTGAAGATAGCCGCGCACTGGTATCGATTGAATCGACCTTAGCTGAAAAGTTAGATGTTGATATTGGCGATAACTTAACGTTCCAACTTGGTAGTGAAGAAGTGCTGGTGATGGTCAGTAATATTCGCAAGGTAAACTGGCAAACATTGCAGCCTAATTTCTACATGATTTTTAACCAACATGTACTGGCTGATTTCCCTGCAACGTATATTTCATCGTTATATGTACCGGATGATGCCACTGATGCACTGCAAGATTTCTTAACGCAATATCCGACTATTACCTTAATTGATGTCGATGCCATTATCACCCAGTTACGCAGTGTGATAGGGCAGGTGTCTATCGCCATTGAGTTTATTCTGTTGCTGGTGGTACTAGCGGGAAGCTTAGTATTAGTAGCTCAAGTGCAAGCCAGTATGGAAGAACGTGAACGTGAGCTAGCTATTTTGAGGACGTTAGGCGCAAGTGGACGCTTACTTCGAAATAGTGTGTTGTTTGAATTTGTTGCTTTGGGTGCACTTGCTGGACTCATGGCGAGCATTGCCATGGAGCTGGGCGTGTATATTTTACAAAGCCGTATTTTCGATATGCCAGGTGCATTTCATTTTCAATATTGGCTATTAGGTATAGGCGCAGGTGCGAGTTTTGTCGGACTGATAGGCTTACTGAGCTGTTGGCGTTTATTGAACATGTCGAGTGTGACGTTAATTCGACGAACAATGTAGTTATCAATGTAGCCGTGAATGTCAGTATTTATGTTACAGACAGTATTGCAGGCAGTATTGTAGACAAGGTTACTCGCTAGGAAGTGTGCGGTGTTATGGAAGTATCATGGAGTTGCTTCATGGCACCGCATCTGGAAACATGATCTTTACTGCAAAATCGAGTTAAATACTCGTTATTTCTGAATTAAGCCTACAAAACTAACCAATTGTTGGTAGTGTTTGATGTGCGAAAAGATTTAGCATTTTATTTTAAATACTAGCAAAAGAGGACCTTATGGCTTTTTATTATTATGCGTTATTGGCTATTTTTGTAATGATTATACCCTGCATGTTTTTTATTAACAGTATTGTCAGGTATAGCCGCCATTCAACCAAGCTTGTTAAAAAGTAATATCGTTAACCGAATTAATGTGTATCAGCTCCATCCGACGAAGGTTTGTTCATAACTATTAACTATTAATAAATCATCATTAATTATGATGAATAATAGATTATTCGCCGCTAAAGAAGTGATTGATATTCACTTATCTCCTTGCGGTCGGTAGACTATAGCCCTTAATGATTATAAATTTATGATGGCTAACGATTACTGAAATTGCAGTAAACGCGAACCAGGGGGAATAGTTTGCTAGTAATTCGACCGATGGTATTTCGCTTTGTTATTATTTTAACGATCGCATTGCTCCCCGCGTTAGCATTGATGTCCTATAATATTTGGCACGATTTCAGTGCAGAAAAGCAAAAGATACGTAATAACGCATTTCAATTTGCCGAAAAAGTAATTACTCAGCAACAAAACAAGATTAATTATACCAAGTCGATCTTGTTTAAATTAGCCCAAGAAAGTGCTCTTCAAGACCCTAAAGATCCACTTTGCTCTGTTTTTGTTGCGCGTGTGCAACGTATGAATCCACTTTTTACTAATATCGGCGTGCCATTAGCCAATGGTGATCTGCTTTGTAATGCACTGCCACTAGCAGAAGGTGTTAATGTCGGTGACCGAGCCTATTTTCGTAATACCATTGAAAATGGTGTGTTTTCAATGAGTCAATTTCAGCACGATAGAGCCAGTGACTTACCTTCAATGAATTTTTCGGTGCCTGTTTATGGTGATGATAAAAAAATAATTGCTGCTGCAGTCGCGGTTGTATCACTTGAATGGTGGGGGAGGCAGCTCGCGGATGATTTTTTTCCAAAAGATGGCGCTGCATTTATTGTTGATAATAATGCCAACGTTATAGCCTCGCATTATGATATTACCAGAGCGAAAGAGACCTTGGCGCTAATCATGAGTGAGAGACTGCCAGAACAACAAGGAGTTTATGAAGTCACCTCGGTAGGCGGTACTCCTTATTTAGTCGCTTATAAACCGATGTTTTATCTACAAAGTGCTACGAATACATCGGTAATCATTGCGCTACCGTTAAACAGTGCTTATGCCAATGCTTATAGAAAATTAGAACAGAGTATATTCACTTTATTATTTAGCTTTATCACGTTAACGACAGTGTTGTTTTGGGGGTTAAGGGTTAAAATTATTACGCCTATTTATCAACTTCTCGATAATGCGAAACGTTTTATCTCTGAGCATTTTGAACATACTGATTCGGTCAAAGGTAAGCAGGGGAATGTGAATAAACCTCGTTTCGATAATGAGCTATCGGATTTATCGGAGCATTTTAATCTGGTTATTGCAGAACAAAAGAAACAGCGCAAAGAACTAAATTCATTAGTTTATCTTGATCAATTGACACAATTACCTAACCGTAATGCATTATTAAATAGTATTGAACAACGCCTTTCGGAGCAGCATGGCCCCTTTGCTGTCGTGCTGGTTGATATTGATAATTTTGGTGTGCTGAATGATAGGTTCGGTCATGACATTGGCGATGAATTATTAATTGAGATAGCTAATCGCTTAAGCGTTTTATGCTTAGAAGGTGAAGAAGTAAGCCGTTGGTGTGGCGATGAGTTTGTGCTGATTTTACCTTACCGCAAGCATGCACTACTAGAAAATAGAATTAATTCTATTTTAGATTCAATCTGTAAACCAGTTCAAATCGGTGCGATTACGCATTCATGCCAGGCCCGTTGTGGTGTGGTCATAAGCCAAGAACATACGGTTAAAGATGCCAGTAAGTTAATGCATTTTGCTGATCTAGCGGTGGTAAAAGTTGGTGATATGGCTTGTAAGATTAGTTACTTTAAACCTGCGATGGAAACGGCCGGTCATGAACTATTTGCACTAGAAGCTGAGCTACGTAATGCGATATCACATGATGAGTTACGCTTACATTATCAGCCTATTATTAATTTAAAAACGGGTCATTATGGATTGGCTGAAGCCCTGGTGCGTTGGCAGCATCCAACGCGCGGTTTAGTTCAACCATTCCAGTTTATTGAATTAGCTGAGAAGACTGGACTGATCATCGAGATTGGACGCTGGGTTGTGTGTGAAGCTATCCGTCAGCTCGCAGTGTGGCATGCTGATGAAAATATCGATATAGATGAAGTGGCTGTTAACCTGTCGCCGATACAGCTACAAGATACGCGTTTCATTGGTATTATCGAAGATGCATTAAGAAAATATGATGTTAGCCCTAAACAATTGACGTTAGAGATCACCGAATCGGTATTGCTTGATGGCGGAGAGTCTGCGTTGGATAAAATTGCGCAATTTAGAGCCATGGGTATTAAAATTGCTTTGGATGATTTTGGTACGGGTTATTCAAGTTTGAGTTATTTGTCTCGTATTCAGCTCGATAAAATTAAAATAGATCGCTCATTCGTCAATGAAATTGGTCATACGCGTGATGATATTTTAATTGAAACAATTATGACAATGTCACACAGCATGAATTTAGATGTGGTGGCAGAAGGTATTGAGACCCCATCTCAATTGGCATTCTTACAACAACATAACTGTGAATATGGACAAGGTTATTACTTTAGTAAGCCGATAGAAGTGAGCGAAATAACGGCCTTTTTTAATAACCACAATAAGCAAATTTATGTTTAACTGTTACTTTGTTTAAGTGATATATATCACGTCACAGGCTATAGTTGATGTATTAATATTCATTAACGGGTGATGTTTTGAAATTCATTAAAGTTTCTGTACTGGTATTGTCATTATTGCTCACTGCTTGTGGTGGCGATAATGATGATAGCGCATATTTCACGGTTTCTTTTTCTGTTTCCGATGCACCAGTTGATAGTGCTGATAATGTGGTTATTGCATTCGACCAGTTAGAGTTTATTAAAACCGATGGCACACGTATCATTGTCGCTGTGGATGACGACAGCGCTGGTCATCATTATCAACAAATAGACCTACTTGATTACCCCGGCTCTAATTCCGCTTTAATTTTGACTGACCAAGTATTACCTGTGGGCGATTACAAAGAATTAATTATTCATATCGAGGCTAATAAAACTTTAAGTTATGTGAATGATAGTAATGGCACCAATGAGTTAAAGCAGCCGAGTAATAAGTTAAAGCTGGGCAGCTTCACTGTCAAAGACGAAACCGTACAAAGTTTTACTATCGAATTCGACTTACGTAAATCTCTCGTCATGCGTGGCAACACTGGTAATAATAATGGCTATATCTTAAAACCACATGGGGTGACTATCGTTGATAATGATACTGCTGCATCCTTGAAGGGCACGGTAGATAGTGATTTATTTTCTGCAGGTAGTTGCATCAATGACACGGGTAATTATGTGTATTTATATGCAGGTCATGATTTAGATAGTAGTAAGTTGGTAGATAATTTTGATGCCGACGATGATACATTTAATGATGTTCCACCTGATATAGGCTCATTTTCGCCATACACATCAACATCGGTGGATTTAAGCACTGGTGATTATGCTTTTGGCTACCTGCCACCAGGAAAGTATACCGTTGCGTTTAGTTGCAGTGCGATTGATGATGATCCGGTGCAGTTTGATGCATTGACTATTCCAGATCCAATATCACAATTTCAAAACGTTACTTTGCTGGACTCGCAAGAAGTGATTCATAACTTTAATCTGTGATTAAACCTAGATAACGTTGAGGTAAACTCTGTGGCATATTAAAACAAACGAGATGAACCAAATCTGAATTGATAAATAATTAAGTTATTGTTGTGATCATTATTAAATTTTAAAGGTGGCGATAAATAAGATTGGATTTTATGGCTTATATTGTTGTCATAAACCGAGATATTTATAGCAAATTTAATAAGGGAACATAATGAATAGCAAAGTAATTAAATACGGCCTTATATTAGCGGCTTTGGTTAATATTGCAGGTGTACTGACATTCTCAAAATTATTTAGTAATACCGCCATTAATGAGGCTGACCCAGTTGTCATGTCTAACTTTGGTTTAGTGATGATTATGGTATGGGGACTGGCTTACTTTGCTGCGGCTATGACGAAAGGCAGTATTCGTTTGTTAGTGTCAGTTTTTGCCGTCGAAAAGTTGGTGTATGTATGTGCGTGGGTATATTGGTTAGCAACAAATAACTTATTCACTCTATACGAAACAGATTTATTTGCTGGTATTTTCTATACGATTTATGGCTTAAATGATTTGTTGTTTATGGTGTTCTTTATTAAAGTTGCTATGCATAAAATAGGCAAGGCTGAGACGACTCTTAATGTCGACAGTAAGCCTAATTCCGAGTCTAACACTGAGCCTAAAGCTACCGCTGGTAGCAACATACCAAGCGCAACCAACTAATTTAATCATCCAGCTTTATGGCTTAGAATAAGCAGCCAGAATAACGATTAAAAAGGCACTGTAGGTAAGCTACAATGCCTTTATCTATTCACTTACCTTTTGTTATCTTTTAGCTTACTTGTTCTAACAGTGCATTACGATAAGTCACAATATCTTCAATCGTTAATACTGGTAAATCGTGCTTTTCACCAAAGGTAATGATTTCAGGTAAGCGCGCCATCGTACCGTCAGGGTTCGTTACTTCACATAATACGCCAGCAGGTTTTAACCCTGCTAGTTTCATTAAATCGATAGTGCCTTCGGTATGCCCGCGACGTGTTAATACACCGCCAGGCTGCGCGCGTAATGGGTAAACATGACCTGGACGTGCGAGATCGCTTGGCATGGCGTTATCAGCAATCGCGGCTTTAATCGTTGTTACACGATCCGCAGCAGATACACCCGTTGTCACCCCTACAGCAGCTTCGATACTTACCGTAAACGCAGTACCGTATTGGCTAGAGTTATTCTCAACCATAGGAGCGAGTTCTAAATGTTTAACACGTTCATCTGGTAGACAAACACAAACAATACCGCTACCTTCACGGATCAGTAATGCCATTTGTTCATTGGTCAGCGACTCAGCCGCATAGACCATATCACCTTCATTTTCGCGGTCTTCATCATCAACAACTAAAACCCCTTTGCCTAAACGTAATGCAGTTAGTGCTGTTTCAACACGTGTTATTGCGTCGCCAAAAGGGGAAAGTAAAGACTGATTCATGGTTTTAATCCTTAATATACAACTATAAAAATATTGGGTTCCAGAATCAGGGCGTGCAGAATTAGAGGTACGTTATTAGCCATCTACCAAGGCAGACGTTAACGTATCTTATATTCTCTCTCATCCGGACTTAGACACACTCGATGAATATGTTCATTACCGTCGGCTCTGGACTAGGCTATATGGCATAGCGTTCACCAGATCTGCTGACCCTAAGTGGTAAGTTTATAAATCAGTTGATGTTATAAATAGTAACCACTTAGGCGCTCGCGGGCTGAAATAGGCTACGACAAGTCGCATACCTGATTATTACCGCCGGTGGGGAATTACACCCCGCCCTGAGAATTTAATCGTACAGTGGATCATCCGATCACTGCCGACAAGGTTATGGTGCCTTGATTTGATAAAAATGACAAGTCTTTAAAGGTGTATAGAGGCGTGCTGTTAGAGTGACGGCTATCGTTGTTGGAGCTATAGTTAATTTATAATTGATTCATCGTTAGTAGTATGGGCAATAATATGAGGAGTGAATGATGAAACTTATGATGATAACTATTGTGATGTTCGGCTTTTTGTCCGGTTGTAGTAATACTGGTGAGGAGCCTGATTGGCCTGATGATCACAGGGGCGGCGGGCATTATTTTGATGGTCAAATAGACAATAATGCAATGCCGTATTTATATCCCCTGCCACTGGGAAATTCGAATACGTATATAGAATGGCAGCATGAAGTAGAGATATCTACAAGTAATCATACTGCGTTTAACTATCTAGGTGGTAACTCTGGGCCCTACCTAAATGATTAGAGGGTCGTAAATACTGGCATTATCAACGTTCTATCATGTTTGCATCTAGCGCATTGATAATTGCCTTTACTGCTCGTTATATTAGTCTATCGCTATTATTGCTCACGATAGTACTTAACCGCCCGCGAGTTTCACTGTATAGCCTTTTTTCTCTAAAAATTCTTTAGCCATGTCACGTTGATCACCTTGTATCTCGATGATGAAGTCTTTAACGCTACCGCCTACGCCACTTTTCTTTTTTAATTCTTTAGCGAGTGCTTTTAAGTCTTTCTCGGGTAAGTCGATACCACTAATTGTCGTCGCGCCTTTGCCTTTTCGGCCTTTAGTTTCACGGCGAATACGCACGATACCGTCACCTTCAGGTGCCACTTCAACTTGTTTTTCTTCTTTAATACGGCCAGTTTCGGTTGAGAAAACCATGCGGATATTGTCATCAAAATGCATATCGATACTCATTAATAGTCAATAAAGGGATGTTTCAGCAGCGCTGAATAAAGTGGATTATAACAAATAAAAGTAATAATGATAAGCTGTGGGAGAAGGTAGAACCCAAACGCACTGATGTCATTTGGGGGGATTATTATTTACGAATGCTGGGCTACACAGAACGATACTTAACTAAATAGAACTAGATTAAGCGTCTTGTTCATTGATGATATAGCTTAGTAAGGTACCTTCTAATAGTGATTTACGCACTAACGCAACACCAGCCATTGATGGTTCATTTTGAAATTCAGCTTCACTTATTACGAGATTCGGTACGAAACTGCCTAAAGCATGTTGTTGTACGCTGTGTTCAATAATAGGGAAAATAAGTGCTTTTGCTGCGACGATCTCGCCTTTAATTAACACCTTTTGTGGGTTAAATAGGTTTACAATAATAGCGATTGCTTGGCCGAGTAATTTACTCACACGCTGCAATACTTGCACGGCTAATTCATCACCGTTGTTTGCTGCGCTGCAAATCGCTTCAATGCTTAACTCTTCAAGCGTTAATGAGGTTTCATGACCTTGCTTAATTAACCCCGTTACCTGTTTCAGAATTGCTTCATTAGAGGCGATGGTTTCTAAGCAACCATGACTACCACAGTGACAAGGCAAACCGAGTGGGTCAATGCGAATATGTCCGATTTCACCGACTTGGTTGTTGTAGTTCGTAAAGATTTTACCGTTATTTATAATGCCAGAGCCAACACCATCATGTACCGACAGTAAGACGCTGTCTTCGCAATCTTGCGCGGCGCCAAAATATAGCTCAGCCAAGGATAACGATTGGGTATGATTGGCAATAAAAGCGGGCACATTAAATGTTTCAGTGAGCATGCTACCGAGTTTGATATCTTTCAAGTTGTGCTTCGGTAAATACACAATAGTGCCAGACTCTCGGTCGATTAAACCTGGAGATGTCACTGCAATGGCGATCAGAGTTTGTTTTGCTGAGTTGATATTAGCGCTAATAAAATCAGCTATGTGTGCTAATAAAAACGGGATCACATCGTTGTTTGGTGCAGTGCTTAACGCAACACGATAATCGTTCAGCTTAGTCCCTGCAATATCATGCAAGGCGATAGTTAAATTATTACGACCAAGTTTACAACTAAGAAAGACAAATGGATCTATCTCGCAAGTTAGTGAGATGGCTGGTCGACCGCCTGTAGAGGCTTGTTGTGCAACCTCTTTAATTAACCCAGACGCCATTAATTGGCGTGTCATTTTAGTAATACTAGCAGGCGCTAGCTCGCTAAGTTTTGCTAAATCAACACGTGAAATTTGCTTTTGCTCATCGATAAGGCGATAAACAGAGGCGGTATTCACTTGTTTTATAAATTCAATATTGGCGACTGGGCTATGTTTCATAATTAGAAGCTTTTCACTTGTCCGTTGACGATCGTTTTGATAACAGTGAAGTCCGCATCAAAGGCTGTTAAATTGGCCACTTTGCCTTTTGCAATGCTACCAAGTTTGTCTTCTACACCGATTGCTTTCGCTGGGTATAGATTTGCCATGCGCAGTGTTTCGTCTAGCGGTAAGCCAACGTGTTTCACTGTATTTTCAACTGCTTCGATCATAGTTAATGCTGAGCCGCCTAGTGTACCATCGGCACCAACACATTTACCATCACGATAGAACACTTCTGTGCCCACGAAGTCAAAAGATTCGATGTTAGCACCCGCTGGCGCAACAGCATCGGTCACTAAGACTAATTTTTCACCCATCAGCCTATGGCTCATACGCACATTGGCGTAATCAACATGATGGCCATCAACGATGATACCGGCGTAAACGTCTTGATGATCGTAAATCGCACCAACCACACCAGGATCACGACCTGTAATAGATGTCATCGCGTTAAACAGGTGAGTAGCAAAGCGCGCCCCCGCATCAAAACCTTGCATACATTCAGTATAAGTCGCGTTGGAGTGACCAACAGATACTAATACATCTGCTGCAACTAATTGTTCAATGTGTACAGGGTCAGTATTTTCTGGTGCTAAGGTTACTTTGCTAATCACGGCACTGTTGTTGCTGATGTGGTCGATCATCGCTTGTTCACTACGGCGAATAAGGTCAATGCTGTGAATGCCTTTTTTCGCTGTGGACAGGTAAGGACCTTCTAAATGCAAACCCAGCGCTTGGTTACTGTGCTTCGCTAAATATTCCGTCATCGTTTCGATAGCCGATTTCATTGCATTATCGGTAGCCGTAATTAATGTTGGTAAGTAGCTAGTACAACCAAATCGTTCATTGGTTTCTTGCATGATTTCAAGGGTTTTAACACTGATGTTAGTGTTAAATAAGACCCCACCACAACCGTTAAGCTGTAGGTCAATGAAACCAGCTGTTAAGCTTGCGCCTGCAAGGTCAATTTTTTCAATATCTGCAGGGCAACTAGCAAGTGTAACAAGGTCATGAATGTATTCACCATCGACAATTACACAGTGCTCAGTTAACACACTATCGTTTGTGTAGATAGTACAATTAGTGAGTGCATACATAGACTTACTCCGAAATAAAGCTTTGAATGTTTTGTGCTTCTAGCTCTTTAAAGTAGCGTACCGTTTTCACTTTTAATTCCATCGTCGCTGGTTCATCACAAGCAATGATTGATTTAGCATGTAGCTGTAGTGCAGAGATAGTCCAAAGGTGATTTACGCTGCCTTCAACAGCAGCTTCAAGTGCTAATGCCTTGTTGTGGCCTGTGATTAACACTAAAATTTCTTTTGAATCTAATAGTGTACCAACACCAACAGTCAGTGCTAATTTTGGCACCTGGCTAATGTCGTTGTCGAAGAAACGTGAGTTAACGATACGCGTATCTTCGGTTAGTGTTTTAACGCGTGTACGTGAAGCCAGTGATGATGCTGGTTCGTTAAATGCGATATGACCATCAACACCTACGCCACCCATGAACAGGTTAATTTGACCGTAGCTTTTGATTTTATCTTCGTAACGCTGACATTCAGCTTCTAAATCTTCAGCTTGACCGTTTAGTAGGTTAACGTTCTCTTCTTGAATATCTACGTGATCGAAAAAGTTACTGTGCATGAATGTGTAGTAGCTTTCTGGGTGATTTTTATCTATACCTACGTATTCATCCATGTTGAAAGTAACTACGTGTTTGAAGCTAACGTCACCCGCTTGGTATAATTTGATTAGTTCTTTATACGTAGTAAGAGGAGTACCGCCAGTTGGTAGACCTAAAACAAACGGTTTATCTGCTGTTGGGTTAAACGCGTTAATTTTATTAACGATATAAGCAGCGCTCCAGCGACCGACTTGAGCAGGGGTAATTAAAGGGATTAATCTCATGCGATACTCTCTATAGTTTTTAAGTGATAATTGATACTTTTTTTTAATTGTAAATTAAGTTTTCGGATCCAGCCATCAAAACTTGTCTTTTTATGCTCAAATGGTTGAATTAGATCACAATGCAGTGAATTAAAGGTGAATTTGGTTTGTCATTAACGCGCTCTTACTTTACATTACGAAATAAGTTGTGAGGTAAGTACAAAGTCTGTTCTTTTAATGGAACTGCTACAGTTTCATAACAAGAACAAAACATTTAATTGGATTTTAAACTTAAGATAAGGATGATGGCTGTATGTTTAGCTATTTACAAAAAATTGGTCGTGCACTGATGGTTCCAGTGGCAGTTCTACCTGCTGCTGCTGTATTAATGGGTATTGGTTATTGGATTGACCCTGTAGCATGGGGCGGTGAAAGCATGCTTGCTGCATTCTTCATTAAATCTGGTGCTGCAATCATTGATAACATGTCTCTTCTATTTGCTGTTGGTGTTGCTTATGGTATGTCAAAAGACAAAGACGGTTCAGCCGCGCTTGCTGGTCTTGTTGGCTTCCTCGTTGTGACAACGCTACTTTCACCGGGTGCAGTTGCTGCTATCCAAGGTGTTGGCGCTGACCAAGTTTCTGCAGCCTTCGGTAAAATCAACAACCAATTTGTTGGTATCCTAGTTGGTGTTATCTCTGCTGAACTTTACAACCGCTTCAGTGAAGTTGAGCTGCCTAAAGCACTTACCTTCTTCAGTGGTCGCCGTCTTGTTCCTATCGTAACTTCTTTCGTAATGATGGGTGTATCATTTGTACTTATGTACATCTGGCCAATGATTTTTGATGGTCTAGTAACGTTCGGTACTAGCATTAAAGATATGGGTCCTACAGGCGCTGGTATCTATGCGTTCTTTAACCGTATGCTTATCCCTGTTGGTCTTCACCATGCATTAAACTCAGTATTCTGGTTTGACGTTGCTGGTATTAACGATATCCCTAACTTCCTTGGTGGCGCACAATCACTAGAAAACGGCAACGCAACTGTTGGTGTTACTGGTATGTACCAAGCTGGTTTCTTCCCAATCATGATGTTTGGTCTATTAGGTGCAGCGTTAGCGTTCATCCATACAGCTAAACCTGAAAACAAAGCGAAAGTAACATCTATCATGATGGCTGCTGGTTTTGCAACATTCTTCACAGGTGTTACTGAGCCACTAGAATTCTCATTCATGTTCGTTGCGCCTGTATTATTCGTACTACATGCATTCCTAACGGGTGTGTCTGTATTCATCGCTGCTTCAATGCAGTGGATTGCAGGTTTCGGCTTCAGTGCGGGTCTGGTTGATTTAGTATTATCATCACGTAACCCACTTGCAACTCAGTGGTATATGCTACTAGTTCAAGGTGCTGCATTCTTCGTAATCTACTATGTAACGTTCCGTACTATCATCGTTAAGTTTGACCTTAAAACTCCGGGTCGTGAAGACGCAGGCGAAGAAGCAGCTGCTCCAGCTAAAGCTGGTAAAGCTTCACATGTTGAAGTTGCTGCTAAAGTTTTCGAACTTGTTGGTGGTAAAGACAACTTAGTACACGTTGATAACTGTGCGACACGTCTACGTCTTGATGTTAAAGACTCATCTCTAGTAAATGACGCTGAACTTAAGCGCCACGTACCAGGTGTAATCAAGCCAAGTAAAACTGCTGTTCAAGTAGTGATTGGTCCACAAGTTGAATTCGTTGCTAACGCACTTAAAAAACTTGTTTAATATCCTTACCGTGAGGTTAGCTACTCAGTAGTTAACCGCTAGGTACAAAAAGGGCGATACAGTTAATGTATCGCCCTTTTTTTATCATCATATAAATTGGATAACAAAGGTCTAAATAAAGAACTAAAAATAACTAATAGGTATGACCTGACAATTTCTTACATACTGGACGTATACAGCAATCGCACAAGGGTATATATTTCACTTCACTAAATTGATCTAGATCAATTTAATAATTTAAATTAATAGTACTCATTTAATTAAACGGATAAAAATATGACTCAAGTTACTTTTCAAGGTGATGCTGTAAACATCCTAGGCTCTATTCCAGCGGTTGGTTCACTAGCACCGGCATTCTCATTAACAGCTGGCGACTTGTCTGATTTAACACTTGTTAGCTTACAAGGTAAGAAAGTTGTACTAAATATTTTCCCAAGTATCGATACGCCTGTATGTGCTGCTGGCGTGCGTAAATTTAACGAAGCTGCAGCAGCATTAGAAAATACTGTTGTTGTATGTATTTCTGCAGACTTACCATTTGCGACAGGTCGCTTTTGTGAAGTTGAAGGCATTGCAAACGTGCAACACGCATCAACATTCCGTAGCCCTGAGTTTGCTGAAGCTTACGGTGTTGCTATCCCTGATGGCGCATTACGTGGTTTAACAACACGTGCTGTAGTATGTATCAATGCTGAAGGTGTTGTGACACACAGTGAATTAGTAGCTGAAATTACTGACGAAGCTAACTATGAGCTAGCACTTCAAGCGCTATAAGACGTTACGAATAACTAGCTGCTATGATAAATAGTGGTTAAGCGTTGCAAGTTTAGTTTGCAACAATGAATTGAAAATAGCGCTGCAGTATCTGTAGCGCTATTTTTTTATGCGGAAGTAAAATTATTGTTGGTTAGTAGCGTTAGTATTTGCTGGTAAGGGTAAGCTTGCAATGCTGCAAAGTTACTGATCTTCTTTGCTTTCATCTTCATGAATAATGGTGTGCTGATACCGCATAAGAAACGTGTGATTAATACGGGCGTAGGGCGTTTATCACAAGCACTAATAAACGCTTGGCTTAGCTCTGTGACGTGTTCTACGGATAATGCTGGCATACTTGCTGGTTGTGGCAGCTGTGCAATACGCCCCTGACAGACAGAGCACGTGCCACATTGGAGTGGTGCTTTATCATCACCAAAGTAAGTTGATAGGCCTTTACTTAAACATTGCGCACTTTGAATGTATTGACCAACCGCATGCACACGTTTAATTTCACTTTGCTCTTTATTAGCAAATTGCTTATGCAAGTTAGTGGCTAATTGTTGACTATCAAAACGTGAGTTTAATATTTGATATACATCGGTCATCAATTTACTCTCCAACACGATGTTATTGCGTTCATGCAAAAATTCTAGCGCAGTGATCACGCGACTACGCTGTTCTTGATAACCTTCGCTCATGCGCTCAAAGTTAACGGTTGCCCAAGTTCGTTTCGCTGGTGATGCGTTAAATATTTCTTCAATAAAGACACGTTTTTCATCAGTGAATTGATTCAGTATTTGCGCAGGGTCTTTTAAGAACTTAAAACGGTATTCAGCGAAGTAAGAATACAGAGGCTTGATGATGCCCTGCATTTCTAAATACACAAGCAAGGTTTTTAACGGTGCTTGGCGCAGGTTGCTGCTCATTGATAGTCCGTATAAAGTATGTTCCCACTCTGTGCCCGCAGATTGGATCTCGCTCAGTACAGCTTCAATCCCATTCAGCTCAGGTGTATCACCATAAACAAAGTTTTCGAGGATGCTTTGGTTGTCTAAGTTGGCTAGTACTAGGCATTGCGAGTCGTTGCCATCACGGCCTGCACGACCAATTTCTTGGCTGTAGTTTTCAATCGATTTTGGTAAATCAAAATGTACGACATTGCGGATATTGCTTTTATCAATACCCATACCAAAAGCGATCGTCGCAACAATACAGTCGATACCATTGCGCATAAATTTTTGTTGCACTTCTTCACGGATATCAGTGGGCATACCAGCATGATAAGCGACCGCTTCAATACCAAACTCTTGCAAGGCACCAGCAAGCTCTTCTGCGGTTCTCTGTAGAGTGACGTAGACAATAGAGGCTTGTCCAGACTTCTTACCTAGCCAGCGCGTTAGTGCGTGAAGCTTTTTGTCTTGAGCGATAGGGTGCATTAACAAGCTAAGGTTAGCGCGATAGAAACCGGTTTTAATAATATTTTCAGGGGCGATATTAAACTTGGTTTCCATGTCTTTAATAACAGCAGGTGTTGCTGTTGCGGTTAATAGCAAGGCTTGTTTAATATTCAGTTCTTTTTGGTATTGCGGTAGTTTCAGGTAATCGGGACGAAAGTTATGCCCCCACTCTGAAATACAATGCGCTTCATCGACTACTAACAATGAGATTGGAACTTGCTTGATGAATTTTCGAAAGCGTTCGTTCTTCAAACGTTCTACCGAGATCATCAAGATCTTCACTTCGCCTTCACGTACTTTCGACATGGTATCGCGGGCTTCATCAACGGACATGCTCGAATCGATTTTAGCGGCAGCGATATTGTGCTTTTTTAAGAATAGCAGTTGATCTTGGATCAAAGCTAATAACGGTGAAATAACTAAGGTCAGATTAGGCAGATGTAATGCGGAAACTTGATAGCATAACGATTTACCCGATCCCGTTGGAAAGATGGCTGCACTTGAATCGCCTTTGACGATATTGTTAATGACAGCTTCTTGGCCTTCTCTGAATTGATCATAACCAAAGTAGTGTTGTAACGTCTGATGCAGCATATCTGTCTCTCGAATGATGAAACCAAGGGTGGTTAAGCAGGGGAGTATATAGTTTTTTGTTAAAAAATGATCCCGTTTATGTAGTTAAACTTGTTGTAGTGCTATATTTTTAACAGTCAATCACGTTATTACAGGATGTATGATGAAGTACAAGCAAAGACTTAGCGTTAGCCTGTTGGCTATGAGTGTGTTGATGCACTCTGGGAGCGTGGCCGCAGAATCATTTGTCGCGCCGTTTGGTGGTTACGCTTTTGGAACCAGTGACTTTTCTACTGTAGATAGCACCAGCCAAGCAGAAAGCTCGGTTAAGATTGCAGAGTCTGAGCATTGGGGGGTGATGGCTGGCGTGACAACGTCAGATCCGGGCAGTATTTATTTACTTTATAGTCATCAATCGACAGAATTTAGTATTGGCGATAATTTAAATCAACCTGAAATAACTAAGCTAGACATTGACTACTTACATTTGGGGGGGGCATTGTACTTCCCCCAAGGTAAATTTAGACCTTATATTACTACCAGTGCTGGCTTAACGCAGATGCGCCCAGATAATGGCTTCTCTAATGAAACTAATTTCTCTATGAGTATTGGCGGTGGCGCTGAGTATCAATTTACTTCAAATTTTGCGCTGTTTGCGGATGTGCGTGGGTATGCCACGTTTATTAGTAGCTCGCAGTCGCTATTTTGTAATAGCGGCAACTGTAAGTGGCTGGTTGATGCGGATTTAATGTGGCAAGGACAAGTTAGCATAGGCGCAAAACTGACGTTTTAATTATTTTAATCGATGTCACAGAACGATAAATTGTGAACTAAGCTAAATGTAAATATTAAAAGTGTTAATATTTAAACGCTTGGTAAGCACTGGTTATTTTATTGTTGTGCGGTGTTTATTTATGTATTTCAAATAGGTGCGATCACCCACTTGATCAATTACGTTGTAGAATGATAGTTTCGAATGAAACTACTTTCAATGATGATAAGTGGTAATGAAAATATATAAGGAAATAAATAATGGCATTAACAAAAAAGCTCGGTGCTGAGTTTATTGGTACATTTTGGTTAGTCCTTGGTGGTTGTGGTAGTGCGGTATTAGCAGCGGCATTTCCTGATGTGGGCATTGGTTTATTAGGTGTGTCACTGGCCTTTGGTTTGACAGTATTAACAATGGCATTCGCGATTGGCCATATCTCAGGTTGTCATTTAAATCCAGCTGTTTCAATCGGACTTTGGTCTGGTGGTCGCTTTTCTGCAGCTGAACTTGGGCCTTATATTTTAGCACAAGTGCTAGGTGGCATTGCCGGTGCAGCAACTTTATATGTCATTGCCAGCGGTCAAGCTGGATTTGATGCCAGTGCTGGTTTCGCCTCGAATGGTTATGGTGAACATTCTCCGGGTGGTTATACCTTAATTGCGGCATTAGTGACTGAAATCGTCATGACGTTTATGTTCTTGATTATTATTTTAGGCGTAACGGACAAACGTGCTCCAGCTGGCTTTGCACCGATTGCCATTGGTCTTGGTTTAACCTTGATCCATTTAATTAGTATTCCTGTTACCAATACTTCAGTTAACCCTGCACGTAGTACTGGGGTGGCTATTTTCCAAGGTGATTGGGCTATGTCACAACTGTGGTTATTCTGGGTTGCCCCAATTGTTGGTGCGATATTAGCAGGTCTTGTTTACCGTTGGTTTGAATCCGATGAGCAAGAGCAGCAAGCTTAATAACATGTATTAATTTATAATTAAGTTTATAAAAAGAGGGGAACGTAATCACAATTACGACCCCTTTTTAGTTGCAAGCAATGCTGTGACTGAGATGGTGACTAATCCTGCAACAACCCCCCACAATGCCGATCCTATATTCCATAAGGTAAAGTCTGACGCGGTGACTAAAAAGGTCATCAGTGCGGCTTCTTTATAAGGTGATTCAATAAAGGCATGCTGTAAACTGCCACCAATAGTGGAAAACAGGGCTATCCCCGCCAACGCCATGATTAAGGCTGTAGGCATTGCTTTGAACAAGGTCATCAGACTTAGCGCGCATAACCCCATTAATAGATAAAAAGCCCCCGCACTGGCTGCTGCCCAGTAACGTTTTTTGGGGTCTTTATCGGCATCTTCTGACATACATATTGCGGCTGTGATCGCGGCTAAATTAATACCAAAACCACCAAAAGGCGCGATGAGGATATTGGTTACGCCCGTTACCGTCATTAATTTGGATACCGGCGCGTGGTAACCGTGGGCTTTCAAAATTGCAATGCCGGGCATATTTTGGGTTGCCATCGTGACTAAAAATAGCGGTAAACCGATATTGATGAGTGCTGCAATATTCCACTCAGGTTCGACATAGACCAGTTGTCCTAAGCTCCACGATAACTCAGGTATGACAAACAGTCCTTGTAACCATGCAGAGGCTATCCCGACAATTAAAATAGTCAACATGGCAAAACGAGGCGCAAGCGCTTTGCTTATCAAAAAGCTGATAAACATTAGACCGACGAGTAGCGGAGACTGATTCATGACATTGAATACCTCAATACCAAAAGACAGTAAGATCCCTGCTAACATGGCACTGGCTATTTGTAATGGCACGCGGTTCATTAATTTTTCAAATAACCCTGATATGCCCGACAGTGTAATCAAGCTGGCTGAGAAAATAAAAGCGGCGACAGCTTCGTTAATACTAAAACCTTGAGTACTGGTTATGAGCAATGCCGCTCCCGGTGTAGACCAGGCGATTAATAGCGGCGTGCGATAATATATAGATAAGCCAATAGACGTGATGCCCATACCAAGTCCTAGCGCAAAAACCCAGCTTGAAACCATGACTAAGTCAGCACCGAGGTTGGTGGCAGCTTGATATATAAGGGCAATAGAACTGGTGAAACCGACCAAAGCTGCAATGAAGCCCATGTTTACGCGGTTTAAAATGACACTATTCATTCGTTCTACTTCTCCTTGATGAAATCCATATTGGTGTTGCATTGACAATTCACTGTGCGTTATAGCGCACGACCTGTGTCTGCAAAATAACACTGTATGTTATAACGCACAAGGGCTATTATTAATGTCATCATTGTTTAGTGCCATTAATCGCAGTTTCTATCGTGATTGGTATCATTACTATTATCGCTATTTCATTCACAAGAGGCATTATTATTAATATTCATGCATCGCTCGGTTCTCGTCTTAAAGCCGCGCGCAGTAATAAAGGTTGGAGCTTAGATAAAACCAGTCAGCATACTGGTGTATCTAAAGCGATGCTCGGACAAATCGAGCGCGGCGAATCGAGCCCAACGGTGGTGCGATTATGGAATATAGCTAATGGTTTTGAGTTGCCGCTGTCTTATTTTTTAACCGACTTAGGGCTGGCGACAACTCAGACGTCTGTATCTACAAATACGCTAGAAAATAACGAGCATGATATTAAGATTGTGACGCTATTTCCTTATGATGCGGTGACTAAGATTGAAGTGTTTCAGATAACGTTAGACCCGCAACGTCAGCATATCTCGGCGCCACATAATGCGGGTGTGATAGAGCACATCATTGCAGTTGATGGCGCGATGGAATATTACTTAGCGCGAGCTGCGGATGGTACTGAACAAGAATGGCATCGCTTGCAGCAAGGCGAACGTATTAAATTTAACGCAGACCAGCATCACGGTTATCGTAATATGACTGATAAACCGATGACCATTCATAACATCATCTGTTATACCTAAATTAATCATACCCAGAGTGACTCATCGTGTAGTTAGCTTTCAAGCAAAATATGTTTATGTTATATATGTGATCGGCTACCTTGTTTGGGGTATTAGTAAGCTTTAGTATGAAAGTATATAAATTATATTAAGGAGTGCTAATGTTTACACTAAATATTGGTCCTGATTTACAGCTAGCTATCATACAACCGTCATTTGCGGGACGTTATTTAGATATCGTCACTGAAGAGCGGGCATATTTATCTAAATGGTTACGATGGGCGACACATGCCCATAATGAAGCCTTCTTTCTTGAATTCGTGCGTAAGTCATTGCAAGGTTATGCTGAGGGGAAATCAATGACGTGCGCGTTGATTTATCAGCATACTGTGGTGGGTAATGTCAGTTTTAATAATATTGATGAAGAATTAAAAAAGGTCGAAGTAGGCTATTGGTTAAGCCAAAAATATCAAGGTATGGGCATCATGACCAAAGCGGTCAGTTTTTTAATCGAATACGCATTCTCTGAGTTAAATATGGATAAAGTCGAGATATGCACGGCAGCTGAAAATACCGCCAGTCGCAGAGTATGTGAACGTTTGAATATGAGCTTAGAAGGCATCATCAGTAATTATGAAAACATCAATGGCGACATCATCGATCACGCTATTTATGGCATCCACCGTACCGATTTGCGCTAACACGTTCATTGTATGGGATAGATAGTATAGGAATAATAGATATGGAAGTGGTCGCATATTCACCTGAATATTTACCGGCATTACGTGCGTTGTATATGGTGACGAGAACGTCAACATTTACGTGGCTAGATAGCAGTGGCTACCAGATAAAAGATTTTGATGAACATATCACCGATGACACTCTTTATTTAGCTATAGCGGATGGCAAGTTGCTGGGCTTTATTGCCGTTTATGAGCCAGATAATTTTATTCATCATTTGTTTGTGGCAGAGGATTCACAAGGCATTGGTGTGGGAACGAGATTGTTAACCATGCTGAGTAAATTAAATGGCAGACCGCAGATATTAAAATGCATGGTGAAGAATGAAAAAGCGCTGCAATTTTATCTGCGAAAAAGCTTTGTTGAAGTGGGTAAAGGCACGGGAAGTGTAGGGGATTATTTGGTATTGAAAAGTAAAAGTAAAAGTAAAAGTAAAAGTAACAGGATTAAAGTAGGCCGTAGCCAACCTTAATCCATCATACAAGTTAAGTACTAACCACAATAGCACTTAACTCGTATGATTAACCTACTCGCTTCTCACTTACCTTATCTACCAGATACAAGATAGAGCGATACTCAATGCCACTGTGCTCGGATAAGCCAATCTCACAAGTTCGGCTATTGGAATAACCTTCGCTGCAATTACTCGGGACTTGGCGCGCTAATGGTGATAGTGCCGATGCGTTTAACTCGGGCGTCGTAAAGCCTTTGTCACCAGCAAAACCACAACACTGGATGTCTTCTGGAATAATTACTTCTGTTGCACAGGCGCGACTGACTTTCTCCATCACGCTAGCTAAACCTTGCTTACGTGAAGTACAAGTCACATGTAGCATCACAGGCTCTGCTTGTGGGGTAATATCCACATGTTCCATTACAAACTCTGCCACAAAGCGGAAAGGTTCATAGATGGCAATGTCTTTGGTCATCAGCTCAATACTAGTGCTAGCACATGGACTGGTATCCATTAACACAGGTAATTTACCTTGCTCTGACGCTTCCCAAAGCGCTGCTTCTAACTGCTGTGATTTACTCAGTGCAGTGTCCACAAATCCTTTACTCTTATATGGCATACCACAGCATTTTTCAGATAGCTTACTTGGCATAATGACTTCGATACCAGCTTTCTGTAGAACAGCTTGAGTCACGTCAGCCAGTGGGCGGTTATCCATGGCATTTTTGGCTGTGCCCATATTACGTGCGGCGCAGCTAGGGAAGTAAACAACCTTTTTATGTGCCAGAGCTAGCTCATTATTGCTAGCTAATCGCTTCACTTTACCTGCTGCTCTCGGCATGCTTGGTGTCCATAATGGCACCGCACCACCGCTGAGCTTGTGAGTTGCTTTGGTCACAGTGCGCATGGTTTTAGTCCCTAATACACTGTGAATACCGTTAGCGACGGTTAAGCTAGCTTGGGTTGCACTTGTTAGTCCGGCGAAATGATCACTACTCCAACGAGCTATCACGTTAGCGATAGGAGAATGCTGTTGGCGTAATTTACGGATCAAGTCGCCAGTATTTATATCAACAGGGCAACGCTCTGCGCATAACCCTGTTGCGGCACAGGTATCAATGCCGAGATATTTAAATGACTTTTCTAACTCAGCAAGGCGCACAGGATCTTCTTGGCTGCGTTGCAAACGGCTGATTTCACGGTATACGGTATTACGTTGGCGTGGTGTCAGCGATAACTCCCGTGATGGACAAACCGGTTCACAAAAACCACATTCGATACATTTATCAATAATATCATCTGCCGCAGGCATCACTTTTAAATCAGTGATGTGACTGTCTTTATTATCATTTAAGATCACGCCGGGATTTAAAATACCAGTTTTATCAAAGATACGTTTGATGTCTTGCATCAAGGCATAACCTTCACTGCCCCATTCAAGCTCGACATACGGCGCCATATTACGGCCTGTACCGTGTTCTGCTTTTAGTGAACCTTGATATTCAACAGCAACAAGTTGCGCCACATCATCCATGAAACCACTGTAACGAGTTATTTCCTCTTCTGTTTCAAAAGCCTGGGTGAACACGAAGTGCAAGTTACCCGCGAGGGCGTGGCCGAAAATGATCGCTTCATCGTAATTATATTTCTTAAATAAAACTTCTAGGTCGCGTACTGCTGGTGCGAGCTGTTCGATAGGGAAGGCGACATCTTCGATTATCACTGTCGTGCCGACTTCTCGCACGGCACCGACGGCAGGGAATAACTCTTTACGGATCGCCCACAGTTGGTTATATACCTTGGTATCCGTACTAAACTCGACTGCTTCGGTTGGATTCAGTTGGTCAATTAAGGTGTTAACTTGGATCACTTGCTGGTTTAAATCTGCATCACTTTCTGCGTGGATCTCAATGAGTAGCGCAGCTGCTTCGGTATTATTGTCAGCAGCAAGTTGAGTAATAAAGCTTGGCATACCCGGTTTATCTGCAACCGAGTTTAAAGCGCGATTATCCATTAATTCCACAGCCGCAACACTGGTATTAGCAAGTTCGCTCACGGCTAAGCAGGTTTGCTCAATATCTGCGAACAAGTACAGACCTGTAGCTTTAAAGCTATGGTCGATCACCGTATTGTAAGTAACATCAGCAATGAAGCCTAACGTGCCTTCTGAGCCAATAAATAAATGCTGTAATACATCAATCGGATCGCTGTAATCGGTTAACGAATTAAGGCTATAACCTGTGGTGTTTTTAAGGCGGTATTTGTGGCGGATCTTATCTGCTAATACGACGTTGTCTTTACAGGCTTGGGCAAGTTGGGTTAGATCATCGAGCATGTCTTTATGACTGATTTTAAATTGCGCGACGCTATAGCTGTCTAACGTGTTTAGTACTGTGCCATCAGCCAATACCACTGTCATACCCGCTAAGGTTTGATAGCTGTTTTGCGCTGTACCACAGCACATACCGGATGAATTGTTTGCTGCAATACCACCAATTTTACAGGTGTTGATAGAAGCTGGATCGGGCCCGATCTTACGTTGATAAGGGGCTAATATCTTGTTGGCCTCAGCACCGATAATACCCGGCTGTAGCCAGATTTGTTTACCATTGTTGAGTACTTTATGTTCGCGCCAATCTGATGTAAGCATAATAAGCACAGAGTCTGACAGTGCTTGCCCTGATAAACTGGTACCTGCTGCGCGAAATGTCACTGGAATAGCGAGGTCATAACAAGCCTTGATGACCAATACCACTTCGTCTAAATTAGCCAGTTGTAAGATCAGCTTTGGTATTAAGCGATAAAAGCTGGCATCCGTTCCATAAGCTAAAGTTAGCGTAGGGTCGGTGATAATACATTTATCATCGATGGACTGGCGTAATTTGCTAATTAATACGTGATACGGGTCAGACATTATAGGCTCCTGATAATGCAGCTATGTTATTTTTATTTTGTCGTTAATGTGCCACATTATGTTTATTTAAATTTAGTAATGATGCGAGATTAAACATAGTATTTATACTGTTTGTATATAGTACCGATCTAGCACTGTTTGATATACTAGCCCGATTACACATGACTGTTTCATAAAGTGGACCAATAATGCGAAGTACCGATGATTTTTTAATTTTTTATCACCTAATAGAGCAAGGTTCTTTTAGTAAAGCGGCTGATATTGTTGGTTTAACGAAGTCAGTGGTGAGTAAACACATCACCCGTTTAGAAAAAGAGATGGGTGTACAGCTGATCTTCCGTACCACGCGTAAGTTAACATTAACGGAAGCGGGCAAAGTATTTTTTGAACATGCCAGAACCATTTATCAATCTGTGCAAGGTGCCGTTGATGCCATGAATGGGCTAGGGGATAGCTTATCGGGTTCAATTCGCTTAACTGTGCCGACCGTGTCTGGCGAAATAATATTAGCGGAAGCGATTGCAGATTTTAGTGCTAGTTATCCCGATATTCATATCCACATGGATTTAGATAATAGCTTTGTTGATTTGATTGATAATAACTTTGACTTGGCTATCCGCACTGGTGCGCTGCAAGACTCGAGTTATATTGCGCGGCGTCTGGTGCAAGCGCAGTGGGTGATCTGCGCATCACCAACCTATTTAGCTAAAAACGGCACTCCAAAACGTCCTCAAGATTTAGATAAGTACAATTGCTTGGCTTATAGTCAGCAGGAAAGTGGCGCGAATGAATGGCTATTTAAAGGCCGAGAAGCAGACTACAGCGTTAAGATCTCGGGTAATTTCAGTGCCAATAATTCGGCGGCATTACGCAAAGCGGCGTTGTTTAATTTAGGCCTGATATATGTCCCTAAAGTGCTGGTGGCCGATGATTTACAATCGGGTACTTTAGTTGAGGTATTACCGCAACAAGTGGCTAAATCATTGGGCATTTACGCTATTTATCCGTATACCAAATTACAGCCATTAAAAGTGAAACTGTTTATTGAACATATCTATCAGTTTTATCAACGCCAAGCTGACAATTTTAGTTAAATTACGGTTCATCGAAAAGCAAACAGGCAAGGAAGATTATAATGCTTAAATATACTGAGATGTTACTCGACCGTGCATCGAATCAACGTAAAAGCCCTGAGTGGCTAGCAAGCCAAAAGAATAATGATAGCCGTTGGGTATTAATTCATACAGACCAAAACTATTTTAGCCAAGCTGATAGTTCAGCACTGTTTTTAACATTTGATGCTGTTCAACATCTTGATTTAACTGACGCTGTATTTTTAGGATTGGATGAAAGAACTGCCAGTACGCCTTACTTTGCGTTGGATTTGACCCATGTGGATGAAGCGTTAGTTGCAGTATTTTTGCTTGAAGGTGAGTTTCGCGATCTACGCAAAATGACGGTGATGTTAGATAATCCATCCGCTTCATTAATGGCGCTAGCTCGAGGTCTCGCTTTTTGGCATCGTTCACATTGTTTTTGTGGTCGTTGTGGCATCGTGAACAAGCCTGTAGCGGCAGGGCATGCACGTTTATGTACTAATCCTGATTGCCAGCATCAAACTTTTCCGCGTACCGATCCTGCTGTGATCATGGTGGTGCGTAAATTATTTGCCGATGGAATTGAGCGTTGTCTACTAGGACGCCAAGTTGAGTGGCCAGAAGGTGTATATTCAACGCTAGCGGGTTTTGTTGACCCAGGTGAAACATTAGAAACAGCAGTCGCGCGTGAAGTGATGGAAGAGTCGGGGATCAGGGTCACTAATGTGCAGTATTTAGCATCACAACCTTGGCCGTTCCCGTCATCTATCATGCTCGGTTTTATTGCTGACGCCTGTAGCGATGATATCCAAGTCGATAAACATGAAATTGATGATGCGCGCTGGTTCTCCCGAGCAGAATTACAATCGTTTGGAGAGTGGGGTGATGACGCGCCTGGTTTTAAAGTACCTAGAGTTGATTCGGTTTCACGTTATTTAATTGATCACTGGGTTAGTTTAGGCGAGTAAGCACCGATCATTCCCCGCATTTTCGTATTTTTATGGTATTTGACTGCAGATATTGGTGACTATCAGGTATTTTTACGAGTTATACGATATTAGCTTAGCTAATATAATGACGGCGTATTAGCAAGATACACCTGCCATGCAGGCGAAAGTCTAAATCATAAAAGAAATTCATTATCTTTTGTGTGAAATCCCACTTATTTGCAGTAAGTGGGATTTTTTTGATCGTTTAATATTAAGCCTTACTCTTTTCATACCCCTCCTTTCTCATTCTTCTTATATAGCGCCATACACCGTTGTAAAATCCGTGCTGTGTAATTAAATGCAAAGGTACCACTAAAGAGTTGTCTCACTGTTGTGTTCATTCAAAAGGGTTATAGAATAAAGGATGTGTTTTTTCGTGTTAAGGCCACTCAATGAATAAAAGTAGCATATTATCCATCCTCGTTTTATTAGCTTTAAGCTACCTTAGTTACAATAAATTTTATGCCGAACCTAAGGAAGTGGCTGCGTCAGCTAAAAGTGTCATGTTACAGATGGCGGTAAAGGAAAAGTGGATTGATGCTTTTGATTTAATGGCTGAGGTTGGTGTTGGAAGTGGTGATTTACAAAGTAAAATAGTGGTTACATCGAATTATGATAATGTCGTGCATGCGACAGGAAAAATAGCCTATTCATCGTCAACGCATGCAATGTGTAAAGAGGTCGACTTTTCATTTAAAACGGGTGCGTTAAATACATATAACATCACGAAAGAAAGTGATTGTTAGTGCCCTCTTAATTCATTATTACCTTCTACTTATCTCTAGATGTTTCACATGCATACTAGTGTCAAAGAACTGGAAATTATTACGGCCACAATTTTTGGCTTTATAAAGGGCTAGATCGGCATATTTCAGTAATGTTTTCGATTCATGGGAATGTAATGGAGCGATGCTAATCCCGATGCTACAGGTGATGTGAAAGGTGTATGGTTCAATGTTGATACCACGACGAAGAGACTTCAGGATCTTTTGTGCAACAGGTTTAATAATCTCTGGCGCAAATACATCCTGCAGTAAGATCATGAATTCGTCCCCACCAGGGCGAGAAACGGTGTCTTCTGAACGCACGCAGTCAGTGAGCCTATGCGCAACCTCTTTTAACAACTCATCACCCACGTCATGACCATAGGTATCATTAATGGTTTTAAAGTGATCTAGGTCAAGCATGATGACTCCGATCCCCGCGTCTTTTTGGCGATGTAAGATCTCAGCTGATTGATTTAGGCGATCATACAATAAACGTCGATTAGCTAATCCTGTTAACGGATCGTATAGGGCAATTTTCTCTATCTTAATCTGCTGATCTTTTTGTGTGGTGATGTCTTCACTGACACTAATAAAATGGCTTATCTCACCTTGATCATCCATCACGGGAGAGATCGACATCAGTGACCAGTAATACGCACCGAGTTTAGTCCGATTAAAGGTTTCACCATGCCAGTTTTTACCTGCAAGTATGGTGCTCCATAATTCTTCATGGCATGCCGGTGGCGTTTCTTTGGTACTGATAATACTCGGGGTCTGCCCAATAGCCTCTGATTCACTGTAGCCCGTTACTTCGCAAAACCGCGGGTTAATGTATTCAATGATGCCGTGTTTATCGGTGATCATAATAGAACTGGCGCTGTGTTCGACAGCTCTTGAGAGCTTTTGCAGTTGTACTTCTGCTTTTTTATGGGCGGTAATATTGCTAATGAAAGCAGAAAATCCACAGCCATCATCCATAGCTGTCGCTGTCAAACGTACATTTAACGGCTGGCCATGTTTATGTCGAATGATAAAATCTTCATGCCAATGCCGTTGAATACCTAGCTTGTTCAAAGATGGTGTAAAAATATGTTTGAATTCAGGGGTTATGTAATAAATGAGAGAGTTGGCTTTTAATTCAGCGAGTTTATACCCGGTTAACTGGCACAGAGCATGATTGGCAAAAGTGATATTGAAGTGATTATCAAAGATCAAAAAACCTTCCGATGTCGTTTCAATCGCGGTTCTAAATTGCTGTTCACTTTTGACTAAGGCTGCCTCGGCTTGGCGCTGCAGGGTTTTATCATGGACGATAGAATACAATATAGTGTGGTCGCCAGGCTTAAGGACGCCGGAATAAACACATACATCTCGGATTTCACCGCTATGGGTGATGATTCTATAATCTTGTTTAAACGATTCTGTATTAGCTGCTAATAGAGTATCCGCTTCTGCAGTTATACGCTTTCTATCATCGGGATGGATAATGTCGGAAAACAGATATAATTTAGACTGGAATGACGCAGCGGTATAGCCAAACTGCTCAATATTTTTAGTGACAGATAAGACTGGCCATTCAGCTTCAAAGCGCCAGGTAAAACATATTGGCTGCTCTTGTGTCTTTAATCCTTTATCTGATAATCCCATCAGTTATTCCTTTTCAAAATAATATTTTGTCCATCGTTGCGACTATGATAGAACTTATATCTACCATTGAGCTATTTTATCAGTCGGTGGACGTAACTAAATTGACTAATGTCAGTTGGTTACAATTATATTTGACTGTTTAATGGTGCTTAAATAACGATGTCTATTGTGGTTTGTGTTGATAATTGAAGCATACTTCTTGTTTGCTGACTTACACTCAAGTTTTGATATTGAGACATTAACTCTACAGCTTCCAATCTTATGGCTGCTTGTTGTAATTGTTGCGTCATCATTTCTGTTTTATGGGTTGCTAAGCGCAGCTCTTCTTCGCGATGATATGCGCGCATTCTCATTGCTTCTTTTGTTTTATTTTCAGCATTTGAATTGAATAAATCTATTAATGTCCTAGTCATAGAAACCTCACCTTTAGTTTGTATTATTAATTAATGCTAAATCGACCTCTTATAAATATTTGCTGATGAGGTTAATCTTCAATGTTACACACTGTTCCATTTTCCATTATTACTGAATGAATATTGTAGCTCTTCAATATATTAACTATTTCTTTGGGTAATTCGATTTCATCATCAATTTCAAAGGTATTGAATTCATGTAATAAAGCATTACACTCTTCCTTTGTTAGTTTATTTGTCATATCCCATCCATGTATTTATGCTGTTTAAATTATGATAGAGGCAGCTTATGTTCGACCTCACTAGTGCTAATGGAATAATCATAACGTGGTAGTTAACTGTAGAACACGTGAATCAATAGACCGTTTTCACATTCGAACTTGATGAGCGAAGCAGGTTTAGCTGTGTTAATAAAATACGTAAGTATGAGGATGGTCGGTGGGAATAAATCGGGATATTAATGGATGGGCAGAAATCACCCATGCATTTTAAAATATGATACAAATAGTATTATTTTATGAGTTCATTGGAGTTACTTGCTTTAATTAAAATAGCTTTCAATTTGACTAACGCATCAATCTCGTCATTTATTTCTTTCTTAATTTTTATTATCTCAGTAGGGCTAATTTTATTATTTTTTAGGGCTTCATGTATTTCATTGGATACATCACCGTGTTCTTTACTTGTTCCGACTAATGCATTTGAGATTGATTTATAATTTATACAGACATTCGGTTCTACGTAGTGTTTGTCACACTTCAAGTTGAAAACTTCTAACATATCTGTAAATACACTGACATGACGCCCACTATCATCTAATTCTAAAACTTTCATTACCGACATGAACTCTGTTAGCGTTAATTTATGTTCTTTAGATGTCGGTGTGAATTTATTACTGAATGTACCTGATGAGACTTTCGTGCCATTCATTTTTAATACTTCATTGTAAATCTTAGTGATCCCTATGTCTTTTGAATGTGCATGTAATGTGGTTAAAAAATTGTCCATCAAATTACTATCCATTTCTAACGTCCTTTTTGATATTTTAATTTCAATATGAATACTTTTATTCGCTTAAACTCGTCTTTTATAGACTAGTTCTAAACTAGAAAGGTATTACTTTTTAAGACGCTAACGGATATTTCTGATTATTAAAAGCATGTAGACGTTTTGAGTTATAAAACATTTCAATATAGTTAAATACGTCACCTTTAATCTTATGCCCTTAAATATATACCCAAAAAAACCAACAGCTCTCACTGTTGGTTTTCATTTAAAAAAATTATCAAGCAGGGCGATGCCCCCCACTCATTAACCTACAAGCAATGTCACACGTTACCGTTAAAGTAGCGTACTCATTACTGCTGCAATCAGACCGTAGATAATCATCGGAATAACTGTACGTTTAATGATGTAACCTTCTTTGTTCGAGATACCCAAGATAGTCGATACTGCGATGATATTGTTAATACAGACCATGTTACCCATCGCACCACCAACAGATTGTAGGGCTAGAATAGTTGTTTCTGGTAAACCAACGGTTGTTGCAATCGTTTGTTGAATGCCACCAAATGTGAGGTTTGATACCGTCGCTGAACCTGAGAAGAATGCACCTAACGCGCCAAGGTAAGCGGAAGCAAACTGCCAGTTAGTACCCATCAAATCAGAGAACGCCATACCGATGATTAGGATAGGGGAGTTTTCACCGCCAGCCATCATCAGCTTAACCATAATCAATGCGCCAATCAGGGTAATGAAAGGCATTTTAATACGGCTACCCGTTTCGCTAAACACTTGCTTAACCATGCTGCTTTTAAGCTTAAACAATGGGATAGAAATAAGTACCACTAATAAGAAAGGAACAAGTGCTGGTACATAAAGCGCTTTATAAGCCCAAGCTACGTTAGTACCAAGGATGTTGCTTAACTTGAAGATTAACGCTTGGCTAACACTAAAGTCGCCAAAGCTACCAAACGATACCGAGAATGCTTCAGTCGCATCAGTCAGCATTGATTTAATACCAAGCTGTTTAATACGCGTCACAATTAAGATAACGATTAACAGAATTGTCGGCGTCATGGCTTTGAATATCTGGCCACGGCTGATCACTGTTTTCGCTGTATTGTTATCGTCAGCACTTGCGGCTACTTTACCTAGACCAACGTTTAACTTGGCTAAACCAATCGAGATAGTCATACCAATCGCGCCGCCTACTAGCGCTGGGAATTCATAGTTCCATTGTGCGAACAAGAAATACGGGATAGTACAAGACAATGTACTTAATAGAATGAAGAAGTAGTTACGGCGGATTTCAGCCCATGATGTGACAAAACGCAGTGCTAATACAGGAATAACAAACGCGGCGACAAAGTGGATCATCGCTGTTTGCTGGCCAATTTCAAGCAGTGCTGAATCAGTTAAACCTAAGTTTGAAAAACCAAACCAGGTTGGCGTACCCACTGCACCAAACGATACTGGTACCGAGTTCATCACGAGCGCTAACATAGCAACTTGTAATGGTGGGAAGCCTAAGCCAACTAAGATAGGTGCGGCAATCGCTGCGGGTGTACCAAAGCCTGAAGCACCTTCAATCATAAAGGCAAACGCCCAACCAATGATCATTAACTGAGCAACTTTATTACGGCTGATGCCTTCTAACCAGCGACTGATAGTATTTTCAGCGCCTGATAAACACATCATGCGGTTCATCAAAATTGCCCCGGCAATAATCGATATTGGGGTAATAGCTGACAAACTGCCGGCAATCACGTTTGCCCAAATAAGTGTCAGGTCAGTTTGGAAGTAAAAAATCTGCAGTGTTGCCACAAACAAAGCTGTTACTGGTAGTGCAATGTACGAAGGTACACCATTCTTTTTTGTCATCATCCATATAAGGACGAGAATTGGCATCATAGCCAAGATTAGGGATGTCATTGCTACCCACTCCATGTGTGCTCAAACTATCAATCTATCGGATTACCTAAATAGCGATGCATGAGTCTATTTATAATATTGTATAAATGTATTGTTGATAAAGTACAGTTAACTAAAATCCTGTGTTTATCGAATACCCGTGTCTTGTGGGGGATGGATTGTAAGAGCTTGAGCCACAAACTCCACCCCTCTTTTGAGGTATGTAATTAGGCGTATAGGCGACAAATGTGACATAAACAATGACGTGTAAAAAAGTGTAAATCATCAAATGATATATAATCAATGACTTAGCTTTATCACTATAATGTTCAATAAATGATTGTAGCGGTATTAGAAACAGTGATTGTCATAATACACGGTAATAAAATGGTGCGGCATTATCGATAAATTAAGCGGTTCATGGATTTGATACAATTAAGTAAATAACTTTGATGAAATTCAACTACAAAAAATAGAGTTTATCTATTTATAAGTAATAATACGTTATTTTCTTACGATATCATTGCCTGCTTAAATCCCTTGTCCTATCTATTGCTAAGCACTTTCTTTAAGTACTCGGTTTAGCATTCTGTTGAACATTATTTTTAGTATGGTATTAAGCTCAATAACTGCTGACTAATTGCACTAAACCAAAAATAGCGACATTACTATTAATGTCGAACTTCATTGTTTCCATATTTGATCTAATGACACCTCACTTTCTAGCTATATAAAAATATAACCCATTGTTTTAAATTAAATTGTTATTTCTAACAAAAAGTTAAGATCACACCGCATAGCCAATTGACATATTTATGGGTGCTAATCACGTTCGTTTTTTACCATGCTTACTTATATCATGCCCAAAAAAATAAGCTCGGTGAGCAAGGTGAGATGATGAAAGTTAATTTTTTTGTAACCTGTCTATGTGACGTCGTTAAATCGAACGTAGCTAAAAAAACAGTGCTATTACTAGAACAGTTAGGCTGCGAAGTAATATTCCCGAAAGAGCAAGGCTGCTGTGGTCAACCGTCATTAAATAGCGGGTATATCGAATCAAGCAAGCCAGCGATGAAATCACTAATCCGTGCTTTTGAAGGTAATGACTATCCAATCGTAACGCCAGCGGGTTCATGTGCGGCAGCGGTAAAGAAATACCCAGAGTATTTGGCTGATGAGCCAGAATGGGTTGCGCGTGCGCAAGCGGTATCGGATCGTTTGTTCGAGTTAACCCAGTTTATTGTTAACGAGCTGAATATAGAAAATGTTGGCGCTAAATTACCAGGCCGCGGTGTCTACCACCCTTCTTGCAGTCTTATCCGTAAATTAGGTGTGCGTGAGGAGCCACTTAAATTATTGAGTAATGTAGAAGGGCTAGAATTAGTCGGTATTAAAAATCAAGAAACCTGCTGTGGCTTTGGCGGTACCTTCTCAATCAAAATGGCCGAAATATCTGGCGAAATGGTAAAAGAAAAAGCAGCCAATATTACTGCTGTCACACCTGATTATTTAATTGGTGCAGATGTGAGTTGTCTAATGAACATCGCCGGACGTTTATCGCGTGAAGGTAAAACAGTCAAAGTGCTACATATTGTTGATGTGCTAATGAGCAATGTTGTTGATAGCCTTACCGTGGAGGTTAACTAATATGTCGATGAAAACCAGTGATGTGATCTTTAAACAGCGTATTAAAGATCAAATGCAAGATAGCTTTATGCGTAAATCAGTGGCGAATGCCCAAGAGCGTATGTTCACTAATCGTCAATTAGCGGCCGACAAACTCGGTAACTGGGACGAGTGGCGTGAAAATGGCATGGAGATCCGTAACCATGTATTAGACAACCTTGATTATTACTTACATCAGTTAAGTGAAAACGTGCAAAAGACGGGCGGTCATGTTTTCTTTGCCGAAACTGCGCAACAAGCGACAGACTATATTGAAAATATCATCAAAGAAAAAGACGCTAAAAAAGTCGTTAAATCTAAATCCATGGTAACCGAAGAGATCGGTTTGAACGCCGTTATTCAACGTAACAACTGCGAAGTGATTGAAACCGATTTAGGTGAGTACATTTTACAAGTTGATGATTGTGATCCGCCGTCACATATCGTGGTGCCTGCGCTGCACAAAAACCGTGAACAGATCCGTGATGTATTCGAAGATAAGATTGGTTATAAAGGTAGCTCTGATCCGGAAGAAATGACGCGCTTTGTCCGTGAACACATTCGTCATGATTTTATCGAAGCAGATATTGGTATTACCGGCTGTAACTTTGCGGTTGCCGAGTCAGGTTCAATTAGCTTAGTGACCAATGAAGGTAATGCACGATTAGCGACTTCATTGCCAAAAACGCATATCGCCGTAATGGGGATGGAGCGTATTGTTCCGACATTTGAAGAGCTCGATATTATGGTCAGTTTGTTGTGTCGTAGTGCGGTTGGCTTGCCATTAACAGGCTATGTCACCGCAATTACCGGTCCACGTGAAGCCAATGATATGGATGGCGCTGAAGAGTTTCATTTAGTGATCTTAGATAACGGTCGTTCAGACATTCTAGCCTCAGAATTTAAAGACATCTTACGTTGTATCCGTTGCGCAGCCTGCGTGAATACGTGTCCTGCTTATCGCCATATTGGGGGCCAGTCTTACGGTTCTATCTACTCCGGTCCAATTGGAGCGGTATTGTCACCACTGCTGGGTGGTTATGATGACTTCCAGGATTTACCGTATGCCTGTTCGTTATGCCAAGGGTGTAATGATGTCTGTCCGGTTAAGATCCCACTATCAGATTTAATTTTAAAACACCGTGAAAAAATGGTGATTAAAAAGATCACACCTTTGGCGGAACGTATGACGGTATCGGCATTTAACTATCTTAATTCAAGCCCTAAGTTGTGGAACATGGCGATGAAGGTGGGCGGTAAAGTTGCGCCGAAAGTGATTAAAGATGGCAAGTTACCGATTAATGTTGGCGCAGTTGCTGAATGGACTGAAGCCCGTGACCTACCGCAACCTGATGGCGAGTCATTCCGCAGTTGGTTTGCTAATCGTGATGCTGCTACTTCTGTTTCAGACACAGTTACAGGTATCGTTAACCCTAACTCTAACAAGGTTGAGAAATAATCATGCAAGGTAAGATACATAATCGCGATAGTTTTTTGGGTTCATTGGCATCTAAACTGGGTCGTGAACTTAATACGCAAGGCGTTATTCGTCCGCCATTACCGCATAACCCGCACCATGATGTGATGGCGGGGTTTAGCCAACAGCAACTTGCTGATGCATTTTTAGAGTTTACTAAAACCAATTTAAACTCGTTAGGCGTGAGCTGTAATAAAGCTGAATTACATGAAACCTTAATTAGTATCTGTACTGGCTTCCGCGCTGGTAAAATTGTCGTCTCAGGTGATAACCGCCTAGTTGAACTCGGCGTTGCTAATAGCTTGAAATTGCAGTTTGATGATGTCTATACTTGGGATGTTGACCAGGCTCAAGCTGTTAATATTAAACAAGCAGAGCAAGCTAAAGTCGGTATTGTCTTCGCTGAGCAAGCGTTAGCAGAGTCGGGCACCATGGTATTGCATAGCGCTGCATCGCATGGCCGCTCGATCAGTCTATTACCTGAAACATCGATATTCTTGGTACCACAAAGCCAAATTGTACCGCGTATTACCCAGGCTGCTAAAGTGCTGCATGATAAAGCCCAAACAGGTGAGCGTTTACCGTCTTGTGTTAACTTTATCTCAGGCCCTAGCTCAACAGCTGATATCGAGTTAATCAAGGTGGTGGGTGTGCATGGTCCGATTCATGCCGCATATGTTGTGATTGCTGATATGTAACCCACTCAGTAATAAGTAGTAAATTGACGAGGTTGTGTTAGGTGTGAATGCTGCATTGCGATCTAGCCTCGTTATATTTGATAAATTCAGTATATAATTAAACAATACCCCCCAAAAAAATTAACCGAGAACTGCATGCCGCAAATTGATGATTTAGTGTTATTTACCCAAGTGATAGAACAAGGTTCGTTTAGCAAAGTTGCACAGGCGAACAAAGTCACTAAGTCCGTGGTGAGTAAACGTATCAGCCGGTTAGAAGAAGACTTAGGTGTGCAGCTCATCTTTCGGACTACCCGTAAACTGACATTAACTGAAGCCGGTGAAATGTTGTTCTATCGGGCTAAAGGCATTGCACAAACGGCCAAAAATGCCTTTGATACCGTGACCAGTTACAGCGAAACCTTAGCTGGCCATATAAAAATGTCAGTACCCACTATCTCGGGTGAGCTTTTATTAGCGAGGGCGGTGTCTGAGTTTTGTGAAAAGCATCCGGGGCTGACCGTCGACATGTCGATGAATAATGACTTCGTCGATTTGGTTGCCGATGGTTATGATTTGGTGATCCGTACTGGTCATTTAGAAGATTCAAGTTTGATTGCTCGTCATATCTTTAACTCGCGTTGGATGATTTGTGCGAGCCCTGAATACTTAGCTCAACAAGGCGAACCACAGTTCCCTGAGCAACTCGCACCATACAATTGCCTCGGTTATACTTGCCAAACCAGCGGCGCATTCAATTGGTTATTTACCCATGATGACGCGCCTTACAATGTCAAAGTATCGGGTAACTTTAGTTCCAATAATGCGGTGGCGTTAAAACAAGCTGCATTAGCAGGGAAGGGCTTAGCCTATCTGCCAAAGTGCCTGGTTTATAATGAACTAGATAGCGGCAAGCTGGTGGAAGTGTTATCACAACAAACAGCGAAGGTGATCGGTATTTATGCTGTGTATCCGTACACCCGGAAACCAGCGAAAAAAGTGCAGCTGTTGATTGAGCATATCCGTACTTGTTATTTGGAAATGAAAGAAAACTTTTAACTGCTGCTTCACTTTAATCACTGCTGATGTAAATGACTTATCACTTATGAATGGCTCATCACGCGTTATTTTTTCATTAATGTAGCGCGATGTTTTAACTCCAGCCTGTTAAGTGGTTATTGATTTCACTTTTAGATTAAAAAGTAGGTGATTATATTAATAATTGTATTACAATCCAGTTCCTTTTTTTGTAATGCGAACCCTTCATGATTGATTTCTCTATTTTACCCGTCTATTTAACTGCTGTTGTAGCGTTATTACTTATTCCAGGCCCTGATATGTTGTTGATTGCCAGCTCAAGCTTAAGTTATGGCCGCAAGGTAGGATTATTTGCCAGCTTAGGTAACGCAACATCAGGTATTATCTTGACGTTATTAGCGGCGATGGGTGTTTCTGCGATGATCGCCATGAGCCCGATAGCCCTTAAAGCGCTGCATTTCTTGGGTGGTTTGTATTTATTAAAAATGGGTTGGGATTGTTTACGCACTAGTTCGGTTGTGGCACCAGAAGTAAATCAAACCAGTAAAATGGCGCGTTCATTGTATCGTAAAGCGGTATTCAGCAATCTATTAAATCCAAAAGCATTGTTATTCTTTGTTCTGTTTTTACCGCAGTTTGTGTCATCAAATATCGAGACGTCATCTGGCGAGCAGATGTTAGCGCTAGGCTTACTACTTAATATACTAGGCTTATTGTTTAACTTATTGCTAGTGGTTACTGTAGGCACATTAGGTAAATCATTATTAACCAACGAACGCTTTCATATCTATCAGCATAAGATTATGGGCTCAGTGTTTGTATTACTTGGCGCATGGTTATTATTCTCGCAAGTACCAACTGCGGTCGTTTAGCGCCCTCATATAAATAGCGATTTACCAAAAAGCAGTTAAAAACACTGCTTAGATTGCAAGGATGCAGTCAGTTCATTCGTCAAATAAGCCCCAAAGTAATATTTTCAGTTATTCACTTCTTTTTACTAATCAGACTACGTGATTTACATCACATTAGGTGATATACTCCGCCAACTTAAAATTCAGTAATCTATATTTTAGTCCATTTTCTGGACAGGAGCGTTCCCTATCATTAGCACAGCAAATATTACAATGCAGTTCGGTGCCAAGCCACTTTTTGAAAATATCTCAGTAAAATTTGGTGGCGGTAACCGTTACGGTTTAATCGGTGCTAACGGTTGTGGTAAATCAACATTCATGAAAATCCTAGGTGGCGATTTAGATCAAAGCTCTGGTAATGTGAAACTTGATGAGAACGAACGCCTTGGTAAATTACGTCAGGATCAATTCGCATTCGAAACTAACACGGTAATTGATACTGTGATCATGGGCCACGCAGAAATGTGGACTGTGAAAGAAGAACGCGACGCAATTTATGCTAACCCAGATATGTCTGAAGCAGATGGTATGCGTGTTGGCGATCTAGAAAGTGAATTTGCAGAGATGGACGGCTACACAGCTGAATCTCGTGCGGGTGAACTATTAATCGGTGTTGGTATCCCAGTAGAACTACATTATGGCCTAATGAGCGAAGTTGCTCCAGGTTGGAAACTGCGTGTACTACTAGCACAAGCACTATTCTCTGATCCAGATATCTTACTACTTGACGAACCAACGAATAACTTGGATATCGCAACGATTGACTGGTTAGAAGAAACACTAAACGCACGTCAAAGCACAATGGTAATCATTTCGCATGACCGTCATTTCTTAAACAGTGTTTGTACTCACATGGCTGACCTAGATTTCGGTGAACTACGCGTTTACCCTGGTAACTATGATGACTACATGTTTGCTGCTGCACTAGCACGTGAACAACTACTAACAAGCAACTCGAAAAAAGAAGCGCAAATTACGGAGCTTAAAGCATTCGTTGCGCGTTTCTCTGCAAACGCATCAAAAGCAAAACAAGCATCATCACGTGCTAAACGTCTTGATAAAATTGAGCTTGATGAAGTTAAAGTATCTAGCCGTCAAACGCCATTTATTCGTTTCGAGCAAGAAAAACAGCTTTACCGTAATGCACTAGAAATTCAAGGTTTAACAAAAGGCTTTGATGAAGGTCCGTTATTCTCTAACTTCAAGAGTATGGTTGAAGTTGGTGAACGTATCGCAATTATCGGTACCAATGGTGTTGGTAAAACGACATTAATGCGTATGTTAGCAGACGAACTTACTCCAGATGCGGGTGAGTACAAATGGTCTGAAAACGTAAACATCGCTTATTATGCTCAGGATCACGAATCATACTTCGAAGAAGATCTAACGCTAATGGAGTGGATGAACCAGTGGAAAGAAAAAGGCGATGACGATCAAACTGTTCGTGGTTTCCTAGGTCGTTTACTATTCTCTAATGATGACATTAGCAAGAAAGTAAGTGTGTTATCTGGTGGTGAAAAAGGTCGTATGCTTTACGGTAAATTGATGATGCAACGTCCTAATGTATTGTTAATGGATGAACCAACAAACCACATGGATATGGAATCAATCGAAGCATTGAACATGTCTCTTGAGAAATATGAAGGTACATTACTGTTCATCTCTCATGACCGTGAGTTCGTATCTACAGTTGCGACTCGTATCTGGGATATCACGCCAAACGGTATCGTTGATTTTGACGGTACTTATGAAGAATACCTCGCAAGCAAATAATAAGCATTAGCCGAGTAATCGGTGCTTGTTTTCAGTGAGTGAATGACTGAGTAAAAATAGAAGGGCCATCATATAATGTGATGGCCCTTTTTTGTGCCTGGCTATATATTAGTTATAAGGCGAATTAATTTGAGTTTTAATATGACGATTTTGTTGTACAAATATCCTGATGTGATCGTAAGTTAAATTGAACATAAACGCATAAATAGTAATAAAAATGGTAACGCCGAGATCCATGACAAAGGCTTGCCAAAGACTCACTTCTAAAAGATAAGCCATGACGGGAATGGTGAAAAACAACAAGCCAGCCTCAAATAAAATAACGTGCACTATGCGCAGTGAAAATGAGCGTTTATCTCTGTCTCCCTTAGCAAAGCGGTCAAAGAACCAATTGAAGCAATAGTTCCATATCATCGCGATGGTTGCGATAACGAGCATTGTTCCTGATAGTGAGTTAATATCGTGATCTGTAAATACAGCCAAACCTGTGATTGATAGGATCAAAGCCAATACTTCAAATAACGCGGCATGAAAAACTCTTTCTAACGTACTCATAAATCTCTCCAATAAAACATTGTTAACACATAATTAAGTGGCAATTATGGCAGGGGAAATGAATAGATAAAGTTAACAGCTATCACGAATCGTGATAGCCTAAGTCAAATATCTTCAGTCATCGAGTTGCTATGTATAGCTTTGAGCAGTTAAAGGTTTTTGTTACTGTATGTGAAAGTGGATCCTTTTCGGCAGCGGCACGTAAATTGAAACGTGCACAGTCAGGCGTAAGCCAAGCGATTTCAAATCTAGAAATCGCAATCAATCAGCCACTATTTAATCGTGAAAAAAATACGCCGGCGTTAACTGAAAACGGCAAAGCACTACTACCGATTGCTAAATCATTACTGCATCAACAGAAATACTTTGATCAGAAGGTCGAGGCTTTGGCCAAAGAGTATGAGCATGAGCTGGTGATTGCGATCGATGAGAGTTTAATTAGTGATGATTTTTTACAAATACTGGCACCGCTAGCAAACCAGTTTCCGATCACTAATTTTGAAATAATCACCGCTTCAACGTTTGATATTGAAGAATTAGTTCGCTCTGGACAAGTCCAACTTGGGATCGTTTACGCTGATGGCGAATTGAAAGTGGATATGGATTTCTTTCTTCTTGGTCAAGCTCGCTTTCTCACAATCTCATCGCCCGAGCATGAGTTAACTCGACTATCTATAGTTCAAGATGCTGATTTAAAAAGATACCGTCAATGTGTGCATCGCAGTGCCAAACAGAAAGAACTTTGGTTTAGCTACGGCATTAGTGCCATGACTTGGTATGCTAATACGCATCAAATACTTGTAGGACTCGTACAGCAAGGCATTGGCTGGGCTAATGTCCCAGAACTGCGAGTAAAAGAGAGTATTAACCAAGGTAAAATAATCTCTTTACCTGTTGCTCACGAATATCATGGCTGGTTAACTTCTGTTGGCTGCTTAGTCTCTCGAAGTCATGCTGGAGGACCTGTATTAGAAAGCTTGATTGAGTTGTTACAGCGTTATCGTTTTATTGATGAACGCTGGGAATTAAGAGATAAATGAGAACGTGTTGTAGCGTTAGTTGCCGTTACTCATCATCAAACTGCGTTATCGTTCACGCTTGATTCTGATTTGTACGTCACGGGTACAAAACGGCTTAGTATTAAAGATAAGCAAGCAATAGCGGCACCTGCGTAAAACACTAACGACGGATCATATAACCAGATCAAGCCGAAGATAACCGGAATAACCACAGCAGCAATATGATTAATCGAGAAACTTACGCCCATGCTGCCGGCAATATCTTTCGGGTCGGCAATCTTTTGGAAGTAGGTTTTAAGCGCAATAGCCATGGCAAAGAACAGGTGGTCAACGACATACAGTACTGCTGCCCACTCGGCTGACTCCACTAAGGCATAACCAACAAAGACACAGATAAGACCTGTGTATTCAATGGTTAACGCGCGCCGCTCACCGACACGGCCAATCCAAGCGCCAATTTTAGGCCCTAAATACAGATTGATGACATGGTTAAGCATGAATAAGGTCGTTATCTCTGCAACGCCGTAACCAAACTTCTCCACCATTAAGAAGCCGGCGAATACGACAAAGATTTGACGACGCGCACCAGACAAAAATGTCAGTAAATAATACAAGCTATAGCGCTTACGTAAAATCAGTTTTTTGTGTTGTACTTCGACATGGCTGACTTCTGGTTTATGTGTCGCTAACCATGCTGTGATCGCTAAACCGAGTAGACCACAGATCATGTAAACAGTAATGTAATCGGCTTCAAACACCGTAAATGCGAGCCAGATACCCGCAAAGGTAAAGAGGGCGGCAAAAGATTTAATCGCGAGCAGACGGCCTAGCTGTGCAGGTGCTTCGGCTTTACTAAACCATTGCAGGCTTAACGATTGGTTGATGGTTTCGTAATAATGAAAACCCACAGACATCAGCACCGTCGTGGCATACAAGCCATACACCGACGGGAAAAATCCGGTTATGGCTACACCAATACAGAGTAACGATAAGGCGATAATTGCAAATACCTGCTCGGTTAATATCAGTAATACAAACGCGGCAGTGAAAGCCAGTAACCCGGGTATTTCTCGAATTGATTGTAGCGTGCCTATTTCGGCGCCAGTAAACGCGGCATTCTCGATCGCAAAGTTGTTTACAATAATTAACTGATAAAATAAATCTTCACAAATAACTTTATAACATGAGAATATACCTGTACTGTTTAAATATACAGTTATATACGTGAGATTACTATGTCAGTTGAATCAAATACAAATAAGGCGCTTAATCGATTTGAGGTGGAGATCTCAATAATACCTAATTATACGTACCAGAAACCTCTCGTTTATATTGATGATAATGGTGAGCCTCAAGTTAAATATCGAGACAATGGTAAGCGTACCACTATCAAGAAGCTCTCTTTACTCTATGTCGCTGAGTATGACGATACTAATAAGTTAATCAGCTACACCTCATTGGATGAGGTGAATGAATTTTTAATGGCTAAAACTATTGATGATGGTGTACTTGAGTTGGCAACCGATGCTCAAGGTCTCGCTCACTATTTCACCTTTATTTTAGACAAGCAAGCAGCTTGGGACGCAGAATATGATGAAGCTGATTTTGACCCACTATACGATGCCCCTCGCCCCGCTTGGAACTACTTTCCACGTAATAAATTCGATAAGTTAACTTATCAGTATCGTGACGGTATGAAACAGTTAGCGACTGATGGCGTATTAGCAAAAACAACTGTTCGTCAATACATGAGCAGTGTTGTTGGTTTCTATAAACATTTATTAAGACAAGGTATTCGCTTTAACAATCCTCCATTCCAGTTTGAAATCATATCAATTCATTTTGAAGGTTCAGCTTCTAGCATGAAGGCTTATCACTCTAAGCAAGTTCATACCACTGATATGCGGATTAAGTTTGCCAAACCTTCTCGCAGTGGTGGTACAAAGCTCAGTCATCTTCGTCGTGACCTTAAGCCTTTTATGGATGGTGAATGGAAAATTTTACAAAATATTTTGATGAAATCGCGCAGGGTTATCCGTCACGGCGACGATAATAAATTGCACTCTCTTCCTATTGAGTTTTGCTTGCATCCGATGATATGCCGCAATACGGGCTTACGCCGAGAGGAGGCGGCTAGTCTCCATTTAGGGCAAGTTGTCAAACCTGAAACTCAGATTGTAGACGGCAAAGAGGTCTTTAAAAAGCTAGTTCTAGATTTGGGTGTCGGTGATAAGTATGGCTCTCTTACTAAAACAGCTCAGGGGAATGCTGAAAAAAATAAAAGTCGAGTTACCATTATTCCAGCCTTAATGATGCAAATGCTTTATGAGTACACACAGTCGGATAGATATAAAAAACGTTTAAAGAAATTCAAAGCGTGGTGCAAGGAACAAGCAGAACAAGATCATACTCATTGGTTTGAAGGTGATGATGCGATCAATCCAAACCTTGATTATTTATTTATCACTCAGTCGGGAAAACCGATGTTTACACGGCTGCAAGACTTTACTAGCCGTTGGGTTGAGGTGCGTAATACGGCAAATTTTTCAAAAGGATTAGAGCACCCTATCGCTGGTTCTCTTCATAATCTCAGATCTACATTTGCGGTAAATATTTTCCGTCATTTGCTCAATAAAAAGGATGAACACGGTAATCCCGTTATTACACCTGATGATGCGCTCGATAGAGTCTCAGCATTGCTTGGACATGAAAATATTAGTACGACGATGCTATATTTGAAAATTGCTCAAGATATCCCGTCTGCTGATGAAATTTACGAAGATGTGCTTGATTATATTGGTGCATTTGATTCATTGGAGGATTTGAAATGAGCCAAGATGAAGATAAGCGTATTGGTAAAAAAGGTCGGAAGCGCACTAAGGTCTCCATAGAGAAAAAAGCTACCTCTCCAAAGGTGCTGCATATTGAAAATATGGTGCTAAATGATGGCAAAGGATTGAATGTATATTTCAAGCGTTTGCGCTATTTTAATGTACCTACAGTTAAACAAATCGCCACTCAAGCTCAAACGCTTGCCAATCGAGATATCGTTGTTAGAGCCATTTATGAAGCTGTGCAGACGTTAGGTAACTCTAAAACAATGAATAGTATATTTAATGGGCTTGTTAGCTATTTTAGATATATCGATAACATTCAGTTTCAAGGTGACATTTTTGATAATAATGTTATGAAAGGCTGCATTCGACACTATAACTCACAGAAAGAAAAAGGTCAGGAGATATCAAGATCACAATTTATTCGGAGAACTTTAACTTACCTACTCCGTCAATGGGGCAGAGACGCTGATGGCTATGCCTTGCCATCAGTAAAGGTAGCTAGCCCATTAACTGGACAAGCTTTCCACGTTGAGAATGAATTAAAGCACATTTCAACTGTTTTGATAAAAGGCGCGGTCGCTTTTAAAGAGGCCATTGAAAAAGGTGAGTTTCTTGATACTCACCCTTTTTATGATGAGGTCGCTTTTGCTGAAGTTGTTAAAGGCAAGGGGTGGTCAAATCTTAAGATAGCATCGGCGAGATCAGGTTTCAAAAGCTGCATGAAATCCCGGTTTGAAAAAAAAGCACAAATACCGTCTGAGAAGTTAAATAAGATAGTGTTTTTTAATCATGCCTCCCGAAATTGGTTCTTTGTTTTTTCCATGCTAACAGGAATGAATAAAACTCCTCTCGCCTCTGTTACTTTTGCCGATGTGAAATTTAAAGACATTGGTAGTGGTCGATATGTTTTTGATTCTGTAAAACACAGAGCTAATGATAAAGAAATAGATAATAAAGCAGGTTTCAGTAAGCGCACCAAAGCACTAATTAGTGCTTGGGTTAAAACATCAAAGATAATGTATCAAGAACTTGGTATTGCTTATTCAAAAACACATCCACTCTGCCCCTATTTTGATACTAAAGGCAATGTGTTTACGGTGGATTATTGCGGGAGTAGTCTTGCAAGCCTCAATAAGCAGCTTGTAAAAGTAACGGGAGTGAAGGTTAATACAATGCGTTTTAGAGCTACAAAATCAGATACCTTGATGCGAGTCACCGAAGATATCTTTTTGGTGTCTGAGGGGCTTAATAATACCGTTAATTTGGTTGCTAAATCTTATTCAAGCGGCGTTCAGTCTGACCATGACAGCAATCTTAATGCTACATTTTCTGCTCAAATGTCGGTAGCTAAAGGCGAAACGATTACTAAAGCAGTTGAAAATGCAAAGGTCATGCACAGCGATATTCTAAGTGATTACGACTATAAACAGCGTCTACAAGGGGCTCGTGGCGACAATAGACCGCTCATGAAAACCCCCTGTGGTGTTCGATGTCAAGGTGCGACACCTGAAAAGCTGGATGCGGAAGCAAGGCGTATGAAGCAACTAGGTATCGACTTCTCAAAAGATACTGGGCGCTGTATTGACTTCATGGGTTGTTTTGATTGCCCCAGTCACAAATTGGTCGCGTCAGAAAATGATATTTGGCTAATGCTTTCATTTTCAGAAGGGATTAGTGATTTAAAAAATATGGTAGCAGGTAATTCAGCACCCAAAGATGAATATTTCATGGTAGAAACCACGCTCCAAAAAGTGCTTATCCGCCTAAATAAGAAAGCACCTAAAAACTATGCGTCAGCAAAAATTAAAGTCGATAGTGGTGAGTTTCACCCACTATATCAAGATGTAGCGATTGTAGATCAATTCTTTAAGGAGTAAACCATGTCTAAAATACTGATGCAACTCAATCAAGACCTTGCTGAAAATCCATATGTGACATTTAACTCAGACGATCAAGGTGTATCCCGTGTATTTGATTTAACATGGGATTTTCACGCAAAAAAACAGAATACAACCGAAATCAATTTTGGCCATATTGATGATAAACACCGCCAAAACATCCAATCTTACTTGTATGCACTGGTAGAGTGGCAAAAAGAGCATTCATCAAGTGGCGAGCATTGCGCCGTAGGGACATTACTTGAGCATAGAAAAAGTCTTACTGTAATCGCAACACGTTGGGGTAACAGTGATTTCAGCTTATTATCTAATGAACGAGAATGGAAAAAATGTTCAAAAAAACTGGAAGGGTATGGGGCTGAAAATACATGTAATAATCTTGCTAGGAGTGTTAATATATTGAATAAGATAGAATTAATAAGCCGGTATGTCTCTCAAGAAGATAGTGTAAAATGGATTAAAAATGGCGCAGGAGATGGTCAAGCTATCGCTTTACCTGAAGCAATTTACGCTAGCATCCTTAAGCAAACTATCGAATTTGTAGAAACTTTTTATCCTTATCGTCATCAAATCTCAGATATCATGGTAAAAGTCTACGCTTATCAAGATGACATGCTCCAAGTTGAATTAGACACTCTCAGTCTCAACCATATAGATGAGATGACAGTAAATCAACGTGCCTGCTTTACACGGAGAACAAACCGTGACATCTACCGTTGGGCAGCGGTACGCGAACTTCAAAAGGCTCTTCCTTGCTTTAAGGTGAACAGGCAAGGACATTGGTTAGTCGCTTTACTTAAAAAATGTTTTATGTGTGTTGGCTTATTTTCTGCTGCAAGGCAGAATGAGCTAATGACCATGAACAAGGATAGTTATAGCGTTACTCAGTCAGGAGTGTCCAAGGTATCAGGGTTCACCACAAAGAAAGAACATGGTAATAAAATCTATACCACTTGGAATACTGCTCCGATAAGTAAAATGGCATTGGGGCTAGCTTATGATGCTACAAAGGCTACTCGCCAATACGCTTTAAATAAAGTAGAGCAAGGCTTTCAATCGGGTCAATTAACAAAAGATAAATACGACTTTAAAGTTCAAGAGCTTAGCAGTTCTTTCATTGCCGCTGATATTCCATTTTCCTCATCTGAATTACAGGCTAAAAAAAACTTCAAGCTTAGTTCAATTCACGAATTGAACCTTAAAGAATTTAATATTATTGCCACCGAAGAAGATGTTGCGCAATTTGACTTATTAAACCCAAGTAGAGCTGGTGATTTAAAGGTTGGTAGTGGGCTACCAAAATTATCCCCACATGATTTAAGACGCAGCTTTGTTGTTTTTATGGTGCAGAATCGGCTTGGTAATTATTTGACGGTTAAATATCAACTCAAACATGGCAACGTCAATATGTCTAAGTGGTATGCAAACTACTCTGAACTCAATCGCACCCGAGATTTGCTTATGGATAAAGAGTTAATGGGTATGTTTGATGAACTTATCCACGAGTCGGTTGTAGATGCATTTGATGATATTTATAACGAGTCTGAGACACTTAGTGGTAAAGAGGGGGAGCGTATTAGTAAGGAAAAGCAAGAGTGCTTAAGACATGGTGAGCAAGTTTTGATGACTCGAAGTGAGCTTGAAGCGTTAGTTAAATCAGGAGATAAATCCATAGTGAGACTGCCAACAGGTGGTTATTGCACCAACCGTAATTGTGAGCGGTTGTGTTCACTGATGGATATCGTAGAAGCGCCGTGCGAGCACAAGGTTATCACCGACAAAGCTGCTAAAAGATTATCCAAAGAAAGGGATAAACTCATCGCATCATTTAAAGTTGTCAACGATATGGGTGATTATACAGATGAACTGATTTTAGATGCAAAAAAGGTGAAGATTCAAAGCATTGAACCCACTCTTAATGCTCATAAAATTCCTTATGAAAAGTTTAATGATGCAATTAAGGTGTACGGTCATGAAAATAGAATTTAAAGCAACGTGTAAGGCTGAAGGGCTTTTAGTGAATGCGTTTCAACGCTTGCTCGATGGCAAGCCTCTCAGTGTTAAACCGACAGGTAAACTTACGTTAAATCGCATCAACCGAGAGGCGCAGCTCGGCAATAGCTATATTCATAAATTTAAAGAGCTTGTTGAGTATGCTAAACCTATTATCGATGAATATAACTTAAATCGAGTCAAGGCGATGACAACAGGTTTGAATATTGAAATCGACACACCTCTTTCGGAAATTGATAAGCTAAAAAGTGAATTAAGGAAGAGTATTGCCCTAAAAGATAAATATCGTATAGATAAAGAAAATGCGATTAAAGCGAGAAAAGATTTAGAAGCGGAAAACTCTAGATTGTTATTTCGTGTATTTGAATTGCAGCAAGAGTTGCAAGAAACAAATAATACTGTTGTAGTGGCAAAGTAATACTGACCAGTATTTTAGATTTACTCTTGTGAAATTAGTGTCAGAAGACAAAATAGTTTGATCGTTTTTAATGAATTAAAGCCTTTATTTAGTCACACGGCTTAGAACGAACCCCCTAAGCTATTGAATTAGTCAGTTCGTCAAAGATGACTAAAGAAGAGGCTTCTAGAGCGGTTGGGGTCGGGGTAGCTACACTGTATCGTTACATTAAGGAGTCTAAGCAGGTTAGCTAGATGGTACGTACATCACGTCTATAAGATTCCCTGTTGAGGGCAATTCAGAGTTACCTAAATTAGTCATTCGTTTAAAGCAACGCACAAAACTAAGTGTGAAACTAAGTAAAATTATCTGTCTCAGCTTAATTTATTCACAGGTCTACAATTTATCACGTAATAGGTCATAAATTGTCGACCTACATGACTAAGAAACACTGTTATCTAACTGGCATTTGGACAGGAATGGCTTAGAACTTATGCTTCAATAAGGACCTTTCGCATTACTGAAAGTAAAGCGAAGTTGGGATTAACGCCGTGCTCACCGGCAAATTGGGAATGGGCGAAGCGAGTAATTTGTCCGAGTGCAGTAACTTGTTATGTCTTATTACAACTTGGATACTTACCATGCGCAAGGCAATACGATAAGATAACCTTACGCTCTGCAAATTTAGCTAATGCCTTTTTCTGTGCCGAATTTCCTTCTGGAGAATATATCGACAAGTACAAGTCGTGAGGGATTTCATCAACAGGGATTTTATCCAAATATTTGGATGAAAAAGTCCAGCCACCACTATGTCCATTTTTTCTCTTAAAGGCTGAATTAGAAAATGCCTTTAATCTTATTTTTAGTTTCTGCGTTGTTTCACCAACATAAATTATATTATTATCAATAAAATCTACTTTTTCACTTGGTTTAATTTCAAATTTACCAATAATGTAGGTGCCTTGCTGTTCAATTCCATCTTTAGCTTCAAAGTCTTTAAAGTTAAACCATTCTGAAAAAACAATATCTAGCATCGAAAGAATTCCTTTTTAAACAGATTGTTATATGCGTTTTTTATATTCAACTATATCAGCAACAAACAAGTTATTTTCATTATTATTCATATCTGTTCTTTCACTAAAAAAACCTTTTATGACTCTAAACATACCACTTGGAGAAACAACATCATTTTCCTGAGGCAACCAGTTTGACATGAGTATGAGAGTCTCTTGCATTATAACTGATACGAATTCTGCTACTTCTGGTTTTAAAACATAACGATTTAAAAGTAACTCACGAGTGTCCTTTTCAAAATACCCACTATCGTAAACAACAAACCTTGAGTCATGGATTGTAGACTTCATTAGTAATAGCTTATCGTCATTAGCCGGATTTAGTGTCTTCCCATCCACAACTTTAAATTCAATTCCTTTCTCTGCACATGCCTTAAAGTTTTCTTGGTTTTTATATATCAATTCAAGCTTCGTTAAGTTGTTTGATATTTTTAATAACCCTATGGAATCTAGATGGGATGAAAATTTTAAGAAAATACTATCTTTACCTATTTCATTAAATAAGCTTCTTACTTCCGATGAGGATTTAAATATTTGAAAACCCAAATAACTTTGATTTGCTACATGGTTTTTGATTTCACCTTTTTTTAATTTTGCTATACCCATAATATTTTCAATTGTATTCGTATCAAGGTTGTAGCCATAAACTATCTTTTTCACGAAGTACAAATAGCTAAATATGCTAGATGATATTTGTTGTCTAATATGTTGATGGATATATCGAAGTTCTTTTTTTAGGATAAACTGCCTAACGAAATCGTAGAAGAAGTAAGCGATAAAAAAGAATACTCCATTAGCTCCGACTGACAAAAGAACATTCTTAAAATCACCTTCAGGAATAAAAATAGTTGAAATAAAAAACAGTAAAGTAACTGTTCCTAAAGATAGGTATGGCAACACTCTATTTTCTAAATTCATCAACTCTACCTATGGATGCGCACGAGCATATAACGCTGCATTAAGGTGTGAGCAACGCTACTACCAAGCCGAAACCATCGCACCGTAAATACAAAAATCAACGCAGAGACAAAAATGCCAAGCGTTGGGAATCACTCTTAAATGCTTTGTTATTTGCGACTATTTATGCACTATATTTAATTTTTTTAAGTTCTTCGTACATACTTTCCACTGTATTACATGAACAGTACGGTTCCGAAACGAGAAGCTTGGTGATTACATTTCGTATGTAAGATACAAATATTGCATAACTTTCTTCTGACACATCCTTACTACCCGCATGAACAATACCTGAACGAATGGAATATAGCTTTTTAATATGCTTCTCAATTTCAAGCCTGCTACTTAAATCGGAGCCCAATAGTAACGCCGTACTTTCAGATATTTGACTTAAAATTGAAGGGGAGACTATCGACTTTTCGCTGTAAGTAAATATCGACTCCAATGCAATAGATGCTTCAATGAAAGCTGCTTGTATAGCATCCTCTTGCAGTGAGCGTCCTAGCCATTCAATTGCAGTAGCTAACCTTTGCTCTAGCTTTGATTGTCTTTTGTCAATTAGCTGCCAGACCTTATCATACCCGACCTCGCTATTTGAAAAATAATTGTTGTCGAGTGGAATAGGCTCTACATAACCATATCTACTGCTTTCTACATTCAGCTGACCATCACTAGATGAGATATATGCTTTCCGTACTTTAGAACCAGAAAAATGTAAAATCCCGACTTCAAACTTTCGATTTGATGTGCCAATGATATACCTTAAAAATAGGGTAAACTTTTGAAATGCTTCATCTGCAATTTCTTTAGCACGATCTCGGTCTCTCGCGTTTACATTATATTTGATAAGATATTCTGGTTCTTTTCCAAAAAACATAAAGTCATGGTCGCTTTCTTTGAAGTCATGTTCTTTTGCTAACGAAATATGAGATATTTCAAAGTTACCAAAGGTAAGCTTTTGATTTTGATTCATCGCAATGCCAAAAATTTCTCTGTAAACAGAGAAGTCAACCAACGGTGTAGCCTTAAGATCTCGAAATAAAGCCTTAACCTTTTCATCAGTGATTTTTTCATCAGCGAACTTAGCTTCACCAATTGTAGCAATTAGTTTTTTTACAAATACTTTATGTGAAAAAGAATTAAATATATCTTTTTCTTCCTCGTAAAGTGAGTTCACTAACTCTTCAAATTCAAGCAGGTTATTGTGTCCAACAACATTTAACCTTTTATTAGGTAGCCCAAAAGACTTAAAGGGTTGCTCATTTATCTGCAAATTCAAACTTCCGGCCTCAATAAGGTCGCTAATTTTTAATACTTTATCTAATTTATTCATCATTATCCCTGTCAAGCACATCACATTTATATAGTAGGACGTCTCGAATCCCCAAATCCATTCACCATGATAAAGAGCAATTAACCCATTGAAAAAATATTTGTATTAAAAATTTTTTAATTACCTGTTCCTGACAAATCGAGCCGTCTTAAAATTATTTACTTAGTCTTGTAAGTTACAAGAAGTACTCTCTATGCCACTGATTGTATTGCCATTGATTATCGCTGACAAGATAAATCTGATTGTCTTTTGGCAATTCGAGACCACTTACCTAAAGGCTAATGATATTGTATAAAACAATCTCATTTAATTGTTTTCATTAAACATGAGTATTGCAAATAAGAGGGTTATTTTTTCATAAAAATATATGGAAAATAGATATGGATATATTGCGGTTGAGTAACAGATCTAACACGAAAAGGGGCAGATTCTAGTTTGAGTGATTGTAAATTCAATGGTGATTGGTGCAGCTTTTGATTGGTGTTGCTAAGTCGCTTTGTGCCCCAAAGCGACTTAGAAAATACTATTAATTATTATCTATATGAGTGACCAGTTTTACATAACTAATACATTTTTTTCAAGGGAAGTGGTATTTATGTTATTTTACAATTAATTAACGGCAATAAAACGCAAAGGTATCTTATGAATAAAAGCACACTACGTGAGAATGACAAATTTATTGAATTAGAAGAATTATGTTCACAAGCTGGGTTTATTCATGCATTTTCATACCTATGCCAAAGAGATTGTACTATTGGTTTTCAAGGGGAGTTTCAAGGTGGCGATTTACACAGTTTATATACCCCAGAGCGATTAATAAAAACCGAACTTTCAACACTCCATGGGCTTCTGCTCAAGGCTGGTTATGATAACTCAATAATTGATAGTGACAGGCTTAAATATTTAGCTGATAGGTCTGATATTTTGTTGGGAGAAATTCATAAGTCAATGCAAGCAAAAATGATGGGGCAATTTACCCCTCAAAATATAAAGAAAGATGAGTCTGATTTCTTTTCGTCTCCAGACTTCATTCGTGAGTATATTTTTTATAGTGCAGAGCAAGCGTTTGAATTTCAATTTGCAGGTTTTTCTGTTGAAAGATATGAAAAGGACTCTCAGTGGTTGTTGGATAATGTCGGTTTCGATATGAAAGAAGCTCATATTATCTACTTGGCTATTACAAAGATATTGAACGGTGCTTTACAGGTTTTAATTGATAAGGGCGAAGAAAAATTAGAAATAAAGTCATACCTTGAACAAAATGAAATACCTATCGAGGCTATTTCTCAAATAACCAACTTTACAGAGGAAAAAATCACACGTTTTCTAAGTGCGTTTAGTACTAACTCAGAGAGTGATAACACTTGCTTTTCATCTGTCGATAACTTTAATATTTCCAACCCAAAGCCAATTATTCAGATAGATGATAAATATTACTTATTCCAAGTGGTTGCGCTTGCACAATCTCTTTATGAAAGCCCTATATTTTGGCTTAGAAATGACAAAGCATACATGCAAAAAGCTGTTCTTAATCGAGGCGCTTATACCGAAGAATTCGCGTATAACAAATTTGAGTCAGTTTTTGGTAAAGGCAACGTCTTTACTAACATCGACATATACCAGAGTGTATCGAAGAAGGTAGGTGAAATAGATGTTCTGGCTAGATTTGGGAATAAATACCTAATTATTCAAGCGAAGTCCAAGGGCATGACAATTCCAGCCAAAAAAGGACAAGTGGAGTTAGTAAAAGATGACTTCATAAAGGGCTTTCAAAATGCATACCTACAGGCGGTAGAATGCGCCGATGCATTGATGCTTGATGACATTATTCTCAAAGATATAAATGGAAAAGTATTAGACCTTGGAGGTAAACCGACAGTTTGTTACCCCATATGCCTCACATCAGAGAGCTATCCAGCATTAAGCTTTCAGTGCCGACAGTACTTGCAGTATGAGGAGACAAAAAGACTCCTACCTCCGCTTGTTATAGATGTTTTCTTTTTGGATGTGCTAGTTGAGTTTTTAAGCCAGCCTTTATTGCTTTTAAGTTATATTGACAGGCGAGGTAGTTATTTAAAGCCTATGATGGCGAGTACCGAATTGGTGTTTTTATCCATGCACTTAAAGAAAAATTTGTGGTTGGATGAAAACAAAAACGACTTTATGATAATGCATGATGACATAGCCTCTGATTTAGATGCATCTTTCATGGTGAGGAGGTTAAGACTTCCCGGAAATCCTACACCAGAGGGGATTCTGCAAAGGTACTCCAAAGGTTTTATAAGCAAGGTTTTATTTAAAATACAACTTTTAAAGAATGATAAATTGACAGATTTTGGTTTTGATTTACTTAAAACTAACGGTGGTTTTTTAGACACGTTAGACCGCGCCGTTGCCAAAATATCCTACAGTACGATTCAGGATGGGCAAAACCATGACTTCTCAGTGTTGCTTGATGGTAGTAGTAAAACAGGGTTTACCATTCATACCGAGGTTGGAGATTTAGACGAGCAAAAAGCACGGCTATCTTCACATATGAAAGTTAGGAAATACATTGATAGAGCCGATAACTGGGTTGGTATAATCATAGAGCCTGTAAATGGCATGATAACAGCAATGTGTCATATCAATTATCCGTGGGAATACAATGAACAAGCAGAACCCTTAGCTAAAAAAGGTAAAAAACAAGGTGATTTGGCAGGTTTAAAGTCAAAGCTAAAATTTAAAATTGGACGCAATGATAAGTGCCCTTGTGGTAGTGTAAAAAAGTTCAAAAAATGTTGTATAGATTAATTAAATAATAATGTTGTGGCTAAGTAAAACTAGCCACTGGCTTGCCGTTTCTAAGTCGCGATGGGGGCGATAGCGCCTTAGCATTATACCTTCTAACCTCGTTTCGGTTTTGGTTAGATCCTAATTGCGCTCGTAATAGGGTTCGCGTGATCAATTATGATATGGAAAATCACTCCCACTCCTCACATGAGAAAATGTATGGAAAATCAACTTGAACATATTGTGATTGAGTAACCGCTCTAAGCCACTTTGGGGCAAATTTGGCTTAGCGTTATTACACTAAGCCGCAGCTGGACAAAACCTTGTTAGACCACTTCACATTGCACCGTAAAAAACTCGACTTGAACTGAATATGCCGAGCGTTGGAACGCTTTATTAATACTATTTTTTCGCTGGTATTTTTTCTTTAGAGTTCGTGATTACATGCCTTGTATCATTTCGAATAGGCTGTGGTGGTTTTGGCATAGGTGGTTTCTTCTTATCTGACACTGAGTGCTCCTTAAAGGTAATAATTAAATGAAAATACAATAAATGTTATGCATGTAAAAACTGCGGATATGATAGATAAAACTGAAGCTATACGAAGTTTAATTCCACGATTGTGATTAGTCGTACTACCAATGCTACAAGCTGAATCCAACTTCCCTAGAAGTGTATTCATTTCAGTTTCATAAACAAATTGATCTTCTGACTCCCAGCGTGTGTATGCATTGTTTGCATATTCCGCCCAACTGTTTTCATAGAGCTTGGAGTAGCCACCAATTGCTGGAATTGATAAAATGGCAAAGCCAAATGCGGCAACTCCAGATACTATCGCCAAAGAGATGATTACAAGACACGAAACCATTACAGAAAACAGCTCTGTATTCGTTGATAGCTTCGAATGCATCCACTCAACAAAAGCAAAGTCAAAACCAATTAAGACAACTAGAAGCCAAAGAATCGCTCGACTAACAACAACCTGATGCCTGTTAATATCGACCATCTGAACATAATATTCTTTCTCAGCAAGAGTCACCAGTTTGTCTAGTGTTTTACTATACCCCTTAGAGTCATACTTTGTTTCATTTGCCACTGATTGATTGTCCTCTTACGAATAGCCCTAATGCCGCGTTAAGCGGACTAACATAGTTGGTTACAATGTGGAGCGAACTTGAGTCTAACCAACTGTTTTGGTTGCATTTAAACGTCTTGTTAACTGTTTTAACCTCTATAAGGAATAGTTGATTTAACCACATTAACTTTCTGTAATCCTGATTTAGATAACAAAAGCTCAATTGATTTTTTGCTAAGTTCTGAGTGTGGGTTAGGACCTATGACAATTTTTTTAAAGCATTCATTTTCAATTTTTAAATTAACATATGGAATTAGGTAATACTCTGAACTGCGTAAACAAATATTTTCATGGATCTCGCCGTAAACTACATATCTCCATTCAGATTCTTCACTAAAACTAGAGTCTTTCATCAATGTACATGCAGTTTTCATTTGCATAATAACGTCTGATGATACATTTTGATTAATGAACGAATTAGCTTCTGTAAACTCGACACATTTATCTATACCAAGCTTAAGAATATGCTCGGCATATTCAGACTTAAATTTATCATTGTAAATAACTGGATATAAAAGACTATTGCTTGAGTGACTTGATTTAAAATTTGGTTCAACTGTAATAGATACACCATGACAATTTGGAGTATATGCACGCCACTGACTTAGCAGGTCTTTTTCATTAGTGAACGATAATACAAAAACACCGGAGTTTTGTGAAAAGGTAAGGCTAGAACCAATTCCTTCACTAAAAACAAAAAATGGCGATAAGGAGTCTAAAAATCGAGTAACTTTAGCATTTTCTAAGTTCTCTTTCTTTAGCTTTTCATAAGCTTTTTTTAGAAAGTCAAAACCATGAAAAAATTCCTGATGGTCATTTAAATAACTAATTTCAGTCACCCAAAAAGACAATTTCCCATCTTGTTTTACAATATTATTTAAAGCTTCATATGAAGTATAATGACATAGCTCACTAGGTCTTTTTTGGTTTAAATAATCTAAGTAATAATTAAATTTATTCATATATTGATAGGTACCATTGAACAGTTAACGCCTTGCTAAGCGGCGTAAAATTGTTGGGTATAATTTGCGAGGAACGAGCGTAAGCCAACTGTTTTACGTCCGTTTCAGCAACTTGTTAGTTTTTGTCTTGCAACTCAACTCTTTTTAACGCAATTGATGCCACGATACCTGCAAAAACTGCGAAGCCCATAAAGCCAATAATAGATTGAATAGTTGCAATTACTTCTGAGAAAATATCGTTAGGCACGATATTTCCGTAACCTAAAGTTGTTAGCGTAACAGTACTAAAATAGAAGTGTTTCCAAGTTCCTTGAATCTCATTTCCGCTAGCATCCACCACACTTCCAAACATGTATAAGCATGAAAATAACGCGATATAGTTAAGAATAATGAAAGGTACGCTAATTTTTAGCATCGCTGAATCATACGCTGGCTGATAAGACTGTTTGATAATTAAAGCCCAAGGTTTATAAACACCTTGTGAGAACCAAAAGCCAAAAAGCATAAATACTATATATGGCCAAGGAGAATACCAAGCGGTAGCCCAATAAAAAAAATGAGTAAAAAGAATAAATGTGAAAACAGATATTCTGACTCTTAGCTGTGAAGAAAAGGCAAATTGGGCGAAGCTAGTTTGTGCCAACCAATATGAAAACTTGATCAATCGACTTTGTTCTTCATTTTCCATAATTTAATTCAAACTCCAATATATCGATTAACCCGTAAAAAATTCAACATTTGTATAGTAGGACGTCTCGTTTCCTCAAATCCATTCGTCATAAAAATGAAGCTAAGAAATTGAAAATAATATTATATTGAAAATAGTATTATTAATTACTTCTGGATAAATGAGCAGTCCTGTAAATCATTTTTTGAGTCTTGTAAGTTATAAACAAAACTAGCTATACGACTGATTGTATTGGTATTAATTTCTACTGGCAAGATAAACCTGACTGTCTTTTGGCTATTCGAGATTGCTTCCACCACAAATGCCAATAACACTGTATAAAATGATCATATCTAACCGCTTAACTAGGTATAAATATGAGCAACTTAGTTGGTAAATTTTGCATGAACAAATCTATGGAAAATCAATGTTAACGTATAGTTGGTGAGTTGAAGGTCTAAGTCAAAAAGGGGCAATATCGTGTTATCTGACCTAAGCTCCAAGAATATTGATCACCCGTGAATTTGTATCCAAATATGAGCATCGTGATTAAGTAGCCTTGTTAACTTGACTTGATCTTTTCCAGAAAAACAGTCTAGAAATAACTCTATGTGGAAATGGGAGTTTCTTTGTGTCTATTCTTTTAATTTGTTTCCGAAAACACAATCAGTGAGGTTTGACAACCAGTAAAGCACTGTAATTTAAATGGTAATCATAGGTACTGTTATTGGAGAACCGGTGTTTACTGCGCGCTATTTAACCTCGGTAAATTATAATTATGGTGGTAAGCATAAAGCCTCAGCAACTAAGATCTAGACATCAATATACACATTTAAAATACGGCTTAATTATTAAAAAATTCATTGCCGTACCGACTGTTTAATAGCTCATTTAACTAACCAACTCAATAAAGTACCGAGCAATCCCCTCTCTAAAGGTTCTTCCTCCACTGGTTGCGTTCTTGTATTGACAACCTCGCATATCCAGTTTCATAACTGGACAATGTTGCCAGTGTTCTGCATCACGAGAATAGTCGAGCTGCCCTAGCTGGTGACCAACTCTTTCTAGTTCTTCAAGAGTATATTGGTTGCTAATCAAATAATGAATAACCAGTCCTAACGCTTGCCAGATTTGTGTTGAGTAATGGAATCCGTCGCGATTGTACTTCAATTGATGTTGGCAAGATGACAACCAAGCTGAAAAAAATGTAGTGATAGCTGGTTTGATACTATCTAGACGCGGTAAGTCAATCAGGCTCCCATCTGAAAGTTGGTTCATAACTTTTGTCGACATCCTAAGCTTGTTGCCAGCGACGGCTGCAACGATCATATGCAGCATAGTCGATTCAGTAGTAATGAACGGATCACTCTTTGTTACTCGGGTAGCTTTTGTTGACATGCCCCCCATTTTATCTAGCTTCAACTCTTTTGCTAGCTGATGAATGAAATCTTTAACTAAAGACTCACTCGCAATTCTACTTAAGCTGACAGAGTGAAGTTGAAGGCTTCTCTGATTAAAAGTTTTACACAAGCTTAAGATATCTCTTTGGTCTAAATCACCATCATCATTGAAAATTATATTCACCACAAGCTGTTGCTCAGTAAGAATTTTTACAATTCTTCCATCAACTTTTTCTTGATCCTGATTAGTAACAAAATAAGGATACTGTAATTTATAACCAAGCAGATTCATGATGGCACAATACGTCAAAATACCATCAACAAGAAATGCTTTCTTGCGGTAATAGTTTAGCGAATAAAGCGATCCCTTTAGTCCACTTGCAGGTAAATCAGCATTACCAACCGCAATAGTGATAGATAAAGGTGGAGCTAGTTGATCGGAATAAAAAGAATGAGCAATCTCTTGCTCTAACTTTCTAATTCGTTTTTGATTTGTTGAATTAAGTAGCTCAGAAAAAACAGAATCAAGCTCTTCAGGAAGCTCTTCGAATGCAGAAAAATAATGCTGTATTTCAGTTGCCGGAATAAAACAAAGTAAAGATTTCCCCATGCTATAACTGTGATCTACTGATAACCCTAAAACTTTAACATCGGAACTAAGCAACTGTTTTTCCATTATTAACAATTAAATTTAATGACAATTATAAATATATTTCGTATTTCTTCTTGATCAGGGCGCTGCCCCGATCAATAATGCGCCGCTATTTTAATGGTTATAAGAGGTTTAGCATGAATGATAAGAGCAAAGATTCATTTGAGGATAAGTTGGTAAGTGGGTTAATAAAAAAGTATCAACCCCAGCATAAATCTTACCTCGGTAGCTCTAGAGAGCTAATTGATGCATCTCTAGAGCGCTTATCACGAGCTCAGATGAATGAAATATTTAAGAAAAGATCGGATTATTATCCAAATTTGAAAATAATTCAAACATCTATTAAGCATGAGGTTGTGTACATTTCACCAACTTTAGCAAGGGACATATTGCAGTACTCAAGCCGAGGAGCAATCAATCCCGAGCATAAAAATAGACGAGTAAGTAAAGCAGAAGTTAAACGCTATACACTGGCTATGGATGATAGTAAATGGTGTCTAACAGGCGAACCGATTGTATTTAGTTCTGATGGCGAAGTACTCAATGGTCATACACGGATAGAAGCAGCAGCCAACTCATCTAAAGGATTCATTACAGTTATAATTTATGGTGTAACCGACGATCTATCCTTCGCTCACATCGACGTTGGGAAAATCCGTTCTCGTGCCCAAGTGTTGGAAATGGCTGGTGTGCAGGTTGATGCGAATATTTTATCTAGAGTTGCAATGCTGGCAAAAGCTTTCGATCAAACAAAAAACCGTTATGCATTTCGTGGCACACAAGGGACTTCATTCCAACAAGCTGAGATCTTGCATTATGTAGAAAGCCGGGAGGAACTTGCGTTGTCCGTAGATTTTATCTCTAAGTTAGCTAAAAAGCATAAGCATGAGATCCAAGCTGCGCCTCATATCTATGCCTTCGCGCATTATCTTATTAAAGCTGAAACTGCGAACTATGATGGTGAACTAGCTATCACACCAGAGGCTTACTTATCACGGATGATATCTGGAATAGGAATTCAAAGTGAAGGAGACATTGAATACCAAGTTCGTAACTATTTACAAACTCTGGTTGGAGAAGCCAGCTCTTATGCTGTAATTTGTCGATTAAGCAGTATTTTTAAAGGCTGGAACCTGCACCATGCTATCGATATTGTCGGTAATAAAATTGCTGTCCGCCGTGTTGCGAGATACAACAAAGATGAAGACGGTAATCGAACCCCAGCTAAAAGTGCCGGTAATATAAATGAGGCCTTTACCTATCCGTTTGCGGAAAAAGGAAAAACACCGTTAAAAATCCTCAAGCAAGCTAATCTGATACTCTCTTAGATATAGAGATACGGGCATGGGGGAGAGGCTATAAAACATGATGTAAGCATGCAAATAGTCTCTTCCATGACTCTTTTTCACGTTACATGAATGATTAATCTGTTCAAACAAAGATTGGGACAATTTCGGATTAGAGCTGTAAGGATTAGAGCTTTAAACCTAAGCCATTGATGGACAAAAGTGGCTTAGTGCTATTGTACTAACCGAGGTAATACACATTAGATTTTGTACGGGGAGTGAATGGTATCAAAAGCTGTAAATGATTCGTCAAAATTTAGATTTGATTTGTATGTCACATGTAATAGGTTTAAGTAATAGTAATACTTATCTGTTGTCACAACAGGAATCTGATCAGACTATAATGTTATTTATTGAAAAGTGATCAAACTATGTTGTCTTCTGACAATTAGAACATCAACGGTAAACCAGAATAAATATATTTTGATTGAACAACTGTGACCACTATTCGGAAATGATGTTTAATCAATCATTGGTTTAAACAAGTTGAGAATATAATAAGATATTCTTAACTTTTATTATAAAATAATCATAATACCTGAGAGTCTCACAAAACCCTTGGTATAACTAGCCTCTCTCATGATTCATAATAAAATAAATTAATACTTGTGAATAACAGTGCATTCCAAGCTGAGAACGTCATGGTCATGACGATACCTGCAAGGGCGAGAAACACAAATGGACTTTCTTTAGAAGGTAGTTTCGATAGTGCTCTAGATCGTGCTTTAGAGAATACTTTGGATTGTGCTTTCATTACATCGACTGCTAATTGCCTGAGGGGCAGTTAGATTAGCATTGTTAGTGGGTAAATAAAAAGGTCACCACGTTATAGTGATGACCTTTATTATTTAAATAGCCCCGGCTAAGGAACTGTTAATTAACCGCTATTTCAACTGGTTCGTTATGTACCAGTGTTTTGCTTACTTTACGTTATTTACCTATTTACCTATTTAACTAGTTATTTAACGACGCCGTTACTTATTTAGTTTCTTCAGTAAAGAAGTCGTTATACAACATGTATAAGTGAGCTGCACTCCACGAGAAGTTTGGCGCGCCTTGTTGTTCACCCGTAAGCGGGTTGTAGTTCTCACGAATAGGACCGTCTTGTACTAGACCATCAGCGTTATCGAAGAACGCCGTTGCCATTTCAACTGCATCTTCACGGTAACCATATTGCTCCATGCCTTTTAGGCCGAAGTAGAATTGGTCAACCCATACACGTCCACGCCAGTAAATGTCTGGACCAAACGCAGGGCTTGAGATCGCGGCTGTACCCAGTGGCACGTAAGTATTAAACTCACTGGTATCCTTCATCACTTTAACCACTGCATCTGCATTGTCTTGTGTTGCTGCGCCATTGAATAGCGGTGACCAGCCTTCAGGACCTTTACCGCGTTCAACGATTGGGCTACCGGCACAGCCATTTGCTAGCGGTTTGTTTTCAATACGAATATCGTAGAAGAAACCTGTGCTTTCATCAAACATACAGGTATTGATGTAAGTCGCTAGGTTATCCGCTTTACCACGGAATTCTTTCGCTTCATCATCTTTACCCAACATGTCAGCCATTTGCGCTAAGTATTTATTATCGCTATACATGTAACTTGCTTGGTCAACAGACTCTTGCAGTAATGAATAACCAAGCAGGGTACCATCTTCAGCGCGGTTTTGGGCAAATGCTACATCCCAGTCACTGCGTTTACCGCCGCTAGCTACGTAAGCATCAAGCTGCTCTTTATCGATAAAGCCGAATGCGGCGGCGTCATCACGCCCCGATTCCCAAGACGCGGCTGTTTGTGCTGGTACTTCGATATGATCAAAGTTGCCTTCAGCAAGGATCTTGTTGTATTTCTCGATACCCGCGTAAGTGGTTTCTTTGCCATCACGTTTAACCGTGAATAGCATGTTACCGTCTACATCATTGTGGGCTTTATCGCGCGCAGCACCGTATTCAGGTACGCCATTGCCATTGTTATCACGGTTGCGTAACCACCAGTTATGATAAGCGACTAATTTAGGATACATTTCTTCTATCCACGCTTTGTCTTCCGTGGTTTTATACACTTCCATCACTGCCCAAGCGGCTAGACTTGGTTTGGTATTACGTTCGTTCCAGTTACCACCGTCACCGCCACGTTCAGGACTGATGTTATAAGCCAGTAAGTCGGGCACATAACCAGCATCCCATGGACGCACTGAATCGTTAGCTTGGATTTGGTAAGCGAACATCGCACGAATGTTATCTTTCGCTACGTCAGGGTTGAAGTGTGCCATTGCATACGCTTGTTTCCAGGTATCCCACGGCCAGGTTTGGTTGCCCGAGAACCAACGTGCGGTTACTGATGGCGTGACTGAATCAAATTTCATCGCGCCAGCGACACCACGCCAGTTACCGTTTAAGGTTTCCATCGCTTTCACTGCCACACGTTCTTGTTCTGGTGTTGCATGCGTGTTGGTTAAACCTTTGTCTAAATAGCCTTCCCAGCGTTGTGCTGAAGCATTTAAGTACTCCGTCGGGTTCGCTAGTATTGCTTTAATGTTTGCTTGTTCAGCTTGATTTTCTTCCGCTGTTAACACATGAGAATAGGTGGTGTAGAAGGTTGTCGAACCGGTAATAGTTGTTTTAGAGGTAAACTTATGATCATCAATCACAGTCTCCATCGGGATTGATTTATGGATCTGATATTCAGAATCACCTGAAGTCAGTAATGACCACGTCGCACGTACTTTACCAAAGGTAACGGTTAAGCCATCGCCTGTTGCAACAAGTGCACGGTCGTAATCAGGGTAGGCCTGGTCGATAGTCTTATCTGATTGTGATTTACCTTCTTTAGCATGGTTTTTTTCAAGTAATTCACCATCCCATACTAGCTCAACAGGTGATGCTGACGTTACTTTTGTTTCTAGCAATGAGGTGCGGTTTGATGCAAAACGTAATGTCAGTTCAACCGTCACATCAGCAGATGTTAACTTTTGTACCAGTGCGCCCGGTAAGCTATATGCTTCCATGGTGAACGCTACTTTTTTACCGTCTTTGAACACGCTTAAACGGTCAAAGTTGTTCGACATAAAGTTAATGTATTCTTCCGTTAACAGCGCTGTACCAGGGAAGCCACCCATACCTTCGTCGTTGTCTGGTAGTAAATGGCCGTGCCACGCACCAAGGTCAAAGAATGGGTTAAAGCGCTGGTGATCATCAAAATCGTAATCACGCATGTATTCTGGTGAGCCTGTACGGTCTATCACATTTTGAAAACCAGCGGCTTGTAGTTCAGTTACTGATGTTGTATCTGCAGTTGTGTCAGATGAAAAATTTGTCGCACAACCAGTCGTTAGAAGTGCAGTACCAATTGCGAGTGCAATGAGAGATTTATTCAGTGTCATTATCTTAATTCCTTATTACCAGTAGAAGTACTGCATGATAAATACTTGGTTGTCATCTTTTGATGTGTCGTTGCTTAAGTAAAACTTGCTGTCCATTGCGGTCGCAAATTTACCATCGCCATATTCCCACCATACACCAGCATTGACGTAAGAGGTCACTTCATCTTCCGCTGTTTCTAGCTCGTTATTCGCATAGTTGTAACCGGCAGAAAGGTATACGCCTTGCGTTGCTTCATACCAAGTACTGGCCATGAAACCAGTTTCTGTACCTTCGCTTGTTTTGACGCCGTTGCTGAAACTTGCTTGATCGGTGTGATGCCATACACGCGCGGCAACATTTTTGTATTCAGCACCGACTAAAACCATTTCGCCAGCACCATCTGTTACTTCAGCGCCACCTAATAATGTGAGGTCTTCTAATAGATCGTATTGCACATAACCATTCGCCATTGCCGCGTAGGTATATTTGTCGGCGTAGCGATCGTATTTACCAAAATTAACGAGCGCATCATCTTCATCAAACTTGCCTTCTGGTGCCGCTGAGATGCTATAGCGTAATTTACCTTCTAGATTCTGTATTTTAGCTGCGAAGTTTAGATCTCGCGTGTTTGGTACTGTGTAACCATACTCAACGGTTGCATCGCCCCACCATTGGATATCATCTAACGACGAATCGTTACGTCCAACAATAATTTCTGTTTTGGCATCAGTGCGGTAACCCACGTAAGCACGGTTAACGCCCCCTTCGAAACCACCCCAACCATGTCCAGTTGCCCAAGGGTTACCCTCGCCATCGACTTGTACAGTCCAACCTTCTGCGTATAGCAAACCAAACCAGTTGCCCATTTCAATTTCTAGGCCCGCTTCAATATAAGTACCATCGGCGTAACGACCTTTATCGTCACCTTCTAGTGCTGAGTGGCCACCGACACCGAGCTCACCGTAAAAATTAAAGCTTGGTTCATTTGTTGTGGTCGTCGGTTCACTTATTGCAGCAGTTTCAGTTATTTCAGCGGGCTGATTTTGACTATGTGCTGGCGAAGTAACTTCTTCTGCATTGGCGTATAGCGCTGTAAAAATACAACTAGTAACAATCGTTATTTTAGTAAAAATTGTTTTCATTTTATTTGTCTCTGTTTATTGGCAAGGGTTGAATAAACACAGGGATGCTAAGTTGATGTCCTTGTGGATTCAAATGCAGTCTACAGTCAAATTTTGGTTTTACGAATAAAGTTTTACTAAAGTGTGATCTATTTTAGTAAAGTTACACTAGGTTACAATTGGATTAAACAAGGGCTAAATGAAGGGTATTTTAGAGTCGTGCGGAGGTTATATTGTCGGTCGATAAAGTACGAGCATGATTAAAGAGGCGTGCTTATCTGTAGGCGAAGCGATCTGTTAAGCGACGTAGTGATAGCTAAGAGACTGGTCTTTAAGGAATATAATTGGGTTGGAAAGTAAAACTGGAGAGGGGGTTAAGATAAAACACCAAACCGAGCAAGCGGACTTGTGTATTAGGTGCTTATCTTAATGTTGATATCCGCTTATTTATTTTATAAATAATTTTTATTATTAATAATAAATTATTTTTAGGCGCAGATTATCATGTAGGTGTATGGGGTTCGATTTCTCTGCTTTTATTTAGTGCTAACCGCTTTCGTGATAGCTTTAATTTTTTTGCTGATTTCACGGCGTTCTTTAGATAGTTCAGCACCTGTGATGATGTGATCATCAACACGGTCTTCGTAATCTGATTTCATGTTCGCAATGATTTCAACAATTTCTGCTTGAGTCATTTCTGGTGAAAGATAATCAAGTAGGTTATCAAGTAGATCAACACGTTTTTGGTTATCACGGATCTTTTTCGCGTTATCTAGGATTTCACGTTTTAGCTTGTTTTTACGACGAGCACTTTTTACTGCATCAAAAGCATTATTCATTAGTACACCCATATAGTCTGAAAGTTAAGAGACGTTATTAAAAGAAATCCTCTTTAATTTAGCAGGATAATGTCCTAAAAGCTCTGTGTTTTTGAGCTAATGAGGGTTGAGTTTAAAAATTTTGCACTAAATCAACAATGGTTATTTTATAAACCACGCAGTCAAAATGGCGCCTGTGGTATCATTAACAGACTTAGATTCAAATATTAATTGAAGGAATTACCATGCAATATCAAGATCTAACTCAACAGTGGCCAGCGTTCTCTGACGCGATCTTAGCATTTTCACAGCAGCTTGGTTTATGCAAGCAAGGCAATTTAAAGTCGGAGGCGTTATGGTGCGATCATGTGGCTTTGCGCGTTAACGATATTGCCGTTGCCACGTCTTTATTAGCGGAATTTAAACAACGTGGTGAAGTCATTTCTGACAGCATGATCAATGGCCGCCCGATATACATCATTGTATTAGATGAGCCAGTACAACTTGGTGATTGGCAAATTGATTGCGTGGAGCTGCCTTTTCCAGGAAAGTATTATCCACAACAAGGTTGGGAACATATTGAGCTTGTACTACCAGGCAATGCGACAACGATGGCGGAATTAGAGCAATCGTTACGTATGGTTAGTCCTAATATTGACGCTGTGTTAGCCAGTGATAGCAGTATTAAAATTAAACATTCAGCGCCACAAGCGGCAGGTGAAACATTGGCTAATCCGACGATAGCATTCAAACAAGGGGATATCTGTATTAAGGTACACAGTGCAGGTATTAAAGCTGTTGTTGCGAGTGAAACTGCGGCATAATAACTGCAATTGATAATCATTCGTAACAACTTAAGGGTGACGTGGTTTTAGAGCATTATGATAAAAACAACTTCTCAATCTCAGCAGCAAAACAATCAACAATCATCATCAACACAAGCGTCCGACCAGGATGTTTCATCGCGTAATTCAGGACATCGAGGCAATCGGATTAGCTGGAAGTTGATCCGTGAACGCGTATTACGTCAAAAGAAACCGTTAATCAGCGCTCACATTATTGCGGTATTTGCCACTTTAGTCAGTGTGCCTATTCCGTTGATGATGCCCTTGCTGGTGGATGAGGTTTTGCTCGAGAAACCCGGCGCTGCCGTGCAAGCAATGCAAAATATGTTTCCTGAATCATGGTGGGGACCACAGTTATATATTTTAGCTATTCTTGGTTTTGTGGTGTGCCTGCGTCTATCTAGTCTTGTCTTGTCGGTTTGGCAAGCAAGGCAATTTACCATTATCGGTAAGAATTTAAGTTTCTATATTCGTGATAAATTGATGCACCATTTACCTTTGGTATCATTAACTGAATATGAAACTCAAGGCTCTGGTGCGATCAGCTCTCGTTGCATTACGGATGTGGAAACCATCGATAAATTCCTGGCTGAAACCTTGTCCAAGTTTCTTGTTAGTATGTTGACGATCTTAGGTACAGCGGCTATTTTATTATGGATTGATTGGCAACTTGGTCTGATTATCCTATTGCTTAACCCTGCGGTGATTTACTTTTCTCGCTCATTCGGCAAGCGAGTTAAAAACTTAAAAACTCGTGAAAATGCGGCGTTTGAAGCTTTCCAAGAAGCCTTGATTGATACTTTGGATGCAATCCAGCAGTTACGTACAGCGCAACGTGAAAAGCAATATTTTAGTCGTGTCATTGATGCCGCCAGCGAGTTACGTAATAGTGCTATTCAGTCACAATGGAAAACCGATGCTGTTAACCGTTTAAGCTTCACTATTTTCCTTATTGGTTTTGAAGTGTTCCGTGCGATTGCGATGCTAATGGTGGTGTTTGCTGATTTAACGATTGGTCAGATCTTCGCAGTATTTGGTTATTTGTGGTTTATGATGGGGCCAGTACAAGAATTGTTGAGTATTCAATATACTTACTTTGCGGCTTCTGCGGCATTAAAACGCTTAAACAGTGTGTTCGAATTAACGCAAGAGCCACAACATCCATGTGTCGTGGATCCGTTTGCCAGTCAAGACGGCGTGAGTGTTGAGTTTAAAAATGTATGCTTTGGCTATAATACTGAAAACAAAGTGATCCGTAATGTAAATTTAACTATACCGAAAGGTAAGAAGGTGGCGATTGTTGCAGTGAGTGGCGGTGGTAAATCAACACTGGTGCAGTTGTTATTAGGGCTATATGAGAAACAGCAAGGCGAGATCTTAATTAATGATGTGCCGCTGAATCAAGTTGGTTATGATAAAGTACGTGAGAACATTGCGACGGTATTACAGCAACCTATCTTGTTTAATACTTCGATTCGTGAGAATTTGTCTATGGGTCATCAATTTAGTGATGATGAACTGTGGAAAGCACTGCAAGTTGCCGAAATGGCTGACACAATCAAACAGCTGGGTCATGGATTAGATACCTTAGTCGGACGTAATGGTGTACGTCTTTCTGGTGGTCAACGCCAGCGTTTAGCGATTGCGAGAATGGTATTAAGTAAACCTCAAATGGTGGTATTTGATGAAGCGACATCGGCATTAGATACCGAAACTGAAAGTCGTTTACACCATAATTTGAGTGAATTTTTAGCAGATAGAACAACATTAATTATTGCCCATAGACTCAGCGCAATTAAACAGGCTGACTTGATCTATGTGCTCGACGATGGCGAAATAAGCCAGTCAGGACAACATCATGAATTATTACAGGTTGAAGGGCTTTATCAAACGTTGTACGGCCGCTTACAATCAACTCATTAACCGTGAGGATAACAAGAGTATGAATAAAGAAATAAAGAACACAGATAAAAGCAGTATTTCGGTGACTAAAACTGACGCTGAGTGGCAAGCAGAGTTAACGGATGAAGAGTTTCACGTGTGCCGTAAAAAAGGCACAGAGCATCCTTACACTGGTACCCTGTTAAACAATGAGACAGTGGGTGTATATAATTGTAAATGCTGTGGTAGTGCGTTATTTACTAGCGCGAGCAAGTTCAACTCGGGTTGCGGTTGGCCAAGCTTTGATAAAGAGATTAAATCAGGCGCAGTGGTGTATACCGAAGACAACAGTTTAGCTATGCAGCGTATTGAAGTGACGTGCAGTAACTGTGATTCGCATTTAGGCCATGTATTCCCAGACGGACCAACAGAGACGGGTCAACGTTTTTGCATTAACTCGATATCAATGGGCTTTAATGCCGATAGTAAAGACTAGGTCGTCAAGCTAGAACGCTAAAGTAATCGTCACAAAATAGTCGATGAAACATATACCCAAGTTGTTGTTAGGTGTTGAACACAATACCATGCAATAATTTGGGTATATTTATATAAAGCCTTTAACCGCAGGGATAATCCGTGAGCATCGTGAATAAGGCTGCAGACAGCCATGAGCAAATCGATAGTCATAATAAGCTGACAAGTATTGATTCACTGAACTGTGATAATCACTATTCGACCTTGCCTGCGCATTTTTATAACAAGCAAATGCCAGATGGGCTTAGCGACCCGAAAATGGTTAGCTTAAACCCGCAAGTATTAGCCCTGTTAGGTTTAGATAATGTTGTTGCTGATAGCGATGCGTTATTACTGCTATGCTCTGGTAATTATCTACCAAGCGGGTTCACCCCCCTGGCAATGAAATATACCGGTCATCAGTTTGGTCACTATAACCCAGATCTCGGTGACGGTCGTGGTTTGTTGTTAGCGCAAGTTAAAGGCAATGATGACGCAGATAGTACTACTTGGGATCTGCATTTAAAAGGTGCAGGTCGAACGCCTTACAGCCGTCAAGGTGATGGTCGCGCGGTATTACGTTCAAGCATACGTGAGTATTTATGTAGTGCGGCAATGCAAGGTTTAGGCATTCCAACAACACAAGCACTAAGTGTGGTTGTCGGTAGTGACACCGTGATGCGAGAGCAAGTTGAACAAGCTGCCATGGTAGTACGCGTTGCCGAGTCGCATGTACGCTTTGGTCATTTTGAGCACTTTTATTATACTCAGCGTTTAGACGATTTAAAGTTGATGCTGGATTACACGCTGACGCATCATTTCCCTGAAACGCTCGATGCAGAAGTACCTTACTTAGCATTTTATAAACAAGTCGTGACAACAACAGCAGAGCTGATGGCACATTGGCAAGCGGTTGGTTTTGTTCATGGTGTCATGAATACCGATAACATGTCGATTTTGGGACAAACTTTTGATTATGGCCCATTCGCATTCCAAGATGATTTTGATCCCGCTTATGTTTGTAACCACACCGATTATTCAGGTCGCTATGCCTTTAATCAGCAGCCTCAAGTAGGTTACTGGAACTTAATGGCACTAGGTCGTTCATTAACGCCGTTCATGGATATTGCGCCGTTAAATGAAACGCTGCAAACCTATGATGATATTTTCTTGGCGAAATTACGTGAGTTAATGCGTGGTAAACTCGGTTTACAACAAGTGCATGATACGGATGGTGAGTTGATTAAAAACTTGCTAGAAACATTAGCAAGTAGCGCGGTGGATTATACCTATTTCTTCCGTCTATTAAGTGACTTTAATAGCACCGAAGGCGCTGATAATCGTTCGATACGCGATCAGTTTATCGACCGTGATGCATTCGATGCTTGGGCGGTTAAATATCAGCAACGTCTAGCCTTAGAATCGAGTGTGGATGACGTTCGTAAAGTGAGTATGAATCAAGTTAACCCTAAGTACATTTTACGTAATTACTTAGCACAGCAAGCGATTACGCAAGCAACAGACTACGATTACAGTTTGGTTAATGAATTAGTGGCTGTGTTAGCAGATCCGTTTGCCGAACATCCTGATTTTGAAAAGCTTGCAGCCTTACCACCTGAGTGGGGACGTAAAATGGTATTGAGTTGTTCGTCTTAATATTGGCAGTACTAGCTAACCGTATTCTCCCTATATTGCGTTATTATTGTCCACATAGCTTTCGTTTTAATTATGAAATGAAAGAAAATACCCCTACATTGTTAGGTAACAGTCACAACTAAACATTCGTTTTCGTTACATAAAAAAAATCTAAGGTAATATTTTCGTTCTGAGTATCATGCTTATACACGCGATAATTTATACGAGCATGATGACTGTTAGTTGATAACAGATATAGCATTCATTCTTGCCTATAATTTGGAACGTAATATGAAAATGAACAAGATAACCTTGAAAGCTCGATTGATATTAACCGCTTCTCTTGCGGTTTTTATTGGTGCAGGGGCTGTCGGTACAACCAGCTATTTTTCGTCTAAACACAGAATTGAAAATGAGACTTTATCAAGAATAGAAAGTACGGCAAATTCATATAATAAATCGTTAACGGATTGGTTAAGTTCTAAATCTGACACCCTGAATAGCATGCCTGAAAAAACACCATTAATGATGGTCCGCAGTACGTTAAAAATAATCAAAAATGCAGGTCGTTTTGAAAATGTGTTTTTTGCTTATCCTGATGGTCAGCAGAAGAATGCGAATGACGTTGACCTGCCAGAAGGTAATAACGACCCGAGAGAGTGGGGTTGGTATCAAAATGCCTCAATAGATAATATTTTTATGGATACGCCCACAATTGCAGCGGCGACAGGGCATAGAGTCGTGTCGATGAGTAGAGCAATGACATTTTATGATTCTTATATGGTGATTGGCGCGGATGTTAAAATTGATATTTTAATTTCTAATCTAGCGCAAATGCTGATCCCCGGAGATGGTAAAATCTTTGTGGTTTCTAACGAAGGTAAAATCTTTGCTGATGTGAATACAGACCTTATTAATAAGCGCTTAAGCGATATTTCGTTAGATAATAAATATTTAAATAATGCAGAGCCCCAGCTTTATAATGACATGATTAATGGCATCGACAGTGCTGTATATGTTGCGCCAATTAAAGGCACAAACCTAAGAACCATTATCGTTATTGATAGAGCAAGGATAACTCAAGATATTAGAGATAATGCCTTTGTACAATTATTTGCGGCATTGGGTGTTAGTTTAATTGTGTCTTTGTTTATGTTCTTATTTATTCAAAAATTATTAAACCCATTACTTGCGGTTACAAAATCGTTAAAAGAAATCGCGGCTGGGGACGGTGATCTTACTCACCGTTTGGATGCGAGTAATGCAGATGAAATCGGCGAGTTAAGCCAAGCCTTTAATGATGTAGCTGAAAGCCAGCGCTCTTTAGTTGCCGAAGTAAAACATCAAGCAACTATGCTTAAATCTATGGCTGAAATAAGCAAAACAAAATCACATGAAAACAGTAACATCATCAAAGAACAACAAATTGAAGTTTCTATGGTCGCAGCTGCAGTTAATGAAATGACTACGGCAACAGTTGAAATTGCACGTAATGCCGAAGAGGCTGCAAGTTCAGCGCAAGCATCTTCTGAAAGTGCCGAGAAAGGTATGGCTATCATATCTGGTTCTATCAAGTCGATCAGCAATCTATCAAGTGAGATAAAACAGACATCTGATGTAGTTGAAGAGTTAAATTCGCACGTATTAGAAATTAATAGCATACTTGTCGCTATCCAAACGATAGCAGACCAGACGAATCTACTCGCGCTGAATGCTGCTATTGAAGCCGCGCGAGCGGGGGAAGCAGGGCGAGGTTTTGCTGTTGTCGCTGATGAAGTGCGAACACTTTCGCAAAAAACCCATCGCTCTACCGGTGAGATCCAAAATACCATTCAAACGTTGCAAGATATTGTTGGTAAAGCCACTGTATTAATGAAATCAAGCGAAAAATTGGCGTTGTCTACCGTATCAGAGTCCGATCTTGTCGCTGAATCGTTTAATGATATCAATGTGTCTATCCAGAAAATTTCTGACATGTCGACGCAGATAGCCACGGCTGTTGAACAGCAAACCGCAGTAACAGGTGAGATTTCTGAAAACGTAAATAATATTAATAGTGTCTCTGATATTCTATCCGACAACTCGATTGATGCTAACGAACAGTCTAATGTACTTAATGCTGAGGCTAATAAGTTGTATGACAGTGTCTCAATATATACGGTTTAATTATTGAAATATAATTAAGATAATAACTCGATATCTTGTACTATACGGGACAGGTTTCATGATCCCTAGGATTCAGATAAATGAATATAGATAAAGCAAAAAAACGTATTGAAAAGCTCGCTAAAAGAGGCTTTAAAGGCTACCCAATTGTATCATTCGAGTACTTTGGTGCAACGGCTGACACTGCGACAGAAGTTGTGGTGACATTTACGGCAGAAGAAGGTGCTGCGCCGCAAGCTCAAAAATTTGCAAGTAAAAGTGATGCTCGAGAAGATGAAACGATTCAATCAGTATTAGTTAAAACAATTGAACGTACAGATGCGAGCACAGTGACGCAAGTTGACGGTGTGTCGATTATTAAGTAATGCGATGATCACGACGTAAACAAAAATCTGTAGGGGATATTGCTCCCTACAGATTTTTTAGTTTTTAATTAAATCGTTAAAAACTAAAGATAACGCCAGTTGAGAACATTGCACTAAGATCATAAGGTAAAAATGTTTTATCGCGGTCAATATAGTTAAGATCCGTTCCTGCTCTGAAGGCAATATTATCCGTTACTGCAATAACCCAACTAGCCGAAATACTGACCCCAGTCGCTTCTGAGTATCTCATTTCGTTACTCCCAAATCGATTTTGCTTACCCTCATATTCGACCCAACCCGCTTCTAGCTGTAGTGACATTTTAGGTCTATTTACGAGCTGCTTTTGTGCCCCAATGCGATATGTTTTTAACCTGTCGTTATCAAGATATAAAAATTGTGCTGAAGTATGGCTGTAAGATAAATAGACGGCATCCAAGCCTAAGGTATCGGTCAAACCGAGTTGTATTCCTGCACCTGAAATACCAGTCCCTTCATAGGGGCCAATTTTCATTTCTGGTGAAATATGTACCGTATTAGCCAGCGCAGATGTTGAACTGATCAGTAGTAACGGAATAAGTATCTTATGCATAGGATGCGCCTGTATTAAAAGAGTAATAATTTTTAGTTAATACTATTTAAATATGCGGCGGGGGGCTAAACGTTATGCCTTATCTGGCTGATAAGCATTACTTATGATTAAGCTGTAATTGTGTTTGAATTACACCTGAGATTAATTCATATAACCAGTTAAACAGCGCACTATTACGGTGTCTGGTATGGCAATAACTGTAAACGTCAATATAGAAAGGTTCACCTTGTATTTCCACGTCTAGCGCTCGTAGGTTAGGATATTGCTGAATCGGAAATAAATTAGTGTGGGGCAAATACATGTCGGTATGTTGAATAATATCCAGTAATACCATGATGAATTCAGAGCGAAATCCGACTTTATATTCCAAACCATGGGCTTTCATCGTTTCAGCTGCAAGGCTAAAACCTTCATTCCATCCGGGTGATATCATCGACGCAATTTCATAACCCGCATAATCATCAGGGGTGGTCAGTAGGCGTTTAATGGGATGAGATTCTCTGACGATCACTTGGCCGCGTAAGGCTGCTAATTGTTTGCTATAAACTTCTGCTGGTGCTGCAATATCATAATTAATGCCAATATATACATCGTCTTTTTGAATGTCTTCAAGCGTGGAACGCGACCAGCTCACCAATTCAATACTGGCATTGGGCGCTGATGCTTTAAGAGCTTGATAAAGTGCACCTGACAAACATGATAGTACGACGGGGGATAGGGCAATTTTAAGCGATGTATCCAGAGTGGCAGGATCAAAACTTAAGCTGTGATTAATACTGTTTGCTAAGCCATTTAAATGCGGCGCAATGGACGTCGCGAGGGCCTCTGAAAATGGCGTGGCTTTGAGTCCGGTCGGTACCTTAACAAACAGTTCATCATCAAAGTGATGGCGCAACTTGGTTAATGACTGGCTAATAGCAGGTTGGGACACAAATAATCGCTCTGAGGCCTTTCTCATGTTGAGTTCTTGAGAAAGGATCAGAAAGACCTTTAATAAATTCAGATCTAATGTGCTATAGAGATCTTTTTTCATGCCGATCCTGCCGTTAAAAGGGGAATAATTTCTAGTCTAATCAAGTTTGTATTAATAAGACAGTCACTTTTTATAAGTCACCTTGATCAGTTTTAATAATTAATGAGTTAACTCACCATTACAGTGCGACTAAGTACATTATTGAGTTTATCTTCGATTACTTTTTTAACAATCTCAGCGCTAAATTTATATAAGGGTACATGGTGGTTTTTTTCAAGATAATAGAATGCGTGATTGATTTTGTTCGGCAGTTTGTCATTCAGCCATTGCGGTTGGATGCATACCATATCGTCGTCGCAAACAGAGGCGGATAATGTTTCTGTGAGCGCCAGAATATCAGAATGTTTGGCCAAGCAGTTAAGGACTGACATACTTGCTGAGCGATATTTTAAATCGAATAACTTAAAATCACGAGACTGGAACAAGGATTCACTTTCAAGGCTATCGGGTAATAGGCAGCCGCCCAGTGGATATTGATGAAACTCTGCTTGTTGCATGCCACCTGTAACCCAAGGGTGATCTTTTCGAGCCACGATCATGCCTTGGCTTTGGGTTAATGGAATGCAGCGTATTGATTTTGGAGTGCTGATCGGATCGAAATTCATTGCCATATGGACACGCCCCTCAATCATGTCTTTCATGGTATTTTCTGTCCACGTCGTGACATTTATTCTGGCATTAGGCAAAGATTCAAACATGATTGATGTGGTGAACTCGGTGGCAAAACTTTCTAAAAACACACTTGATACCGCCACGGTGAGTTCACCATGAAAGTTCTCTGGTTCAAAATAGCTCACCGGTAATAATAAATCGTCAATGGCCTGAATATTTTCGCTTAAGCCTTCACTGATTAGGATCGCGCGTTGTGTCGGTGCTAACCCATTGTTGGCTGAATAAAATAAACGGTCACCAGTGAATATGCGTAATTTTGCTAATGTTTGGCTGACAGCTGATTGCGTAACACCTAATTTTTTCGCTGCAACTGTGGTGCTTTTAGCCTGATAAATAGCATTAAATATACGCAGGTAATTGAGGTTTATTTTTTCATTATAATTGGTATGCATAAGTTTTTCCATCACGGTATTCGTGGTTTTATTAGTATCGCTAATAGCGGCTATAAGTGGTATTAAATGGCTGCTTCATTCATATTTCCCACCAAGTTAATCGACTCGTTATATCGTTATTTGGAGAAAGTCATGGGTATGAATAAAACGTTATTATCTTTAATTGCAGCTGGTGTGATCAGCGCAACCTGTAGCGCAAGTGTGTTTGCTAATGAGTCTCTGGAATCTCAGAATGATCAGGAGTACCATGATGCCGATCCGAGAAACAGTAACTTCAGAGCCGCTGTATTTTCCAGTGATGCTGGCGAATTAAAACTACTTGCTGGTGGCGGTGCTAGCGGATTAAGCAGTGATATATCGCAAACAATCGGCTTCGCTGAATATTATACTCAGTCTAACAATGCCCGTGTTCGCGCTGCTCACTTCGACCGCTTTGGTGGTGCATACATGGATCTTTATCGTTTAGACGATGCTGCTGGTATGTACACCGCGGGTTATATGCTGCCGTTAGAAAGTGATGATGGCACATTGTTTTTTCCTTCATTGAATTATACTTATATCGATTTTAAAACCGCAGACCTGTCCGAACTTGCTAATTCAGCCATGGCTGGTTCACCATTATCAGTGAGTGGTTTTTCAGTAAGTGATGCTGATATTCAGCAAGCACTCAAAGGTAATGATGCTCATCTTGGTTCCGTAAATCTGTATGCGGTACACCCTTGGAGCGAGACTCACTTTTCTGTATTCAATGTCAATCTTGGTTCATCGTATTCAGGCGTTGATATGCAAGTGGCTAATATTATGTGGGTACAAGGTATTAAAACTCACGTTGCTGATAAGACCATTAACATCATGCTTGAAGTTAAATACGATTCAATGAAGATCCAAACTGAACAAAGTAATTTATCTGATGGTGAAGAAAGATCAGAAGAAGTCACAGTCTCTGTCGGTGTTGATTATCGATTCTAATCGCCGCTACATTTGCTAGCGCTATATTAAGCGTTATGATTATCGATTTATCATTGCTGTATTATCAGTTTATGACTTGCTATTAATTAATTTTAATAGCAAGTCATAACATAAATTGTGCAGTAATGATAAATGACATAAAGAAGGGATTAAGCAGTAAAATTACTGATTTTTGTTAGTCGCTGGAAATACCTAAACCGTTACGCAGCGCAAACTGGATTAGCTCTGCTGGTTTATCCAGTTCTAAAATATCTAACATGCGATATTTATGAGATTCGATGGTGCGTGGGCTTAAGAATAGCTTCTCTGCACATTGTTTAGCACTATCACCTTGCGCTAATAATGTCAGGACGGCACACTGCTTTTTACTCAGCAGTAGTAACTTTTCATTTTCATTTATATCTTGTTGCAAGTTGAGGGCAAGGGTTGAATGCTGCCAATAGCATAGCCACATTTCACACAAGAGCTTGAGGCGTTTTAGATCCTCGTTACCTAACGGCTGATCATTATCGCCAAATCGAGTAAAAGACAGCGCTCCCCACTTTTGTCCAAATAGTTGCAATGGAATAATGCAATGCCAGCGCCCACCTTGCTCGTGTAACTTATTCAGTACTAAGCACTTATCTTTTTGTAATTCCTGTGCGGTAAAGCTGTTCCAATCATGTTTGGTTTTTAATAACTTAAAGTAGTCCTGGTAATTACCATCAATAAAATGCTGCTTAATTAATGGCGGAATACCGGCTTTTTCGACCGACTCGGTTTTACCATTATTAAGTAAGATCATCGAGTTAGGAAATAGTGTAAGCCTATCAATATTAAACCAATCCAATGCATCCATAGCGATCTGACGCCAAAGTTGAATGAAGTCTTTTGGAGAGCTTGAAATTAACGCGTTCGATTGCGCCATGAGCAGTTGTTCGAAATCATTATGAGTAGATTCAGGCATTCTTAGTTCCATGTTTAACACGCAAGTGCGAGTGTGGCAGTGCTAGGATTAAAGTATTTGCTTAAAAGCACTAGCGTAAAAGTACTGCAAAATAGACTTTGTGAGCTTGGATTATGGTTTCAGTGATGTAAATCAATTCACTATTTTATTCAGTAAATTTACTGCTTACTGAATACCTTAGCATATGGAGAATAGCCCGTGATGATTTTATTCACAAATTAGTAAAGCAATCACAGGACATTATTATGTTTAAAAATAAGACGTTTTTGCAATTGTCGATAGGTGCAGTGCTTGCCTCGACTGCAACGGCAAGTTTTGCGACCACCGATGAGAACCGTCCTAATATCTTAGCCATTTGGGGTGATGATATTGGTATTGATAACATCAGTGCTTATACGCATGGACAAGCAGGTCATTGGACTCCCAATATCGACCGAATCGCCAGTGAAGGCGTGTTATTTACTGATTACTATGGCGAGCAATCTTGTACCGCTGGCCGTGCTGCATTTATCACGGGTCAACATCCAATCCGTACAGGTCTAACTAAAGTCGGTATGCCGGGTTCTACACAAGGCATGCGCCAAGAAGATCCAACCATTGCTGGTATGTTGAAAGACAAAGGTTATATGACGGGTCAGTTTGGTAAAAACCATTTAGGTGATCGCCCTGAACAACTACCAACAGCCAATGGTTTTGATGAATTCTTTGGTAACTTGTATCACCTTAATGCTGAAGAAGAGCCTGAGCACGCTGATTACCCTAAAGGTGCTGGCTTTAAAAAACGTTTTGGCCCGCGTGGTGTTATCCATTCGTACGCTGATGGTCGTACAGAAGATACGGGCGCGTTAACCAAGAAACGTATGGAAACGGTTGATGAAGAATTTCTTGCTTCAGCACTCGACTTCATTGATCGCGCACATGAAGAAAAGAAACCTTTCTTTGTTTGGTTTAATGCCACTCGTATGCACGTTTGGACGCATCTGAAAGAAGAGAGCAAAGGCTTATCTAAGCGTGGCGGTTTATATGGTGATGGTATGGTCGAACACGACAACATGGTTGGTGTGTTGCTGGATAAGCTCGATGATCTTAAGATTGCCGATAATACTATCGTTCTGTATACCACTGATAACGGTGCAGAAAAATGGTCTTGGCCTGATGGTGGTACTTCACGCTTTAAAGGTGAGAAGAACACTACATGGGAAGGCGGTTTCCGTGTTCCTGCGATGGTGCGTTGGCCAGCTAAGATCCCTGCGGGTCAAGTCGTTAATGAAATCACAGCACACAATGATTGGGCGACAACATTCCTTGCTGCAGCAGGTGAACCAACAATCGCAGCAGATCTGAAAAAAGGCACTAAGTTAAACGGCAAGAAATACAAAGTGCATTTAGATGGTTACAACTTGTTACCTAATCTCATTAAAGCTAAATCTACCACAGCTGATGACAATAAAGATTGGCCACGTAAAGCCTTTGTTTACGGTACTGATAGTGGTGATGTTGCTGGCGTACGTGTTGGTGATTGGAAAATCCTTTACTCGTACCAAGAATGCCACGGTATTGAAGCATGGCGCTGTCCGATGACAGAAGGCCGCATGCCGTATGTATTCAACTTACGTCAAGACCCGTATGAATCAGCATTTGATACTGCTGGTGCATATGAAACTTGGTTGGTTGAACATCTACCGTACATGTATATGGGCGCTGGTTATACTTTCCAGTGGTTAAATACCTTTAATGAATTCCCACCACGTCAAGTACCTGGTTCATTCTCAATCGATAAGATTGTAGAGAAAATGCAAATTTGGGAACGTGCTCAATACCAATAATCATGACTAATTGATTATGCACAAGTAACGAGCTGCTTAGGTAGCTCGTTACTACAAACTAAGGAGGGTTTGCTACTACCACACCACTGCATCGATAATTAAGTGAGATACCATGACTAATAATCTAAATAACATGATGGATAAAAGCATCGCTAAAAAAGACGTAAACATGTACAACCCGCATCAACCGACTAAGCGTATGAACATCATGACTAAGCCAACGGGTTCAACGTGTAATATTGATTGCCAATATTGCTATTACCTCAGTAAAGAAGAACTACTGGGTGATAAAGATGATTGTAAGCCAGTCATGAAAGACGACATGTTAGAAGAATATATCCGCACTTATATCGAGCAACAAAATCATTCCGAAATTGTTTTCCATTGGCAAGGTGGGGAACCAACACTACTGGGTGTTAACTATTTTCGTGACGTCGTGCGTTTGCAAAAAAAATACGCACCAAAGAATGTCACTATCGAAAATAACATGCAAACCAACGGTATTTTACTCAATGACGAATGGGGCAAGTTCTTAGCAAAGAATAACTTCATGGTCGGTATTAGCATTGATGGACCAGAAATGATCCACAATACCTATCGTGTAAACAGAGCTGGGCGAGGCACGTTTAAGCAAACATTTGCAGGCATCAAGATCCTGCACAAATACAACATAAGTTTTGCCACGCTAACTTGTGTTAACAATTTAACTGGTGATAACGCACTGGAAATATATCGTTTTTTACGCGATGACGTTAAATCTAAACAAATGCAATTTATTCCCATTGTTGAGCCTAAAAGCTTTAAAACGACCGCGCCGCAGCATTGGAAAAATGAAGAGGTCATATTTCAAGGTATGCCTGAAATGGATCCAAGTCACCGGAACTCTGTGGTTGAAAGCTGGTGTGTATCACCGTCGCAATGGGGCAAGTTCCTGTGCACTGTGTTTGACGAATGGTTAGACAACGACATCGGTCAAATCAACGTACCTTATTTTGAAGCAAGTATCGAAGCATGGATGGGACGTGTAAACCCATTATGTACCCTTGCTCCCATGTGTGGCAAAGGTCTGGCTATCGAAGCCAATGGCGACGTATTCTCGTGCGATCACTACGTTTACCCTGAATATAAGCTCGGTAACATCAAAGATAAAGCGCTAGAAGATATGCAATTCTCAGCGGGACAGGAACAATTTGGTCGTGCTAAAGAAGCAAGGTTACCGAAACAATGTCGCGAATGTGAATATCAATTTGCGTGTTTTGGTGAGTGTCCTAAAAATCGTTTTATCAAAACCTTAGATGGTGAGTCCGGCTTAAATTATCTGTGTGGTGGTTGGAAGCAATTCTTCAGTCATATCGACCAATACATCATGATGATCATCGTCAGCATGGGTTATAACGTACATAAAAAGATTAACGCTGACGCCATGAAAATCAAATTTAAATAAAGGTACACGCAATGAAAAAAATACTCATTACAGCGCTATTCAGTGTCGCGAGTCTATTATTGGTTGGTTGCTCAAGTATGGCATCATTATTTCTAGAACGTGATAATGCAACAGATCTAGCAACTGTAACCACTAACATTATTACTGAAGATGCGGCCTATTTCCCTAACGACATCGTCGAGCCGTTGATCGACCAATCATTCGCGACGATGGCTCGAGAATATAAAATGTACGCAACGTATTTTAATATCTGTCAAAAGGCGCCTGATGATGCGGTATGTGAAGCACCGTATAAAAAAGCAATGACACGCTACAAGCAAGCTAAAGCAAATCATGATGTATTAAGTCTGTTGTGGACTTCAGATTTGAAAGACATTGAGATCCCGCCAGCTGCAATGAATGAATTGGGTGAGCTATTGGTTAAACTGGATTATTTACCTCTTAATAAAGGTCAGGAAAGAAATCAAAGCGGTAAATTTACTGTAGAGCAAATAAGCCAAGCTACTTATCATTGGATGCAAAATAAGGGCTTACCAAAGACAGAGACTATCTTGTTATTACATGAGGTATTAATAAAGTCTGACGCACTTAAATTAGCGATTTAGATTAAGAAAATATTTAGCATAGTTAAAACTAGGAATGATCCATGATGAAATACGTTGTTAAGCAAATAATTGAAATACCAGCTAAAGCCATCATGGTTGCAATGCCGTTGGTTGTTAGCTTATTTATCGCATTATTATTGACGACGAGTGTTCGCGCGACAACATTTGATAGCGCTACTCTTTCTGAAATTTCGCAAAGTAAAGAGGCGCCGCTCCAGCAGCGTGTTGCAGCGACAATGGAGCTGGGTAATATCAGCGATCAAAATGCCATCATTGCTATTGGCCGAGCAACACGTGATGACGCGGTTGAATTACGACGAGCTGCTATTTTTGCGGTCGAACATTGGCAGCATTCAGCGCGCTGGGATATTATATCGCCACTATTGAATGATGCTGTAGAAAGCGTGCGATTTGAAGCAGCATTGGCCGTTGTTACTTTATGGCCTATTTTAAATGAGGATCAACGACAAGTACTCGGTGAACAGATTGAAGCATATATGTTGGCATTGCCAAATGATGATGCAGCATTGGTACAGCGCGCCTATTTATATCGCGTTCGCGGTGATTACGAGCAAGCTGAGATCGTCTTTACAGCCGCATTAAATCGCAATATAGGTAATAACGATAACTTCATGTATTTAGAATATGTGGAGCTGTTAAAATCCACCGACAGAAACCAGCAGGCAATCACTTTACTTGAAGATGTTGTGCAAACTCAGATCACTCAACAAGGTAAAGCCAGCAGTGAATTGTATTTTAGTTTAGGCTTAGCGCACTATCGTGAAAAAAACAGCGGTGCTGCAATTGCAAATATTAAACTCGCTCATGAAGAAAATGACCAGGATGCACAAGTCAGTTATACCTTGGCATTGCTGACTAAAGTACAAGAACCTATGGCGGCCGTTGAACTGTTGTCACTGGCTTATCAAGTAAATCCGCAACCTAAATATTTGTATAGCTTGTGCGAGTTACAATTACAACAAGGCATAGATGCGAGTAAGTGTCTGAGTGATTTACGTTTGTTAATCCCAGTACAGATCGTTGATGATTTAATCCTGTCGGTTAAGTAGTTATCCTCGATTGTCCTATTCATCTTATGTTCAGTGTTGATATATATAATAATGTTCATTTAAACTGCACTTCCAGAGAATAGTGATGAACCTTGTTATGACAAAATATAAATTACGCTTAAGTTTGATTATCACCGCGTTTATCTTAATCTATAGTGCGGCGCTGATCGGGTTTGAAAATACACCTGAGGACCCTCATTATTTGACGGCAGATACACTGCCTGCATTTCAACAAGCGGATTTTGATCTTTATTTAAAAGAAACAGAGCATTGGCTGCGTGCTAACCGCGTGTTTGATTCGGCAGATGAAGACAAAGAAATTAAAGCAAACTTACCTTATGAGATAAAGCCAGAAAACCCCAATGGCCAGGGGGTATTATTGGTACACGGACTTGGGGACTCCCCCTTTTCATTTATTGATATCGCAGAGCATCTCGCGCAGCAGGGCTATTTGGTACGAACAGTATTGTTACCTGGTCATGGTAGTAAAGTGGGTGATTTGATATTACCGACGCTCGCTGATTGGCAAGGTGTTGTTGCGCATCATACTCAATTACTCAAGCAAGATGTTGATCAAGTTTGGCTTGGCGGCTTTTCGACGGGGGCTAATTTAGTGACATCGCAAGCGATTAACGATGATGAAATTACTGGGCTATTATTATTTGCGCCCGCATTCAAGTCGGGCACTTTTGTGGCCGCTTTAGCGCCGGCTGTAAGTCACTTTATGACTTGGGCTGATCGCGATCCTGAAGATAACTATACCCGATATAATTCATTACCGATGAATGCTGCCGCTGTTTATTATCAAACCTCAGAGATTGTGCGTGATGCTCTAGAGAAGGCTGGTTATGACAAACCGGTATTTATGATGATGAGTGAGGGCGAGCATGTGATTGATACGGATTATGCGCAGAGCATGTTTAGTCAAATGATGACCAATACCAGTAACAAGTTAGTGTGGAAGGGCGAAGTACAGCCCGATGACACCCGCGCGGTTCGTTTTAGTATGGATTTGCCACAGCAGAGAATATCGAATGGTTCGCATGTAGGTCTGTTATTTTCACCGCTAAACCCTGTTTATGGTCCTGATGGGGAAATTACAATTTGTGATAATGGTCAAAGGGAAGTTGACGAAGCTAAATGCCAAGCTGGTGAAGAAGTATGGTATTCCGCTTATGGTTACCAAGAACCAGGGAAAGTTTATGCAAGGTTAAGCTGGAATCCCTATTTTGCAGAGAGTATGGCAATACTTGATGACGTGATGCAGCAAGGCACATTAAAATCATCGATAGTATTAACTGACGCCCTTTTCGCTCCTATTTTAAAACCGCTTACACTAAGTATGTAAGCCTTAAACACTAAAAGGAGGTAAATGCCTATTGTTTATGTCCTTTTAGTTGATTTTATTTAGCATGACGTTATCTTATAAAAATAAATAAAACATTATAGTAACAACCTATCTACAGGGTGAAGGATGTAGTATTCATTATGCATAAGAGTAAAGGGTTTACCCTTATTGAACTGGTTATCGTGATCATCGTACTCGCCATCCTTGCCGCAGTCGCCATCCCCCGGTTTATCAATATACAATCAGATGCTCGAGTCGCTGTGATTAAAGGCGTTGCAGGGAATTTTAGCTTTGTTGTCGATCAAGTCAATTACGCCGCGATAATGCAAGGCGTTGACGATCAAACAGGGGTTAAAGTGGATGTCGGTGGTGTTGCTATCAATACTTATTATGGTAAGCCGCAAGAGATTTGGGATGAAAGATTGGCAGAGCTAATGAACAGTAATGTGCATTACTTAGGTAATGGTTACTTTCGACGAGAATCTCTAGGTGAAGAGTGTACTCAAGCACCATTGTGTGTCGTCGATCAGACTCCTGCAGCTAGAGTACCTGGTGGTTATACCCAAGGTTGGGGAATGTTGTTTGTGCCAAACGGTAAGTCAGTCGAAGACGGGTGTTACGCGTTTTATGCGTTTAGAGTGCTAAATGGTGTCGTCGTATACAGTGAAGTGTCTACTTTTGAAAACGGCTGCTAGTTAAAAATAAAACGGCTGTGATAGAAAATGACAGTGATATAAAAGCAAAAAGGGGAGAAACAGTTACTGTTTCTCCCCTTTGGTTTACTTTCTGCTAGCTGAGGGTCATTTACTTAAAAGTGAATACCGTTCTCTAGTGAACTGATACGTGCTAATGACAAGGTATTAATGCCTTTGTCTGATAGCATTTTAGCACCAGACTGGAATGATTTCTCAAACAAGATACCAACGCCAACGAGTGTTGCGCTAGTCTGAGCCAGAATTTCTAATGTACCTTCAACCGCATTACCATGTGCTAATACATCATCAATAAATAATACACGGTCATTGTCATTAATGTGTTCAACATTACAATTTAATTCATATGACGAATTTTTAGTAAAGCTAAATACATTGGTTGTTAGTACGTTTTCAGGATCTAACATACTACGTTTTTTCTTCATGACTACTAATGGCACATTCAGTTTTAACGCTACTAACGTCGAGATAGCAATACCGCCACTTTCGATAGTTAGGATTCGGTCAATTTTAGAGTCTTGAAAGTGGATAGCTAATTGCGATGCACACCAGTCTAAAATTTGAATATCAATTTGCTTAGTTAAGAAGCTACTTGCGTCTAAGGCTACGTTGTTAACTGATTTTCCGTGCTCTAAAATCGCTTTTTCTAATAAGTTCATGTGTTCGTCCCTAAATTATGAAAGTGCTAAATAAACAATAAATAGTAGTGCTAGTGAGTAAATTATCGGATGTACTTTTTTGCCATCACCTTGCACTAACATTACGAAACAGTAACTGATGAAACCCATTGCCATACCGTTTGCAGGCGAGAAGGTTAACAAGCTAAATACCATGATAAAGAATACTGGAATTGCAGATTCTTTTTTGTCCCAGTTAATCATCGCTAAGTTCTTAATCATGTAAATACCGATTACAACTAATGCGGGTGCCACAATCGCAGTGGTAAAGATTGAGAACACAGGGAATAGGAACATAGAGATTAAGAACAGCACCGCAACCGTGATAGCACTGATACCTGTTTTAGCACCCAATGATGAGGCTACAGCAGATTCAGAGTAAGCAGTAATTGATGTAGTCCCTAATACCGTACCAATGATAGTGCCACCTGAATCGGCAATTAATGCAGATTTAGCGTTTGGCACTTTTCCGTCTTTACCGATAATACCCGCGTCACGGCCAACACCAACAATCGTACTCAAGCCATCGAAGAAGTCGACAATGAAGAAGATAATAACCAGGAATATTAAGTCACTCATTTTTGGCATTGTCAGTTGTGACAAGTCAAAGATAGCACCAAATGTAGGGGCTAAGCTTGGTGGCATAGAAAATACTTCAGTTGGTATGGTAATCAAGTTACTACCAAGGAAGTGATCGCTTAATAAGCTTAGAATAATCGATGAGATAAACGAAATAACAGTCGCTAGTTTCATATCTCGGACTAAACAACCAATAGCAATGAAGATGCTGACCAGCGCAATGAACACTTTTGGATCGTAGACATCACCCATGCTCACCAGAATAAACGGGTTGCTGACGATGATACCGGCATTTTTAAGGCCTAAAAATGAAACGAACAAGCCCAGACCAACAGCAATACCGAGTTTTAAATCTTCAGGTATGGCTTCAATCATCACCTTACGAGCGGGTGTTAAGCTTAGAATTAAATATAGACAACCAGAAAGGAAAATAGCAAATAGTGCTTCATGCCAAAGTAACGAGATACCGCCACCTAATAAGATAGCTTTAAAGAAGCCATTCATCGACATGCCCGGCGCTAACATAATAGGGTATTTAGAGAACGCACCCATAATGAATGTTGCAATCGCTGCAGACAGTGCGGTAGCTGTAAATATTGAGCCTTTGTCTATCCCTTCGATGCTTCCTAAGATTGCCGGATTCACTGCTAAGATATAACTCATCGCTAAAAAGGTAATTAAACCCGCGTAGATTTCATTTTTTACAGTTGCGCCACGCGCAGACAGGAGGAAGTACTTGTCCATTAATAAACATCCATTACTATTAAGTTGGTTGATTTAAAATGACAATATTCCGAAGTATAACTTTGGGTAGGGGAACCATACCTAAAAAAGGTACAATTATCCTGCTTCATTGTAGGTCTGAAATTTACGGTTTCAGAGTAGAGACTTAAGGCCCATATTGCCAAAATTATACAACGTCACATTGCTTGCGGGGCATCTTAAAGATGTTGACGCGGTTGTCAATTTTTTTGTGTGGCGGCAATATTCAAAACACGTAGATAACTCGCGGGTTAGTCGCTGCTATTATTATGTAGGACTACTACTTATAGGGCTTTGGAGGGATTTACCTCGCTAACGAGGTAATATTGAATTATTTTTAGGGCTCTGACTTTCTGGTCAATATTTGAACAAGGTGATAATATGCTTTATACAGTCATATTTGTTTAAAAAGTAGTACAGCTGCTGGTAAATCCATCTTTTTAAATGCTAAAACGAAAAATGGTGAGCCGAGGCTCACCATATCTATTCATCACTGCTATTAATAGGCAGGTATCAATATCTACATTTAAGATTCAGTTATTATACTGAGTCTTAAATGTGTCTTATTTTTTAAGTTCAGCGATTGCTTTCGTTAATTCGTCAACTTTAGCGTTTAGCGCGTCAACTTTAGTGCTATCAACACCAGAAATTTTAGTGAACACTTGATTTACACGAGTTTCTAAAACGTCAGTCGAGATTTTTTTATCAGACAATTTTTCTTTTGCTGTTTCTTCAATTTTAGTGCCTTTAGCAACTAATTCTTCAAATAATGTTGAAGATTTATCTGATACTTTGTTCGCTTCATCAATGCTTTTACCGTATGCACCAAGACCTGCTAACCAAATATTTTTAGCAATTTCGTCTTTGCTGCTCCAAAGTTTCTTCGCTGTATCAACTACGTTTAATTGTGTCATGGTTTTATCCTTTCAGGGTGCGTTTCGATTTGTTGAAGCCAGAATAGGGTTTTAAATTAGAAAATGCATACAAATTATGGATTAAGTTTTATAGAAAAATAAAGATTAATTAGAATGGATTTTCAGTTTTACTGTGGTCAACTTAAACGATAAATACTTCGCGGTATAATCGTCCTTGTTGCCCATCGTTAGGATTAACTAAGTTGGACTCGGTTAGTAAAGAGGAAAAGGAGAGGGACGAGGTGTTAAATATTGAGCTATTACTTTACTCTTTGTAACCATATCTTATTTTAAATGAGCAATTAGCTTCTGATCACAATAATTTAATTTTATTCAGCAGTCGTTTCTCTACGATGACGACTATAATGGTTTGGCAGACTAAAAATGGCTCGGCAGACTACATTTAATTGAGATCTAATTGAGAGGCTAACAGTGGAATTTCATATATTAGTAAAAGATGGCTTGGCACTTATTTCACGTATAAAGCATGAGATTAGCTTTATTCGTGCTTGTAATTACACACAAGCAAATCTAGATATTTTACACACAGCTTCTTTTAATTTAGATTCTGCGGCAGACTTATTGAATTACGCTAACGAACTTGCCTTGAATAATAATATTGCTGCAGGTGAAAAAGTGCTGATTGCCAGTGATGCGATCAAACACGTCCAGTCAATGTTATCGCGTCAATTTGATGCAGAGATAGACTGTGGCGAGAAACCTTGGTTTAAGGCTGTGACAGATAATATTGGTATTTGTGCTTAGTTATAATCGACTTAACATAGACCTAAATTAGATTGTTTTTTCTATATTTAAATCATGCATTTGAGCTATTCATCATAGTTTCAATCAAAAAAACCCTGCAATGTAAGTGAATGTAAGTGTCCCCCGTTATTAAGCCATTATTCCATGTTACTGTACTTCGCGAAAGTGAGGGTATATAGCTAATAGGGAATAAAGGTTATACGATGGATTTTATGAATGATTACGCTAAACTGCACCAGAATATTGTCGACCTTATCAAGCAAGATAACGAGTATGGTTTTTCCATCACCGACAAAGGCTTAACTTTTACCAGTGTGTTTCAACCCATTTTTGACCGCGAACATAATATCTACGGTGTCGAAGCGCTCGCCAGAATTTTTGATTCCGATGGTGCTACGATCAACCCCCATGATTACTTTGAATCTATTCGTCATGATGACGAGTCCAGTGCGATTGCCACGTTAACGTGTGCCATTATCCATATGTTAAACTTCTCTTACTCTTGTCACTACGATAAAAAACTGTTCATTAATGTTACCCCTGTTATATTTGAGATCTTGTCTAATCATGATATTGCGGTTGATACCCTTGTTAGGGGGTTAAAGAAAATCGGCCTATCTCCAGCGCAATTAGTTTATGAAATTATTGAATTCGAAGGGCGTAATCTTGAGTCGGTATTAAACGGGATCCAGAAACTCGCAGGTTTTGGTATCGAAGTCGCGATTGATGATTATGGTAGTGCTTATTCGACTGAAGAGAGAGTTCGAAGTGTTAGACCTGATTATTTGAAAATAGATAAAAGTATTGTCGATTTACTCGCAGCATTTAAGTACAACAAGTTTCATCATGCTGTCAGTCTCGGGCATTTGATTAAAGCAAAGACTATTGCCGAAGGTATTGAAACTGAAGCGGTATTTGAGCGTTGTGTAGCGTCAGGGGCTGATTATTTTCAGGGATATTATTTAGCCAAACCACAGCGGCTAGAGCGTTTAGCAAGTGTCGCTAGACCACATAAGTGATAGCGTCTAGTTAGGCCATTAATGTTAGCCAGCTATTCTTTAGCTGGCTAACATTACCCGTTTACGCTTCTTTGTGACGTTCTGTTAAACCAAAATCATCTAAGATGCCATAGAAGGCTGGTAAGATTAAAATAACCAATAGTGTTGATGCGATTAAGCCAAAGATTAACGCCACAACTAAGGGGATAATGACTTGTGCTTGAATGCTTTGCTCCAATAGTATTGGCATTAGACCCGCAGCCGTTGTTGCTGTCGTGATTAAAATCGCGCGGATACGGTTAGTAGTTGCATGGATAGCCGCTTGCCTAATGTCATTGCTTTTGACTAGGTTCTCTTTAATAAACTGCACCAGTAAGATCGAGTTATTCACCACTATCCCTGCTAGCGACGTAAAGCCTAGCATTGACGGCATCGTCAGATCGTAATTCAGCATGAAGTGGCCCCAGAACACGCCGATAAGCGCGAGCGGTATAGCTAACATCACAATGATAGGTTCAATATAACTGCGGAACTGAAAACTGAGAATAGCAAATACAACAAACAAACCTATCGAGAAACTCTTTACCATCGAGTTCCCCGTTTCAGCTGTCGATTCTACTTCACCACCTAAACGCACTTCAATGCCAGGGTATTTCTGTGTTAGCGTTGGCACGAAGTCTTTTTGCATACCAGCCATTAGCTCAACGGTATTAGCTTGTTCTTTATCGATATCGCCTTTTAATGACATCGTTCGAATGTTATTAATGCGGTTTAACTGGCTAACACCACGACCCCATTCTACTTTTACAATACTGGCCAGCGGCACTTGGCTTCCATCAGCAAGGGTAAACGGAAAGTCTTCATAATAAGCCAGGTCAGAACGATACTGCTCTGCCAGTCTCACGTCCAGTTCGACATTTTCACTGCCAATTTGCAACTCATCAACGGTGATACCGAAAAATGCGGCGCGCAGTTGCATAGCAATATCTTGTCCTGTGACGCCAAATGTTTCAGCACCGGGTAATAACGACATGCGCAGTTCTGGTTTACCATCACGTAGATTAGTAATGATGTTACTTACGCCATTAAACTGGGCAAGGTATTGCGCGAGTTCGTTACCCGCATCTTTTAAGGTCTGAATGTCAGGGTGGCTTAATTCAATATCAATCGCACGGCCAGCCGGACCAATCGCCGGTTCACGGATTATTAAGTTGGTGACCCCAGGAATAACTCCGATTTCTTGTTGCAGCGCCGCTAAATAATCAGCCATACGGGTATCACGTTTTTCTGAAGTCAGCAAATCAACAAAGATAGTCGCGACATGTTCACCACTTTCACCGGCATCGGGATTCGTACCACTTTGGACTGTAATGTATTTAAGTAATGATTCATTATCAGGCTGCTCACCAAATTGGGCGCTGGTTGTTTTAATATTGTTGGTAATACGAGCCACTACTTTATCTGTTTTCTCCAATGGTGTGCCCGGTGGCATCAAGACCGTAATTTGAACCCAGTCACCTTCAACTTCAGGGAAGGCTGAAAAGCGTAACATGCCACTTGAAGCCAGCGAGATGGTACCAATGAATAAGGCAATAATACCTGCTGTGACCATATAGCGACGGTCGACCACAGCACCAATCACTTTAGGTAAAATAGTAAACTGGAAGTATTCAAACTTCTTATTAAAGCGGCCTTTAAAGCTATTTTCTGCAACGCTGTCATCGGCATCTTTTACTGACGCGTACAAGTGATGCGGCAAGATCAAAAACGCTTCAACTAGCGAGACGCTCAAGGTGATCACTAAGGTTATCGGGATGACTTTCAGTACTTCACCCATGTCACCTTCAAGAAAGGCCAGTGAACCAAAGATAGCAACTGTGGTTAAGAAAGACGAAAAAACCCCGTTTTTAACCCGATTAACCCCTTTAACAATACCAGCGAGTTTGTCTTCGGTTTTAGATAGTTCATGGGCGACACTTTCGGATAATACAATGGCGTCATCCATCAATAAGCCAATGGCGACGAGCAATGCAACCATCGACATTAGGTTTAAGCTAATCCCCACTAATGACAGTACATACATGCTGGCAAGGAAGGAAACAGGTAGACCCATGGCAACCCAAATAGCATAACGCCACGGGAAGAATAACCACATAACCAGGAATACTAAGATGAAACCCTGCCAACCATTTGATAGCAGCAGATCAAGACGGTCTTTGGCGACAGATGCCATGTCTTTAGTGAGTGAGAATTCAATGTTGTCGGGGGTTTTTAGTTTTTCATCGACAATAAACTGTTGCACTTCTTCAAGTACATCAAGCGAATCATCGGCTTTTGATTTTTTAATATCTAGCATGGTACCTTCTTTACCATTTACCGATATTTTTGATTCATCTAACTCAAAGCGTTGCGTGATCGTCGCGATGTCTTTTAGTTGTACTTTACTGCCATCTTCGTTACTTAAAACAATGATCTCACCCAGATCGCGTGGAGTATAACGCTGGGCATCAAAACGCAGTAATATCGTACTGCTTGGGGTATTTAAATTACCACTGGGCATCTTCACATTTTGTTTAGCAATTTGATTTGCTACATCTTGTACAGAGACATTCAGTTGGCGCAGCGCGACTAAATCAAGTTCGACACGTAACTGCGGGTCAGAGAAACCATTTATCTCAACTTGAGCTATGCCTTTTAAGCGTTTTAGGCGGCGCTTAACATCTTCGGCATAGAGTTTAAGTTCTTGTTTATCCATGTCACTGTAAATCACCAGACTGACCACATCGTCATAGGTCATCAGTTCTTTTACAACTGTGGTTTCTACTTCATCAGGGAATTGGTCAATAGCGTCAACTTCGGTTTTAATATCCGATATAAACGTAGTCCCATTACCGTCGTGCGTCATTTCTGCAGTCGTAACCGCCATGCCTTCGCTAGCGCTACAGGTTAGTTTTTTCAGGTTGTTGATACCGTCTAGGGCATCTTCTATCGGTAAACAAATTGCTTGTTCGACATCTTCAGGGCTCGCACCAGGGTAGGGCACAGAGATCTGTGCGATAGTGACGGAAAAGTCAGGAAATGTTTCCCGTTTCATATCTGGCAGCGTGATTGCACCGAGAGCTAAAAACATCACCATGACTAAATTGGCAGCCGTTGGGTGTTTGGTAAAGAACTGGATCATGATTATTTATCCTCTGTCCATACTGTTGGTGCTAGCTTTAAACCATTAGCGACAGGGATAATATCGGATAATACAATTTGCTGACCAGCTTCCAGACCTTTGGCCTTAATGGCAGCAACTTGGTCGCGGATAAACAGTACTTCAACTTCTTGCAGTTGGAGTCTGTTCTCTTCATCGACCAAGTATAAACGGTTGTTATGTAGCGCTTGTAATGGCACGGTTAATTGCTGTTGTGCTTGACCATTAACGGTTACTTCAACAAACATCCCCGATATAATTGGGCTGTCAGTGGGATCGTTACGTTTAATGAACTCAAGGAAATCAAAGTCAGCTTCAACCACTAATCCTGCGGTACCTAAGCGAGCATCAATTTCACCTAAAATACGGGTTACTTTACCTTGCCAATGGGTTTCTGATGACGAGTTTCGTAAGGTTATTTGTGCAGTTAAGTTAGCAATGGCAATATCTGGCACGGCATTGAGGTTATCGAGTATTTCTTGGTCTTGCTTTAAGCTGTGTATCAAACGGCTTAATTGGCTGGTGGGCATTTTCGCTTCGACTTCTAATTTTGACACATCATGCGCCAGCATTAGACTGGTACCCGTAGACACAAACTGTTGTAGCTCGGCGCTAACATCAATAATACGGCCGTCAAATGGCATGGTAATAATGGTATTTTCTAAATCCAGTCGGGCTTGATCAACTTGACTCTGACCTTGGGCTATTTGTGCTTGTAGGGCTTTTTTACGCGCTGGTAGTTGGTTTACTTGTGCTTTTAAATCATTTAGCTGTAACTGAGTATTGTATAACACGCGCTCTTGCTGTTCTAAACTCGACGCTGATATTGTGCCTTTTTTGTTTAATTTGATATTACGTTGGTATTCTTTTTCTTCTAAAGCGAGGGTTTTCTTTTCGACTTGGTATGAACGTGTTAGACGCTGTTCTTCAATATCTAGCTTTTCAACTTCTGAATTAATATTGTCTAAATTAGCTTGTGCTGTGATGAGGTTTAACTGATAAGACGCAGGGTCGATACGCAACAGTTCCACGCCCTCATTAATAAAGGTACCACGCTGTAAACGTTCATTTTTGTAAATCACTTTACCGCTGACTTCGGTGATCCCTTGCCACTTATTTTTAGCCACGACATTGCCATAGCCTTTTACTGCTGGGGCTATATTCTGGGTTTGTATCTGGCTGACATAAACGCTTTGTGCTGGCTCAATCACTTCTAATACAGTGTCTTTTTTCATGATGGCATTATTTATTGCCATGATACCTAACCCTGTTGCAACGCCGATAGGTAGCCACAGTAGTTTAGATTTCTTCATTGTATTGCTCCGTAGTGATTGAGTTAATTAATAAAGTGAAATTTTGTTGTGCTAGTTGACGGTAAAATTGCGTGTCGATAGCGGTTGTTGTTAATTGTTGGAGCAAAGGCTTAAATGCACAAGGAAAGATGCATAAACTGAGCATTTGTACGGTTAATATTTCCGGATCAAGCTCAGGTTTTATATCACCTTTGGTTTGTAGTTTAATGAACATGTTTTTAATCAACTTGAAGGATTGTTGGGGCCCTTCTTGAATGATGTGTGCTTTAATTTGCGGGTTATCATTGCTAGTCATGTTGCGTCTGACGATATTGTGTAAGCTTTTATTCTCTTGCATGGTGGTGTAGTAAAGCGAAAATATATCATGCAGGTGCTGTACTTGTGGTTTCGCGACATAACGTTTAAAAATATCTAACATTGGCTGACGATATTGCGACATGGATGCGTGAAATAAACCTTCTTTATTTTGAAAGTAATAACGGATCATCGCTGGTGTGGTATTGGCTGCCGCAGCAATTTTACGGGTGCTAATTTGGTTATATTCATGTTTGGCAAAGAGATCAAATGCCACTGTCATTAGATGTTGGCGAATATTGGTGTCGGAAGATTTTGTTGGTCTGCCTATATGACGAACTTCGGTGTCGCCTTTGTTATCATCTTCAGTATCGTTGTGATCCATGTCTATGCCATCATTAATTAATCAGTTGGATAATTCTGAACCTGTTTAGTTAAATTATCCAGATGAATAATTTCCCGTTTTTACCGTTTTGGATAAATTAGAGGTTCAGCGTGTATCGGTTACTTACTACTGACTCATTGCCATATTAACTTATAGTTAAATACAGACTGCTTGCTAATATACTGATTATTCAAGCTCATTACTGTGCGTTAGCCCTAAGCAGTATAATTCCAGAGGGCCAGCTAGCATATCCATCGTCAACGCTGTTTTTGAAGTATTACAGTTTAAGGCTAGTGCGAAACCGTGTAGATAATCGACTAATAAATCGAGTCCTTTTTTGGCTGCTCTCGGCGTTAGCTGGAGAGGACTGATGACAATCTCAAAACGATCGATGAATACTGCCGCCGGACTTTCACTCTCCATCGATAGGAGTGTTTCGAGTAAGCCTGGATAACTGTTTAATAGCTGTAAATAGCTGTTACACAAGTTATGTAATTCTGATTGCCAACCTTCATAATCTCGCTCATCCGTGTTCTTTGGTTGATAAATATCAGTAATCAGTGAGGTTGTGATGGCTTCAAGCAGGGCATTTTTATTACTAAAATAATGATAAATGGCCATCGCATCAATCTGTAATGTACTGGCAAGCTTGCGGATACTTGGAATCTTGCCTTCCTCTTGCATAAACGCTTTTGCAGCTGTGATGATAACTAAACTGCTGAGTTGGCTGCTTGAGCCTCTTGGTCGACCGCGTTTTTTATCCTTGACAGACATTGTTGATCCTCGCTAAACTATTTTGTAAATTCTACGCTGTAGAATATTTTATACCAAAACAGTGTAAAAGCAATGTAAAAGCCAAGACCCTTAACGATTAACGATTAACGATTAACGATTAACGATTAACTGTAGTTTGAGTATTGGCTGTGAATACGGTGAGTAGTGAACCAAATATTGAAACTGAATATTGAAGTCAAATACCGAAATAAAAACTTATATAAAATAGTGGAGCACAAGATGTCGAATAGCGTTTTTATAGCAACAAGTTTAGATGGATTTATCGCAGACAAGGAATGCAGTGTCGATTGGTTACACATGATCCCAAATCCAGATGGTGATGACATGGGTTACGAAGCATTCGTTGAGCGTATTGATGCCATGGTGATGGGACGTAATACGTTAGATATGGTATTAAGTTTTGGCGTTGATTGGCCGTATACAAAACCGGTGTTTGTATTAAGTAATACATTAACATCGGTACCTGCGGGTTATGAGGATAAGATCTTCTTGCTTAAAGGTGACATTAAAGATGTTGTTGAGCATATCAATGCTCTGGGTTTTAAGCGCTTGTATATTGATGGTGGCGTAACGATTCAACAGTTCATGCAATCGGATATGATTGACGAGTTAATTATTACCACTATCCCGGTTGTACTCGGTGGCGGTTCTCGTTTATTTGGTGATCTGGACGCAGCCGTTAATTTTAAATTGCTTAACAGCGAAGTACTTTTAGACACAATTGTACAAAATCAATTTGTTCGAGCTAGTTAAACTATATTGGAACTATATTGGAATTGTATTGAAACCAAAGTTCAAAAAGGAACTTGGTTACGATCAGTGGTTACTGATTTAAGCCTAGTTCTTTTTGCAGCTTTTTCGTCAGCCCTAAAGACACGATACGATAGGATTCTGTAAGGTAATAGCTTAATTCCTCATCCGTCTCTATTTTGCTTTCGAAGTGTTGTATCCATTTCATTCCACGGGAAGCAAAGTAGGGGGCTGGTTTATAACCAGCGAGATCACTTAAGAAATTAAAGTTAAGTTCTGAGGTTTTAAAAATGAATGCCGCTTGGTTATCTTTACTTAAACCGCCAATCGCAAATACCTTACCACCAATCTTCCACACATGAGCATTGTTCCACTGCATGACATAGGTGCTGGCTGATAGTGATCCACAAAATTTATTGAATTCATCGTAAGTCATTAGTGAGTCCTTGATATGTTATGGGTGATACTTTGATCTGCGCTGATTAATATACGCATGCAAAATAACAATTAATTATCGTAAATCGATAATTAATTGTTGAAATGTGATGTTTTGTACTTTAGTATCCAGTTATCAATTTAACAGGGTTATTTATTATGTCAAAAATTCAAAAGCAAAGCCGTCGTGCTCGTCTATTTTTTCAAAGCCTTTTTGTACTAACGCCAATTGCAGTGTGTTATTACTGGCTAACGGTTGAAACATCATATGATTTTCTTACATCATTTGGCATTATTCAGGTCACTCATAACGTTGAGAGTTACACACAATTACCATTGACGTTAACAACGCGAATATTAGCGGCCATAGCCAGTTTATTTTTATGTAGCATCATTATGTATGCGCTTAAGGTACTGATTAATTTATTCCGCAGCTATGAGCGTAACGAGATTTTCACTCTTGATAATGTGATGCGTTATCAAAAATTAGGTTACAGCTTATTTTACTGGGTTGGTGCTTCTATTGTTTACGGGGCATTAATGTCGGTTATCTTGTCGTTTAATAACCCACCTGGCGAACGCATGTTGGCGATTGGGTTTGAAGGATTGGACTTTTTAACATTAGTACTTGGTTTTATCATCTTGATTATTTCATGGGTGATGAAAGAAGGTTATATTCTTGCTGATGAAAACGACCATACGATTTAAGGAGTTGGGATGACTATTTGTATTAATTTAGATGTAATGATGGCGAAACGAAAAATGCGCTTAAAACATCTCGCTCAAGAAGTTGGCATTACAGAAGCAAACCTCTCGATATTAAAAAACGGCAAAGCGAAAGCGGTTCGGTTATCGACACTGGATAAACTTTGTGAAGTACTTGAATGCCAGCCTGGTGACATTCTTGCGTTTGAAGTTAATAGTGATGATAACTATAGCTAATATCATAGCTTAGCATGCTATTGATAATAAGCCGTTTTACGGCTTTTTTTATATCTAAAATAGAGGGTTTCGATGATTTTTTTATCTATTAAAGCCCGAGTTTTACTCGGACTGTATTTATTGATTGTAGCGACTCTTGCAGTTGGTATTCACATTCAAATGACTAATGCTGGTGTTAGTTACCCTCAGTGGGTCGATCAACCCGTCTGGCTGCCACTGTCACTTTTTATATTACAAAATATAGGCATATTATGGTTGAGTGAACGCATTAAAGAATGGAAAACGTCGTTAAGTTTTATCGGTCAGTGGGCTGTACTATTTATTACGATGGCTGCTCTACAAGAGCTACTTATACGTTTACCGTTAACAGCGGGTTACACCGTCGATCAACAGTTTCTGTATTTATGGGTTTCTAACTATTTACCTGAACTGCTACTTACGTTAATGACTACAGGTGTCATTAACGTGATTAGTCGAACATTAATGTTAAACAATAAAGTAATCGCTGTTCTAGTCGTTATCATTTTTACAGTTTTGTCTTTGTTCTTCATTCAACCTGTGTTTCAAGATATAACTCAGCCACTGATGCCATATTTGACGTCCCCTGATTCAGCTGGTGTTTTAGAGGTGCCTTACCCATGGCAGGTAGATGTGATTGCCTCACTGACTTTTATTGAACCTGTGATCGCTTCGTTTTTTGTTTGTTATTTGATTTATTTGAACCATTATTCTAAACATAAAAATTTAATGGTACAGACTATTTTAACGTTATTAATATTGACAGAGAGTGGCGTAACTTTTGTATTTTATCTGTATTATTCAAGCATTGAGTCCTATGTTGATCGTATCTTGAGTATTAGTCAGTTTACCTTGGAGTGGGTATTCATCGGTGTAGCGGTGAGTTCTGCTGTTGTATACCTGACACGGAAACAACGTTCTGTCACAATATACTCTGCATGGTAGCACCGTTGGTTTGTGGGTAAAGATACCCACAAACCAAGCTTTCTTCTAAAGCCTAGCTCTAGTTATTATGACGATAAAATCAAAGCATCGGCACAATTGAAAATACCAACAAGCCCGCCATGCTGTAGTTAAACAGTTTAATTCGATGTGGTGCTTGTAAGCCGCTTTGTAATTTCTTCCCCGCGGCCGTCCACAAGCCAACTGACGGCACAGTGATAAGTGCAAATACCAGCGATACCAGCAGGATATCTTGTAATTCAGTAGAGGCTGCATACACACTGATTGCTGTTAGTACCATTGTCCATGCCTTCGGGTTTACCCATTGAAAGCTTGCGGCTGACAGAAACGACATCGGTTTATAATCAGATGCAGCGCTGCTCATGGATTTACTGGTGGCGATCTTAATTGCTAAATACAGCAGATAAAAAATACTAACAATGCGCAAACCTTGCTGCACAGAAGGGTAGCTACTGAATAGGCCCATCAAGCCAAAGCCAACCAAAACCACCATCACACTGAAACCAACAATAATGCCTAACATGTGTGGGATCGTGCGCATAAAGCCAACATTCGCACCGGATGTCATCAGCATAATATTGTTTGGTCCAGGTGAAACTGTTGAAACAAGGGCGAAAGTCATAAGTGCTATAAGTTGTTGATATTCCATTTTATACTCGCATTATCGTGTTTATTTTGTGTAGATGAAGCGGTGTAGCTGTCACACTGTGTAGTTGTATTTTAAATAACAATGCGGTAAATTTTGTGCCTATATTTGCTCTTATTGATGAAAATTCACAAGGAACGGTTGCTATGGATAGATTTGACGAAAGGATCTTGCGTGAGCTTAAATTAAACGGCAGATTATCCAATGTGGAGCTTGCTGAACGCATCGGATTATCAGCTTCTGCCACACTCCGACGTGTACAGGAATTGGAACGCAGTGATGTTATCCAGGGTTATCGCGCAGTATTTAATGCCAAAAAACTGGGTATTGGCTTTATTGCTTATGTCACGATAGGTTTATCGAGCCACAGTAAGAAATCACAACGTAGCTTCGAAGATAGTATTATGGAAGCAAGCCAAGTGACCGAGTGCCATAACGTCACCGGCTCTAGTGAATATTTACTCCGAGTGGAGACGGAAGATTTAACGTCTTACAAACGCTTTCATTCCGGTGTACTGGGGGAGATCCCGCAAGTCTATTCAATCACAACCTTGGTGGTGATGGACACACCAAAAGATGAAAGAACCTAAGGATTAATAGATCATAATATTGTTTATATTGTCCATTTAATTTACTGTCAATTCGACAAATGGCTGTGATATCGTGTTGAAACTTATTTGGACACTCGTTTATTTGTTGGAATTTGAATGCCCGGAAATCACTATTACTATTCAGCTAACCATTCTAAAGAAAGCCGTGATTACAATGTTAATAAAGCAAATTGTATTGCGCTTGTGGTTGAAGGTGGTGGGCAAAAAGGTATTTTTACTGCTGGTGTATTAGATGCTTTTCTTCAAGAAAAATTTAACCCATTCTCATTATTAATTGGCACATCTGCAGGCGCATTGAATCTTGCATCCTATATTTGTGGACAGCATAAGCACGCTTATCGAGTGATCACTGAAGCCACTATGGACAAACAATTTTTTAATATGCGTTCTTTTCTATTCGATCATAAGGGTCTGGATATCGATTGGTTACTTGAGCAAACCAAAACCACGATACCGCTTGATTGGCATAGTGGTAATGCAAATATGAAAAACCGTGAAGTGCTGGTGACAGCAACTCAAGATAATAATAATCAGGTCGATTATTTTGATTTAGCTGACTCTGGTTGGGAACTGGCTTTAAAGGCGAGTTGTTCTATTCCCGGTATTCATAATACGCCTGCGATCTTAGACAAATATCATTGGTTAGATGGTGGTGTTCAGGCGCCAATCCCGTTAGAAGAAGTATACCGACAGGGTTATAAGCATATTGTCGTGATCAGAACAGCCCCACCAGAGATAAAATATGAGCATCCATTTTTAGCTAAGTTAACGCCACATATTAAAAATGCAAAAACCAAAAAGCTTGTTAATAACTTAATTGATCATGAAGCATCTTACGGTAAAGCTCAGCTGTTTTTAGATAATCCGCCAAAAGGTGTATCTATATATGAACTGCACCCGACAACGTTATTAAAATCCAACTTGATAGGCAGTAAAAAGACGTCACTTGATGAAGATTATCAACAAGGTCTCCATTGTGGGCAGCGGTTTTTAAACTCTTTTCAAGGGCTGGATATGTATCAATGAGTGACATTAATCATTAAAAATAATTATCAAAATCATTAAGTATCATAATTTTCTTATTAAAATGTTTTTCTATACACTGCTGTTATCGACACGAAGCAGGCCGCAAAGGGCTTGTTTAACGTCTGTAAATTAACAGGAATGACAACATGAAAAACGCACTCTTTCAAACAATTCAACTTGGTAAACTTACGTTAAAAAACCGTATCGTAATGCCACCAATGACGCGTTCTCGTGCCAGTCAGCCTGGTAATGTAGCGAATCAAATGATGGCTGAGTATTATGCCCAACGTGCTTCAGCAGGTCTTATTATTGCTGAAGGCACACAAATATCTCCTATGGGTCAAGGTTATGCTTGGACACCGGGTATTTATTCTACCGCGCAAATTGCGGGTTGGAAAAAAGTGACTGAAGCCGTGCACGCTAAAAACGGCACTATCTTTGCGCAACTTTGGCATGTAGGTCGCGTAACACACCCTGATAATATTGGCGGTATGCAACCGATATCTTCTTCCGCGGTGAAAGCTGAAAATGTAAAAGTATTCATTGATAACGGCACTGACGAAGCGGGTTTTGTTGACGTGGTTGAGCCACGAGAAATGACTAAAACAGACATTAAACATGTTGTTGCTGAATATCGTCAAGCGGCATTAAATGCGATTGAAGCTGGTTTTGACGGCATTGAGTTACACGCAGCGAATGGTTATTTGATTAACCAGTTTATTGATTCTGAAGCGAATAACCGAACCGATGAGTACGGTGGTTGCATTGAAAACCGTTTACGATTTATGAGTGAAGTGGTTGCTGCAATGGCTGACGCGATTGGGGCTGATCGTATTGGTGTACGTCTTGCTCCATTTACCTCGTTAAACGGTACTGTCGATGCAACACCTGTGGCAAGTTATGTTTCTGCGGCTGCTGTGTTAAATAATTATAAGGTTGCTTATATCCATATTGCTGAAGTCGATTGGGATGATGCGCCTGAAACACCGGTCGCTTTTAAACTGTCTATACGCGCCGTTTATCAAGGTGTCATTATCTATGCTGGTCGTTACAACGATGAAAAAGGTGCTAAAGCGATTCAATCAGGGATCATGGATATGGTTGGTTTTGGTCGTCCTTTTATCGCAAATCCAGATCTGCCAAATCGTATTAAAAATAGCTACCCATTAGCCACGCACAATCCTGAAACCTTATTTGGTGGTGCAGAAGCTGGATTGATAGATTATCCTGAATACACGGAGAGTTAAGTCTTACTTTTAGCGATAAAATACACTGCTAAAAATATTGCAGCTAAGGACAGGTGAAGGTGAGGCAATCGCGATATTGTGCTCGCTTTTATTGGTTTATATGAGCCCTCATACAAGATCAACGTTTACATCAATCACCTAACTATCTTAACCTTCTAGGCGTTAATACAATCTGCGTCATTATTGTATTGATATTTCTTTATTATTGTTCTAGATTTTACCGTGTGAAATAAAACACTGCATCAGTACATTTATTTAACATTTATTTTACTTTTATTGAAAAGTGAGATGTTACAGGGTGTTTTGTTTATGGTTATGATTTTAAAGTCTTTATTTATCCATTTTTAATGCCAACAATGTTAAACCTACCTCTTTTTAGTTTTTAAGCCCGTTATTTGAATTTCACTTTGTTGCAACTTGGTTCTAATATTGTGTACAGTATTTGGAGTTGTAGTTTTATGACCGTTTCACTATCACGATGATGACAGTCCTGATGACTTTATTTATGGTAGTGATATGACAGCGTTATGACGGTAGCAGACTTACAAATTGGCAGCATTAATCTTAGTTAAAACTTTGATTTAAAAACTATTATCAGATTGAGTTGAGGTAGGTATGAACATGGAAGGCAATAAAAGTGATTTGTTGTATGGATTACACGATCGCCCCGAACCACTAAAAGCGTTGTTTGCTGCTTTTCAGCATATTTTAGCCAGCTTTGTGGGCATCACTACGCCAGCGCTGATTATTGGCGGTGTACTCGGATTAGGCAGTGAATTACCTTATCTGATTTCTATGGCGTTATTTGTGTCTGGGGTGGGCACTTTTTTACAAGCTCGACGTGTAGGACCCGTTGGTTCAGGTTTGCTTTGTGTGCAAGGCACGAGCTTTGCTTTTTTAAGCGCTGTACTGGCTGCTGGTTTTATTGTTAAAAATCGCGGTGGTAGCCCAGAAGATATTTTAGCGATGATTTTTGGTGTCTGCTTTGTAGCCTCTTTTGTGGAGATCGCATTGAGTCGTTTTATCCATAAACTACAACATATTATTACCCCCGTGGTCACTGGTATTGTGATCACGACGATTGGTCTATCTCTGATTAAAGTTGGTATGACCGATATCGCGGGCGGTTTCGGCAATGAACATATTGGCGATTCAAAATACCTTATTGTCGGTGCTATTACATTAAGTACGATCATCCTTATTAATCGTTCAAGTAATCAGGTATTACGCCTTTCTGGCATCATGATTGGTATGGTGGTGGGTTATATTGCGGCTTATTTTATGGGGATGGTAAACAGTGAGATTGCTGATGTACCTGTTATTTCGGTACCGTCTCCGTTTAAATATGGTTTTGATTTTGAGCTAGCAGCGTTTATTCCTGTGGCGATCATTTCTATTGTAACCGCTATCGAAACAACGGGTGATTTAACCGCTAACTCGATGGTATCGAATGAACCGACGCGTGGACCTGTGTATATCGAACGTATCAAAGGGGGTGTGTTAGGTGATGGTATTAACTCTTGCTTAGCGTCTATTTTTGGTAGTTTTCCAATGTCGACCTTTAGCCAAAACAACGGTGTTATTCAGTTAACCGGTGTTGCAAGTCGTTATGTGGCTTTTTATATTGGCGGCCTGTTTGTGTTATTGGGCTTATTTCCGGTTATCGGGGCGGTATTACAAACATTACCTAAACCGGTACTAGGGGGGGCGACGCTGGTGATGTTTGGTACTGTTGCTTCTGCGGGTATTCGTATTTTAGCGACAGCAGATCTCGATCGTCGTGACCTGCTTATCATGGCTGTTTCGTTTGGTCTTGGCCTTGGTGTTGTTGCTGTCCCTGAAGTAACGAGTTCATTCTCGCCTTTGTTTAAGAGCATCTTTAGTTCTTCCGTTACCGTATCTGGATTGTCAGCTATTTTGATGAGCTTGATCTTGCCATGTAAACGTAAAATAGCAGAAGATGAGGCTACATCAGAAGTAAAATCAAAGGTGGCTGAGCAAAAAAGTGTAACGGTGTAACCATTGACTTTCCCCCTGTATTTTGTTGTTATTGCTTTAATCAGGTAGCGTTTGCGCGTTACTTGATTGACTGGAGGCTAGATTAAATAGCCGTGATTTTAAATCAACTGATTGTGTACCTTTCCGGTTTGTGCACTTTTGGCTCCTACATCCGGGTTTGATTAATTAGGACTATTTAGTCTTTATTATTTTTTAAATCCTGACAATTAGGAGCTTATATGCAAGTTAAATCATTGCGCCTGTGGATCAAGAATCCACTCGACTGTTTAGATCCCGCTTATGCTGGCGGTATTGTTATTCAAGACGACATTATCGTTGAACTCGTTCGTGTTGGCGCAGAGCCTGTTAATCCAGTTGATGATATTGTTGATGCAAGTCAGCATGTGCTAATCCCCGGTTTAATTAACAGTCATCATCATTTCTACCAAACCCTGACGCGCGCTTTTCCTGCTGCATTAAACAAAGAGTTATTCCCTTGGCTGCAAAGTTTATATCCAGTGTGGGCAAAATTAACGCCGGAAATGATCGCCACCTCAACTCAAATTGCTTTGAGTGAATTATTACTGTCCGGTTGTACCACAGCCAGTGATCACCACTATTTATTCCCTGATGGCCTTGAACATGCTATCGATATTCAAGTTGAACAAGCTAAAAAATTGGGTATTCGCGTGCACTTAACGCGTGGTTCAATGAGCTTAGGCGAAGATCAAGGTGGATTACCACCGCGTACAACGATTCAAACTGATAGCGAAATTTTAGATGATAGCCAGCGCTTAATTAGGGAGTATCATCAATACGAAGACGGCGCGATGACCCGTATCGCATTGGCACCTTGCTCGCCGTTTTCGGTGAGTGAAGAATTGATGACTGCTACCGGTGATTTAGCCCGCGAAAACAATGTGCGATTGCATACTCACTTAGCTGAAACGCATGACGAAACCGACTTCTGTATTAAAATGTTTGGCGTGCGGCCTGTCGATTACCTTGAACGTGTTGGTTGGTTAAACGACCGCACATGGTTAGCGCATGGTATTCATTTTAATGATGAAGAAATAACGCGGTTGGGTGGTGCTGGCGTTGGTGTTTGTCACTGTCCATCATCGAATATGATATTAGCGTCGGGACAATGTCCGACATTAGCACTGCAAGCTGCAGGTAGCCCAGTTGGTTTAGGGGTTGATGGTTCGGCGTCTAATGATGGTTCTAACATGATAGGTGAAGTTCGCCAGGCGCTGTTATTACAGCGACTGCGTTATGGTGCTAGTGAGATCACTCATCAAAAAGCCTTTGAGTGGGCGACAAAAGGCTCGGCAGGTTGTTTAGGGCGTGATGATATTGGTGAAATTGCCGTGGGTAAACAGGCAGATGTTGCTTTGTTTAAACTCGATGAAATTCGTTTTGCTGGCGCGGGTACACCGGTTGCAGCCTTATTACTGTGTGGCGCGACGAAAGCCGATAAAGTCATGGTTGCCGGTAAATGGCGAGTACTTGACGGGGAAATCGTTGGGCTGGATCTAAACCAATTGATGGCAAAGCAGATCATGCTGGCTACCCAGTTAGCTAACGCTTAGTTTTAATCACTAGAGCTATATCTATAACCTCTAACTTAGACCGACTACTCTTCCACTTCAGAGCGTCACCATATTGGTGGCGTTTTTTCACTTTAAAGTCACAATTATTAAACAAATAGATAGCTATTAATTATTTTATGATTTTTTATTCATGTTTCCCCAATTAGTGCCGATACGCTACACCATGTGTCATTGATGGATTATTCAGAACATTCTCATTATTAGGACGTAATAAATAGAGAATGAAGAACACAGCTAGGGTTATGTTGTTAATTTAAAGCATATTCTAAAGTTGTTAGACACTACTGCGGTTAATCTTATGGATGTAAATTTTCAGCAGGTAATCTCTAATCTATCTAATTGTGGAATAAAATAATGGTAAAAAATTTAGGATTCAAAAAAGTCATCATATTGTCGGTAGTAATCTTACTGACCGCTATTTTACTGGTTTCAAATATAATTTCTTATAATATAATTAAATCTAAAACCATTGAAGATGTGAATCTGCTATCTAGTTCAATAGTAAACTACGAAGCCAATAAAATTGAAGATTGGTTTACAGCAAAAACGGATGCGCTTAATGCGATGTCCCAAAAATATAAGTCAGATAGTTTAGGTGACGATTACGTCACAATCGCGCGACTTATAAAAGAAACCAGTGGTTTTGCTAGCGTCTTTTTCTCATTCGATGATGGTGCCTCGTATTCAACCGCTAGAAATGCAGACTGGGTTAATGGCGTTGCGATAACTGCGCGTTATGATGCGCGTAAACGCCCTTGGTATACCAAAGGTAAGAACACGGCAACGTTAGATGTTACCGATGTTTATAATGCGAGAAGCACTGGTCTTCCGGTTATTTCAGTGGTGCGTAATCTTGGTAACGGTGTACTGTTAGGCAATATTGGTTTAGAAATTCTTGAAGAAACCGTTAAAAATGTCGACTACCCAGGTTCTGTCACTGCCATTATGGATAGTGATGGTAATGCATTAGCGTCAAATTCAATGGCATTGAAAACGGGCGTTAACTTTTCTGATATCGGTATGGATAACGTTAAAATAGCGATGCTAAATGCGCATGCCAATACAACGAGTTATACTGTCGGTGGTGTCGATAAATTAGCGTTTACGCAAGAGATTACCCTTATTAATGGCAAGCGCTGGTATTTATTTATTGGTGTTGATAAATCAGTTGCTTATGCAGAAGTGGATGAGGCGCTAGAAACTTCGATTGTGGTTTCTATTATTATGCTCGCGGTGGGTTTATTTTTGACTATTACAGTGCTAAATATAGCTTATCGTCCGATCGTATCACTGAAAGAAGTTGTGATGGATTTATCTAAAGGTAATGGTGACCTAACACGTCGTTTACCGGTAGAGAGTAACGATGACCTCGGTGATATTTCCGCAGGTATTAATATCTTTATTGGTAATTTGCAAACGCTGATGTTAGAGATCGATAACTCTTCACAGCATATTTCCGAAAGTGTCGGGAAATTAGAGCAGCAAACGACGAGCAATAATCAAGTACTGGATGCGCACTCAATTGAAACAGATCAGATAGCCGCTGCTGTAGAAGAAATGAGTGCCACGGCGAATGATGTTGCCAGTAATGCTGAGGAAGCATCACAATTTACCGATGCCATGAATAAACAGGTTGATACATCGAAAGTGACGGTGACATCAACCACATCAACAGTATCTCAGTTGGTTGAAGATGTTGAAAGTTCATCAAAAAGTATCCAAGATATTGAAAAAGATACACAAGCCATCACTAAAGTACTTAATGTGATTGGTGAAATTGCGGAACAGACCAATCTACTGGCACTTAACGCAGCAATTGAAGCGGCGCGAGCGGGTGAGCAAGGGCGTGGTTTTGCTGTTGTTGCTGATGAGGTGCGTGCACTTGCAGCTAGAACACAGGTGAGCACGGCTGAAATTAAAGAGACGCTAGATGCATTAACGGCAGGTTCAAGTTCAGCTATTGCAGCGATGAATATGACTCAAGCAACTTGTCAACAAGCTGCTGAAAGCACTTATGCGGTAGCGACAGACTTGGATCATATTGCCAGTTCTGTTACGCAGATTAATGATTTAAATACGCAAATTGCAACAGCAGCGGAGGAACAGAGTAGTGTGTCGCTTGAAGTAACGCGTAACATGACTGCGATCCGTGAAATGGCGCAAGAGTTAGCGATAAATGGTCAATCTACCGCGCAAGAATCGGTAAACGTGGCAGTCGCAAACGAGCAGCTAAAATCAATCGTAGGACAGTTTAAACTAAGATAACGTTTCACCTTGTTAAATTGAGCCAATCAAAAGCCATTAAGTGTTAATACTTAATGGCTTTTTTGCATTTTAGAAACGCAATGACTCAATAAATGGATGGGCATTAATTATTTTATGATGTTTTACTGATGATTTATTAATGTTTCACTTGAAGGCGCCGATACACTGTTGGTGTCATTGATGGATTATTCAGAACATTCTTATTACTAGGAAGTGATAACAGGGAATGAAAGACGTAAAGAGTATGAATTTATAAATTCGACTCGGCGTTGGTTAGGCACGACAACTGCTCATTTTAATGGATATAAATTACCGCGCAGTTACCCTCTGGTCTATCTAATTGTGGAATAAAATAATGCTAAAAAATTTAGGTTTCAAAAGGCTCATCATACTGTCAGTCATCACGTTATTGACCGCTATTTTACTTGTTTCAAATATAATCTCTTATAACATCATTAAATCTAAAACCATTGAAGATGTGAACTTGCTGTCTACTTCAATCGTTAGCTATGAAGCCAATAAAATTGAAAATTGGTTCACCGAAAAAACCAAAGCATTAAATGTGATTAACCAAAAGTATAAGTCTAATAGCCTAGGTGACGATTATGTCACTATTGCGCGATTAGTAAAAGAAACGAATGGTTTTGGTGGGGTGTTTTTTGCTTTTGATGACGGTGTTACTTACTCCACTGCACAAGACTCAAGCTGGGTTAATGGTGTCGCGATCACCGAGCGTTATGATGCCCGTCAACGTCCTTGGTATAGCTTAGGTAAAAACGCAGCAACATTCGATATTTCAGACGTATATAACGATGCTGGCACAGGCCTGCCGGTTATCTCTCTTGTGCGTAACATGGGAAATGGTGTGTTATTGGGTGATATTGATTTAAGTATCCTCGAAGAAACCATCAAAAATGTTAACTACCCAGGTTCTGTTACCGCGATCATGGATGCTGACGGTGATGCATTAGCCTCTAATTCAGCGACATTGAGAACAGGCGTCAATTTTAATGATATCGGTATGGGTAATGTGAAAACCGGTATGTTAAGTGGCCGCTTGAACACGACTGCTTATACCTTAGGTGGTGTTGATAAACTTGCCTTTACCCAAGAGATCACCCTGATTAATGGCAAGAGCTGGTATTTATTTATTGGTGTTGATAAATCAGTTGCTTATGCAGAAGTTGATGAGGCGTTAGAAACGTCGATTGTGGTTTCTATTATTATGCTCGCAGTGGGTTTATTTTTGACTATGACGGTACTGAATATTGTTTATCGTCCGATCATTTCATTGAAAGAAGTGGTGACTGATTTATCTAAAGGTAATGGTGATTTAACACGTCGCTTACCGATCGAGAGTAAAGATGACCTTGGTGACATTTCTGCGGGGATTAATACTTTCATTGCGAATCTGCAAACACTGATGTTAGAGATAGATAACTCTTCACAACATATTGCAGAAAGTGTTGGCAAGCTAGAGCAACAGACCACAACGAACAATCAAGTATTAGAAGCACATTCTATTGAAACTGACCAAATCGCAGCGGCAGTAGAAGAAATGAGTGCAACTGCAAACGATGTTGCCAGTAATGCTGAAGAAGCGTCGCAGTTTACCGATGCTATGAATAAGCAGGTAGGTACGTCGAAAGTAACGGTAAGCACAACAACAACAACGGTATCTAAGTTAGTTGAAAATGTAGAAAGTTCATCAAAAAGTATTCAAGACATTGAGAACGATACCCAAGCCATTACTAAAGTACTTAATGTCATTGGTGCTATTGCAGAACAAACTAACTTATTGGCACTTAACGCGGCAATTGAAGCGGCGCGAGCGGGTGAACAAGGTCGTGGTTTTGCTGTCGTAGCGGATGAAGTACGAGCACTAGCGGCGAGAACACAAGTGAGTACGGCTGAAATTAAAGAGACATTGGATGCGTTAACAGCAGGTTCAAGCTCAGCTATTTCAGCGATGAATATGACTCAAGCAACCTGCCAACAAGCGGCTGAAAGCACTTATGCAGTGGCTGATGATTTGGATCATATTGCTACTTCTGTTATGCAAATTAATGACTTAAATACGCAAATTGCCACGGCAGCTGAAGAGCAGAGTAGTGTGTCGCTTGAAGTGACGCGTAACATGACGGCGATCCGTGAAATGGCGCAAGAGTTAGCGATAAATGGTCAATCTACCGCGCAAGAATCGGTAAACGTGGCAGTCGCTAACGAGCAGCTAAAATCAATCGTAGGACAGTTTAAACTAAGATAACGTTTCATCTTATTAAACTAGATTTAATTAAAAGTTATCAAAAGCCATTAAGTGTCATAACTTAATGGCTTTTTTAATGTGATTGATTTTTTAGTTATCTTGATGTGCTAACCAATGACGATCTGTCCTAATACATAGCCAAGCAGGCAAGCAGAAACAACACCGATTAAGCCGACTGACATGAATGAGTGGTTAAAGTAGTATTTACCAATTTTGGTGGTACCCGAGTTATCAAAGTTCACGGTGGCAATATCTGATGGGTAGTTGGGAATAAAGAAGTAACCATATACCGCAGGCATTAAACCGATCACCAAGGCTGGTTCGAGTCCCAGTGCTAAGCCGACTGGTAACATCATCCGCGCTGTTGCCGCTTGTGAGTTAACCACCACAGAGACTATAAATAGGGCTAACGCAAACGTCCAAGGATGTAACGTCACCATATCAACAATACCTGCTCTGAATTGCGGCATAGCGTATTGGAAATAAGTGTCTGACATCCAAGCAATACCAAAAATAGCAATGGCAGCAACCATACCCGATTTGAATACTACGCCATTAGGTACGTCACGCGGATCTGTTCTGGTCGCCAGCAAGATCACACCACCAAACGCTAGCATCATCATTTGGATCACCACCGACATTTTGATTGGTGCAGCGCCTTCGCTGATCGTTCTAATCTCTGGGAACATGGCGATCACCACAATAGACACAATAGCACCTAAAAAGATAAGCACTGCGTTACGCGCTTTTGTTGGTAATTTTTCATCTAACGACGTTGATGTGGTGTTTAAGATCTTTTCGCGCCAGATTGGATCTTTTAGACGTGCTTGGTACTCCTCATCATCGTCTAGTTCTTTACCGCGGCGTAAGCTATATAGCGCTAACATTAAGGTACCAAATAACGTCGACGGCACCGTCACCATTAAGATCGACAATAGGGTAATAGAGCTATCGATATCGACGAGTTGAGCTAAGTAGAATACCACTGCAGCTGAAAGTGGCGATGCGGTGATACCTATTTGTGAGGCTACAGACGCCGCGGCCATTGGGCGTTCAGGACGAATGCCATTTTTAAGTGCGACATCACCAATGATTGGCATAATTGAATATACCGCATGACCAGTACCCAGCAAGAATGTCATCGCATAAGTAACAAAAGGGGCAATCAGCGTTACCCGTTTTGGATTTGTTCTTAAAATACGCTCGGCAATTTGCAGCATATATTTAAGCCCGCCAGCAGCTTCGAGAATTGAAGCACAGGTAACCACCGCGAGGATAATCAGCATCACAGTGACAGGCGGCGAAGTCGGCGGCATTTTGAAGATAAACACTTCAATCACCAAACCAATCCCAGAGACAACCCCTAACCCTATGCCACCATATCGAGAACCGGTATAGAGCACGACCAATAAAAATAGAAACTCAAAATACAACATAACACTACCCTTTATATAACTTTATGGGTAGAAAGGTATCTTATAAACAAGTTCGTTAAATTGAACTATTACTCAGTTCGAGCAGAAGAGGTCATTAATTAATACGCAATTGATATTAAATAAGCTTTTGATAAATAATGTAATTATCACTCAGTAATGTGATCTTCAGCTTAGATTTTCTTTTATCACGGCGAACAACAGCTTACCTTAACAATACCAGTGCACTTGTGTGTTGAAAAAAAATCACCGCGGAGAGTGTTCCACATCAAAGCATTTTTCACTGCCTTTGTTAGATTGACTACATAAATTAAATTATGTAGTTCAGAGATCTTACGAGGCCACCTATGATAAACGTTACATTTAACGGACAGCAATTTACCGTCAATGCCCAGCAAACCTTGCTTGAAGTCGCTACCGACTGTGATATTGACATCCCCTCATTGTGTGGCTTGAATAAAAGCGGCGAGAAAGTGCCGTGTGATCTCTGTGTAGTCGACATCGACGGGCAAGGTATTAAGCGTGCTTGTGAAGTGCAAGCTGCTGAAGGCATGGCGATAACTACAGCCTCTGACACCTTATCGTCATTACGCCAACAATCGCTTAACCGCATTCTTTCAGACCACTATGCCGATTGCGAAGCACCTTGTCAGACTGCGTGTCCTGCTGGCGTTGATATTCAATCTTACCTGTATCATATCTCTCAAAACGACCACACTAAAGCGGTTGAAGTGATTAAACGTACTTTACCTATGCCACTATCGATTGGCCGTGTGTGTCCGGCATTTTGTGAAACAGAGTGCCGCCGTAGTCTCGTCGATGAACCGTTAGCCATTCGTCAATTGAAACGTCATGCTGCCGATATCGATTTAGCAGCGCAAGAACAATACGTACCACTAAAAAAGCCAGCAAGAGGTGAATCTATTGCCATTGTTGGTAGTGGTCCCGGTGGCTTAACTTGTGGTTATTACCTTACTAACGAAGGGTATGACGTGACGGTATTTGAATCTATGCCGGATGCAGGGGGGTGGTTACGTTATGGTATTCCTGAGTACCGCTTACCTAAAGCCATTCTGGCGCAAGAAATTGAGATCATGTGCCGTAACGGCATGCAGTTACTGACCAACAAAAAATTGGGGCGTGATTTTAGCCTGACAGAACTGACTCAAGACTATGATGCGGTGTGTTTAGCGGTTGGTGCGTCGCAAGCGGTAGATATGCAATACACCGGCAGTGACTTGGATGGTTGCTATCTGGGTGTTGATTATCTTAAAGATTACGTTACCAATGGTAACTACACCACAGGTAAAAAAGTGGCGGTGATTGGCGGGGGTAATACCGCGATTGATTGCGCGCGAACAGCTGTTCGTGATGGCGCTGATACGACATTGATTTACCGACGAACTCGCGCTGAAATGCCAGCGGAAGATTATGAAATTCTGGAAGCGGAGCATGAAGGGGTTAAATTTCACTTTCTCACGAACCCAGTAGAAAACATGGCCGATGAAAACGGTCGAGTACATGAAGTCAAGTTAGAGAAAATGGCCTTAGGTGACCCTGATGCATCAGGTCGTCGCCGCCCAGAAAAAACCGGTGAATACTTTACCGAAGCCTTTGATACAGTGATTGCTGCGGTATCGCAAAAGCCCGATTTAAGCTTCATGGAGCAAGAAACCTTAGATTTGCCGTTAACGCGTTGGAATACCCAAGATGCCAATGAAGATACGATGCACTCTGGTGTGGGCAATGTATTTAGCATCGGTGATTTCCGCCGCGGCCCTGCAACTGCGATTGAAGCCGTTGCCGATGGTCGTATTGCCGCAGAAGCGATTGATCGTTATTTTGATGGTGATATGGAAAATATCCCGGTTAAACAATTCAACTCGAAAAAAGCACCTAAGATCAAACAGGTCGATACGGTGCAATTTGACAATATTAAACAGGTTATGCGCTCAGTCATGCCTGAGTTGAGCCCACAAGCACGTGAGTTAAGTTTTGCTGAAGTTGAAACTGGTTTTGATAATGATGAAGCCATGCGTGAAGCGGCGCGCTGTTTAGAATGTGGTTGTCAGGCAAATACCGACTGCCAATTACGTGATTTTGCGACTGACTACAAGGTCGTGGATGCTGATATTTATACCAAGGCTAGCCAGGAAAGCTGCCAGAAGTTTGCTGTAGATGACAGTTCAGAGTTCATCGTCTTTGATGCTAACCGTTGTATTAGCTGTGGCCAATGTGTCGATGCTTGTAACGAGCAAGCGGTACACGGTGTGTTGAGTTTCATGAAGAATGATGATGGAAAGTCAGCCAATCGTCCAGCATGTCGCCCTGGTTTTGAGCGTGGTTTCAGTATGGGGGATTCAGACTGCGTGCAATGTGGACGCTGTGTGCAAGTCTGTCCGACGGGGGCATTGGTTGATAGCCGTGATAAATCCCAAGGCCGTATTGAAATGCTAAAACCAGTTGATACCATTTGCACTTATTGTGGTGTTGGCTGTAAGTTAACGATGTTTGTTGATGAAAGCCAAAATAAGATCCGTTATGTGCAAGGGGTGAAAGACTCGCCGGTAAACCAAGGCATGTTATGTGTGAAAGGGCGCTTTGGCTTTGATTTTGTCAGTAGCAGCGAACGTCTCACGACACCGCTAATTCGTAAAAATGGGGTGCTAGAACCGGCAAGTTGGGAAGAAGCGATCACGCTGGTGGCCGCTAAGTTTAATGTGATTAAAACCAAGCATGGTGGTAATGCATTAGCAGGTTTCTCGTCAGCAAAAACCACCAATGAAGATAACTTCGTTTTTCAGAAATTTATTCGTCGTGAATTAGAAACGAATAACGTCGATCACTGTGCTCGCTTATGCCATGCCTCTACGGTAACAGGCCTTGAAGCCGCTATTGGCAGTGGCGCGATGACCAATGATATTCCCAGTATTCAGCATTCGGATTTGATATTTATTATTGGCTCTGATACCACCTCTGCGCACCCCATTATAGCGTCACATATCAAGCAAGCCGTGCGTCATGGCAATGCGCGTTTGATTGTTGCCGACCCTAAACGTATCGATATTGCCGACCATGCGCAGTTGTATGTTGCCCATCGTCCGGGTACGGATGTGATGTTAATGAACGGCATCATGCAGCAAATTATTAAAAACGATTGGCATGATCAGGCTTACATTAACGACCGTACCGAAGGTTTTGCGGCGTTAAAAGCAGAGGTAATGTCCGATAGTTATGCGCCGGATAAAGTCGAATTAATCACGGGCGTGAAAGCGCAAGACGTGATTAACATGGCTGAGATGATCGGCACAGCAGAACGTACCGCTGTGTATTATTCGATGGGTATAACCCAGCACACCACTGGACATGACAATGTACGTTCAATTGCCAACCTACAAATGTTGTGTGGCAATATCGGTATTGAAGGCGGTGGTATTAACCCATTACGTGGCCAGTCTAATGTGCAAGGTGCTTGTGACATGGGGGCACTGCCAGGTGATTTCCCCGGTTATCAAAAAGTGACGAAACCAGAAGTGCAGGCCAAATTTGCCAAAGCGTGGAACAAGGCTAATTTACCCAAAGAAGCGGGTTTAACATTAACAGAGATCATTGATGCAGCCTGCCATGACGAAGTGAAAGGGCTGTATGTGATGGGAGAAAATCCGGTGCTGAGCGATCCGAATCAAGCCCACGTGATTGAAGGTATCGAGAAACTTGATTTTCTTGTGGTACAAGATATTTTCTTAACCGAAACTGCGCAGTATGCGGATGTGGTTTTACCTTCGTGTTCGTTTGCAGAAAAATCAGGTCACTTCACCAATACCGAACGCCGTGTGCAACGTATTTCGCCAGCGGTGAAACCACCGGGTGAAGCGAAAGAAGATTGGATGATCATTCAAGATATTGCTAATGCTATGGGCAGTGACTGGGCATACCAATCGGTTGCAGATATTACCAAAGAGATCACGCAATTGACGCCACAATATGCAGGTATTCATTGGGATAATGTTGGTAAGGATGGCGTGCAATGGCCTTGTGCGGATGATGCATCTGAAGGTACCCGATTGATGCATACCCAGCAGTTTACCCGTGGTAAGGGTGAGATGGTGGCTGTGCCATTCCGTTATGCCGCAGAGTTACCTGATGATGAGTATCCGTTGATCTTGACCACAGGACGTTTACTGGAACAGTTCCATACCGGCACCATGACACGTAAAACTAAAGGCCTAGATAACCTTGCTGGGCCGCGGGCAATGATCTCTGTGGCGGATGCTGAGCGACTCGGGATTAGAAATGGTGAAATGCTGACGGTATCAACACGTCGTGGCAGCATTGAAACCCCAGCGTTTGTGACGAAACGTATGCAAGCTGGCGTGGTGTTTGTACCATTTCATTTTGCGGAATCACCAGCCAATCGTTTAACGACGACTGCAACGGATCCACATGCCAAGATCCCTGAGTTTAAAGTCGCAGCGGTGAAGATTGAAAAAGTCAGTTCGTCGATTGCTCAGGCATTAGCCCATTAATTAATACCCTTAGTGGATTAGGGTCTTTACTTTAAACTGACACAAGGCATATAATACCCCCCGGTATTATATGCCTCTTGCATCATGCTTTTCACCATGACATGGCGTAAACCAAATTGAATTTATTTTAAGCTGAATTTATTTTAAACCAAGGTACAGAGATGACGCCGCCATAACCCTAGAATCCCCCCCTCTAAGCAATTTATATGACTTGTTATGATTTCTTATATTGAATTTCTTATATTTAAGTAAGTAACTAAGTCAGTCAGGCTCTTGCACGTCGTAAGATCCTTATAAATTGAGATCTATTTTCCTGACATATTTTAAACTGAGCTAGCTAAAACATAAGTATTAGCGTTCGCATCTGCGTGACATTTAGCCTCATTTTAAACAGGAATTCTCCAGCATGGTTTTATCACCATCGCTATTTATCGTTTTAAAGAACATTAAATTGAATGCGGTTAACCGCGCCAAAAATTATCCTTGCTGAAGGTCCTTTACCGTACCTGAAATAGCACAAGGCGCTTTATTTTGGTCGACTTTGGTCGCTTTATTTTGATTTTTTGATGGGTTTAACGTTCAGTTTAATCGTTAATTAAAACGAAATATCCGTGCATCTGCGCACGCTTTCACGTGCGTGAACGGTGCATTTAAACAAGGATAAGTATGATTTTTTTGTCAAATAAACAAGATTGGTTAGGTAATATTAAAGGCGATATACTCGCTGGTATTGTTGTTGCGTTAGCGCTGATCCCTGAAGCTATCGCGTTTTCTATTATTGCTGGCGTAGATCCCAAAGTGGGTCTGTATGCGTCGTTCTGTATTGCGACTATCGTGGCGATCACAGGTGGTAGACCGGGTATGATCTCTGCTGCAACTGGTGCCATGGCACTACTGATGGTAACGCTCGTTAAAGAGCACGGTCTAGAATACTTACTCGCAGCAACCTTATTAACTGGTGTATTACAAATACTCGCGGGTTACTTACAACTGGGCAGTCTAATGCGCTTTGTCTCTCGCTCTGTGGTGACTGGTTTTGTAAATGCCTTGGCTATTTTAATCTTTATCGCGCAATTACCTGAATTAACCAATGTGACTTGGCATGTTTATGCAATGACGGCGGGTGGCTTAGGTATCATTTATCTATTCCCGTATATCCCCGTGATTGGTAAAAGTATTCCTTCACCTTTAGTGTGTATCATTTTCCTGACTGTGTTATCACAGGTTATTGGATTAGATATCCGTACCGTAGGTGATATGGGCGAACTACCTGATGCCTTACCTATCTTCTTATGGCCTGAAGTACCGTTTACTTTAGAAACGCTATGGATTGTATTACCTTACGCGCTGGGTTTGTCTGTTGTCGGTCTTTTAGAGTCGATGATGACAGCGACGATTGTCGATGATTTAACGGATACCAAAAGTGATCGTAACCGTGAATGTAAGGCGCAAGGTATTGCTAATATCGGTGCTGGTTTAATGGGGGGGATGGCTGGTTGCGCTATGATCGGTCAATCAATTATTAACATTAAATCTGGTGGTCGCGGTCGATTATCTAGTCTAGCGTCAGGTGTATTCCTGCTGATTATGGTGGTTTTCTTAGGCGATGAGCTCAAGCAGATCCCGATGGCGGCCTTGGTTGCTGTGATGATCATGGTCTCGATTGGTACATTCTCGTGGAGCTCGATTAAAGATTTGAGAACCCATCCTATATCAAGCAGTATTGTTATGTTCGCGACGGTTATTACTGTTGTCGGTACGCATAATTTAGCCATTGGTGTCTTTGTTGGTGTATTACTATCAGCAGTATTTTTCGCGCACAAGATCAGCCGATTTATGATTATCAAAAACACCCAAACACAGCAGCAAGTGCGTAATTATCAAGTCACTGGGCAGATATTTTTTGCATCGGCGGACAAGTTTGTTGATGGATTTGATTTTAAAGAAGTGGTTGATAATGTGGTTATCGATTTATCGCACGCCCATTTCTGGGATATCAGTGCCGTTGGTGCGCTCGATAAAGTGGTGATAAAGTTCCGCCGCGAAGGTGCAACCGTGAATATTGTTGGTATGAGTGATGCCACTGCCACCGTAATTGATAAATTTGCCATTCATAATGACCCGGCTGCTGTTGAAAAAATGATGGCTGGCCACTAAGGAGAACACAATGAGCAAGACTACTAACAAAACTATAGAGAAAATAATAGCCGGTATTGATGGGTCTAAATTGGCTCAAGCTGTCTGTGACACAGCTATCTGGGCGTCAAAACGCTTGGGTAATGGTATTGTATTTCTACACAGCATTGAGAAAAAACCACAACATGGCGCTGATGATTTAAGTGGCTCGATTGGTTTAGGGGCGCGCTCGGCGTTGCTTAACCAAATGACTGAACTCGATGAACAGCGCGGTAAAATGGCCATCCAATTGGGCAATGAGATGCTCGGTGCTGCTGTGGACAGATCTAATTCAGCAGGACTCACGGATATTGAATCGTTGCAACGTCATGGTGACTTTGTCGAAGCATTAGTTGGTTTAGAAACGGATGCGCGTTTAATGGTGGTAGGGCGCTGTGGTAATGGTCATCAAGGTGACTTTAAAGCCTTGGGATCACATATCGAAACCCTGATCCGCCAAGTACACACACCTATTGTGATTGCACCGCAGGACTTTAGCGAACCAACCAATTTTATGTTGGCCTATGATGGCTGTGAAACGGCAGACAAAGCAGTACAGCGTATTATTGAAGGTGGTTTACTTAAAGGCATGACATGCCATTTAGTGACGATCCAAAACAGTGATAAAGCCCAAAAACAGAAATTTGAACAGGCTCAAGCGCGACTTACAGCTGAAGGCTTTGATGTGATGGCAACGTACCTGAAAGGCGATATATCTACAGTGCTGATGGATTACAAACAGCGCAATGGGATCCAGCTGGTGGTGATGGGGGCATTTGCCCACTCTAAGGTAAGAAACTTTTTTCTGGGGAGTAACACCATCCGCATGATTGAAAACAGTCAAGTGCCACTTATCGTACTTAGGTAGCACTTATGCAGTGCTTATTTAGCACTTTGATTCGAAAGTGATTATTGACGTGTAATGAATCAGTTTTGACCTTACTAAATGCTTCTCGGCTAGTTTATAGCTGAGAAGCATTTTTTATTTTTTACTGATAATATTATTTATAGACGGACGGCGAATCTGGATCTGGACGGGTTTTAAAGCGTCTATGTAACCACATATATTGAGCGCGTTCTTTATTAATTATTTGTTCGATAATGCTATTACCTCGTTTAGCGTCAGCGACTTCGTCCTTGGTTGGGAAGTCATCTAGCGGTGGTAATATCTCGATGGTATAACCCTTATCATCGGCATTTCGTACTACGCTGAATGGCAATACTTTGGCTTTACCCAGACGTGCGAGGGTACTTGCCCCTGTGATTGTTGCGGCATCAGGCATTGCGAAAAAAGGCACAAAGGTTGCGCTAGAGCGTCCGAAATCTTGGTCGGCGGTATACCAGATCACCTCTGATTTACGTAGGCAACGCACCATCTGTCTAAGATCGCGTTTAGGCACAAGTGCTTTATTCGATCTGAGTCGACCTTTTACCTGCATGTACTCCATTGCTGGATTTTTATGTGGACGGTAAACACCGACACCGGGGTGGAACTGACCAAATATACGAGCGCCCATTTCCAGTGGTAAGCAGTGTACGGCAAACAACACAATGCCATGTCCTTCACTGAGGGTTTTGTCTATATGCTCTCGACCTTTGATGGTCATGTGACGCTGTACTTTTTCATCTGACCACCACCAAGCATTGGCAATATCGAAGATCGCTTTTCCGATCTCTTCTACGTTACGTTCTAGCAATTGCGTTTGCTCTGCTGCCGGCATATTTGGGAAGCATAGTTCTAAATTACGTTGGGCGATCTTAACGCGACGGCTAATCAGTTTTTTAATTAAACGGCCTATGCTTGCACCTATTTTCATTTGTTTGTCTAAGGGAAGTAGTAGGGTTAATCGTGCCAAACCGGCAAAAAACCACAGTAACCAGAATTTTGGATGAAACAAGTGATTGGAGAACTGCGCTTTTTCTATCATAGAGGCCTCAAAATAGTGTCATGAATATTAAAAAACAGTCCCTGATCCATGAGCCTGATTCATTATTATAGAATAGGAAATAATACTAACAGGTGTTGTTTTATTTAATAATTTATTAATAAAATCGGCCGTGAGTCATATTTTAACGCCGCCATTTGCACTCACTACCTAAAAGCAGTAAGTGGACACTTTTTATTGCTTAGTGCATGTTTAATGCCTTGCTTTATTCTCGTTCGATTCACCTAAATAACCAGCGTTACAACTAAGTTTACTAACGGCAGACACTCCCATAGCCTTAGCAAGCAAAGCTATGTTAATGTAGAGTAATAAGAAAGACACTATCCTTAAATCTCCCATCGCAGGTTTGATGCGGCAGAAATAACAAAAATTTATTCACTTTACTCTAGGCTTATTGCGTAACAGCCTTGTATATAACTAGGAAATAGACATGTTTTTGCTAAATAATATACATGATAAAAATTATAAAAAATGCTATCCAACAGAATCAGATGTCATTTTTGATATCTCAGAAAAGCAGTTAGGTAGTGCTAAAAATGCGGCTTGGAACGAGCTTAAAGAAGGCAGTATTGTTTGTGTAGTCACCAGTACGAGAAGAGTCAGTACTTTTTGCAAAGTAACGGCCATTAAAAGCGTTGAAGAGATTGATTCGGATGGTGGCGAAATGTTTGCTCTATTTGGTGTCGTAATCGCCAAGCTTATGCCTGAAAGCAACATGGGTTTATTACTGAGTAAATTTAGCGTGAAACATCAGTATCTTCCGAGTAATAAATTTAGTATCGGTTTTCATGTAGCAGATTTAGGAACAGCGTTAGATCCTTTAAAAGTGAAAACAAGAAGCGGACCTAAAACTATCAGTGAGCTGAAAGGTTGATGCTTACGTAATGGCAAGTGAGGCGCGTTTACTCGCGCTTATTATCATTGTGCCTCTATGCTATAAAATATCGAGACACAATACCTGCATTCAGACTTAACGGAACAGCCAGTAACTCACTGGGTCACCTGGACATTCATATGGTCCACATTCTGCGAACGCATTCAGCATATTCGCAACTGTCACTAGAATTACAATGATAATCGCTATTTTTGCGATATTACTCTGCATTGAAAAAGGGATGTATTTCACTTTTTCATATTGAGCTGAAAAAGCCATCATTATCGCCGTACCAAAAATGATAATGACGAATGTAATAAATGCCCATGTATAAAAATGCATACCTAAGAAAGGCGCGCCATAGCCTGGAGTACCTGGAATCACATGTAGTGACATTTGACGTAATGCGACGGCTGCGCCGAAAATCGCGCCGATAATCATGCCGCTGTAATGTACCATGCGTGGACCAAAAATGATGTTACAGAATAAGCCAAATAAAACAGCAATAAAGCCTACACGTTGTAATAAACACAGCGGGCAAGCTAGAACAGATTCTACAATTTGTGAGTAGAATGCATACCCAAGTACTATTGATAATGCCAGTGCACCTAATGCATTTAGCTGGCGAGATAAATTATTCGTCATGATGTGTCCTAAAGTAAGATTTCTAAGGCGTCAGTTGCATGGTGTGAAAGCCAAAATGCGCTAACGACAAGCGAAAGTGCAAAGCCATAAAATGACCATTCTCGTTTTCCTTTTAATGCCAATAGCATGCTGACCAAATATAAGCCGAAGATCAGTGTCATCATCTTTAATTACCTTAGTGTTCCAATAAATTATATTATTCAATATACTGACGTACGTCATGGTTTTCAATTGCAAAGTGTGTAAGCGTTGCATTTATTCTAAAATGGAACTAACTTATACCTTTATGGAATAAGAGGGTTTGTTACCGTAATACATAACGTTGGACACTGTTGTTCGGGTGTAGCTTGACCTAAGTCTCGAATTAGTCTTTACTATATACCTATATTGATATAGTTTGAGCCAGATCATCATGTGCATTTTCAGTTAGCAGAACAATAGCCGTATTGGTAATTTAATCCATTGTGATGGCTGTAGTGATATGACAGATAAAAAGCTTATCCGCATTTTGAAAGTATTTATTGTTATTGGTATTTCGCTAATACTGCTAGGTCACTATCTCTTATCGTACACAGATTTCACTCAACAGCATGGTGTGACAGGCATTATGATTAGCGCGGGCTGTATTGCATTAGGGTTTGCGTTCTCGCTACCAACGAAGATGTATCTGACCTTTGTGCTGGTTAAACGCGAAAGCGAACAAAAATAATCACAGCAATAATTATTATGGGAAAGGAGATTGTAAATTATGAAAGAAACGACACGGTATTTACTGGTATTAGTTATGTTTGTCGCTATTCAGGCATGTGATTAATCGTTCAAGGCGTTATTCTCCGTCATACATCGACTAACCGTTGTGCACCATCGCCATTTTCATGCAAGATATCATCAGGATTAAGTAAGTGGCATTTTTTCATACTCAAGCAGCCACAGCCAATACAACCAGTTAAATTCTCTCGCAACGATTCTATCTGCTTCATCTTATTATCCAGATCTTTTTGCCATTTCTTGGCTACTCGTTCCCAGTCCCGCTTTGTTGGCGTTTTGTTCATTGGTAGGCCTGATAGCTCTTGCGTGATCTCTTCTAGTGTAAAACCAATCGACTGCGCCACTTGAATTAAAGCAATTCTCCGTAACATCGACGTGTTGTATCTACGTTGGTTACCACTGGTGCGTATCGATAGTATTAAATTTTTCGTTTCGTAAAAACGTAGTGCAGAGGTAGCGACACCACTGCGCTCTGATAGTTGACCAATGGTTATGAAATTGTTATTTATCATTATCTTGAACCTATCTTTTTTGCTTTAAAATAATTCAAACTAAAGCGTTGACTTAAAGTTAACTTTAACAATTATACTGCAGCCATCGTTAAAAACAACAGCTCAGGAGAGCCTTATGACTTCAGTAGTAAAAAATACAATCGTAAACCCAGATGGCCTATATGATCCAGAACCGAATGGTTATAGCCATGTCGTTATTTCCACTGGTGGCAGCGGTATCGTCCATTTTGCAGGGCAAGGCGGGGAAGATAAAGACGGTATATTATCACCTGAATTTGCGAAGCAAGTAGAGCAAGCTTTTGAGAATTTACGTATCGCGTTTGCAGCGGCGAATGTACAGCCAAATCAAGTTGCTAAATTAACGACGTTTGTTGTTGGATACGACCAATCGCAGTTGGATGTAATGACATTACATGTACGTAAAACCTTTGGCAAAGCCCTGCCTGCACAGTCATTAGTACCCGTGCCAAGACTTGCATTAGATGGCATGCTGTTTGAAGTTGAAGCGGTCGCTATTATCGATTAATCATTTTAATGAGATATAAACTTAAAGTTCGCGTTAACTTTAGGTTTATATCTTCTCTCTTTATGCATACCATTTATGCGTACTATTCAGGTTAACTTTCTATGTTACTTAAAACTATGTTACTTAAAAATTATTTAACGTTATTAGCGATTGGATTCATTTGGGGATCGCAATTTATATTTCAAGAATTGGCGTTAGCGAGCTTCTCACCAATTTGGATTGGCGCCACACGTGCTGTTATTGGTGCGCTGACTTTGATTGTTATTTGTAAATCTATCGGTATCAAAAGCACAAGTAATCAATGGGTTCTATTCAGTGTGATTGGCTTGTTAGAAGCAGCTATCCCATTTGTATTGGTGCCGTGGGGACAGCAAGATTTAGACAGTTCTATTGCCGCTATTTTGATGGGAACACTGCCATTTTATGTCTTATTGTTAGCGCCTGTTTTTGTTAAAGGGGCAAAGATTAATGCGGCTAATACCATCAGTGTCGTTGTTGGGTTTAGTGGTTTGGTGGTGCTATTTTATCCTGAGCTATCTTCCGGCGCAGGGGATATCGATTTGATTAGCGCGCTCGCTATTATTGTTGCTGCGGTGTGTTTTGCCACTGCCTTATTATTACTCAATCGTGTCCGAGATGAACACCCGCTAATCGTTGCTCGTAACGTACTGTCAGCGGCGAGTATTCAGCTAATTGTGATTGCATTCATCACGACCCCTTTTGAATATCAAGCTGCATCGTCAACCGCAATATTGTCAATCTTGTACTTAGGCTCGATATGCGCAGGTGTTGTTTATTACTTATATATGATGTGTATTAAGAATGCTGGCCCCGTATTTACGTCAATGACGAATTATATTGTCCCTGCGGTTGGCGTGTTTATTGGTGCGTTGGTGACACATGAATCAATTCAACCTAATACATGGTTCGCATTGTTAGTCATTCTCGCGGCGTTGTTCATCAATCAAATGTTATCTAAACAAGATCAAGCAGCTTAACCATACAGGCGAGGCGCTAGGATATATTAGGGTATAAGCGCTCGCCTTTGTTTGCTAATTAAATCCTCTCAGCGTTAAATGTTAATTAACTCTTCAGACCAAACGCCTTGTATATCAGGCCAACCCCATACATTGATCGATACGCCTTTGAGCACGCCTTGAAAATACAGCGTTTGCCTGTGGTGGAGCATCGGTATCATCCAGTGTTCAGTGATCATCGCCGTGCTAATCGATTCCAATTCAGTAAGGTAGCTGGTTAATGGTTGCTGCTGACGAATGTTGATGAGCTTGGTTTGCAGCCAATCACTGGCTTCAGCAGACAGGCTTTGATTGAGGATCGCATTCGATAACATCCAGTGGAATATTGACGTCGGTAGGTTGTCGTCCAAGTCTAGGCTTATCAATATCAGGTCTTCATCTAGGCTATTGGCACTGGCTTTTTGTACTAGTTCCTCAAAGCTATAGACGTTGACTTTGCACTCAATATTCGCTTCTTTAAGTAATGTTACCATCGCCTGTGCGCATTCTTTTAACGTATGGTGCTCGAAGATAGCAATGGTCAGTTTATTTGGTAAAGGTTGCTCTGCGGTGCCTATCGAGATGACTTTTAACCAGCTAGACAATAGGTTATATGCAGGTATCGCTTCAATAGGATTGGTTGATAGCTTTAACTCTGCCATCAACTTATCAGCGGCGAGCAGTTGGCTGAGGTATTTTCGTTGCATCAGGGAAAGCTTTGCTCTGCTGTTGATCATCGCGAGCAAACAGCCATATTCGATTCTGCTTTTTTGATCGCTTTCAACGATTGACTTATTACTTGGTGTTTTTTGCTCAAGGCCATTCGCAGCATAGTTTGAGCGGATTTGACTTATTTTTTGCACTACATTCGCTTGTATCTCCGTGGTACATGGCGCGCTCGTTTGTGCAGATGTCACTTGCCATATCGTGACAGTATCGGTGAGTGCGCGATGACTGTAATAGTTGTCGTAGGCCTGTAAGCGTAGATACTGCTGCGTATGCTCTTGTACTCTAAATGCACCACTGCCGACAATCGTTTTAGCGGCATTTGACTGAGCGTTCGGGTAAGTATGTAACTGAGATTGTAACTGAGAGCTGGGTTGAATCGAATATTTCACATCAGCAAGCAGTCCAGCAAATCCAAGGTCGGGCTGGTCTAGCTGAAAATCAATACAGAGTGGGTTTATCACTGAAATATGAGTGACATGCGCCAGTTCAGTGTTATATGTCGCGAGTCGTTTTAGGCGATTAAATAATTCAGCTATCTTCTCGGCATTAATGCTACTGCCATCATGAAAGGTCAGCGCAGGGCGTAAGTAGAATCGCCAGCGCAGCTGTTCAGCGTTATAAACCCAATGATGAGCCAGTTGCGGCGTGATAATGCCATCTTTGTCGCATTGTACTAAGCAACAATAGACCTGACGCAGCAGAAATCGCTCACTGTTTCTTAACGCGATATGTGGCAGTAGCGCCGCAAAAGAACGCCCATAAGTTAGCTGAATATGTAGCCGACCTTCACGCTGCACCGCGCCCGATGTATTTTGCAGCAAGCGCCCAAATAACACCTGGTCATGGTCGATCAGCGCCAGTGCTTTCTCGTATTTACCAATCGCAATCATCTGCTGTGCAAGTTCTGCTTTTAGCTCATCGATGGCGTAACTCAGATAGAGCGTTGACCGCTGATTACGTCCAGCCTTTGGTGTCCATTCTAACCAACCTAAATCGCGCAACTCGTTTAGCAGGGTGCGGCAGTGTCGGGTGCTGGTGAACATGACTTCTGCGACGTCTTGCAGGGTGATGGCTATTTCTTGTTTTGCCCCCAGCTTCGTTAGCCGAGCGTAATACAGCATTTTTTTATCATTATTCAAAACAGGCAGCATGTGAACACCTCGACTTCCGTATTTAGACCGAAAGTAGGATTAAAAAGACATTGTTAGCAAGGTTACAGCTTTAACCGGAAGTAAACAATATTATTAACTCTCTTTTTCACTTCCTGTTATTGGAGGATACTTACCTCATTATTTAAGCAACGCGTAACGCTTAAATAACGCCGTAGACACATAGAAATAGAGGTATGAGCATGTTCAAGACAATTAAAGCAATCTTTCAAGGCACAGCAAACAGTACACTCGCTGAGTATTATCTGGCTCGTCTGCAAACCAGCAAAAGCGCTGTTGAAATCGAGGCTATCTTTAGCCTGAATGCATTTATGTCATTCAATGAAACCGAAGAACAACAAGATGAGGTGCTGAAATGAGAATTGAGCATGTAGCGATTTGGTGCAAAGACCTGGAATCAATGAAACGTTTTTACACGGACTTTTTCAATGCCAAAAGTAATGCTAAATATGAAAACACGCGTAAAGGTTTTCAGTCGTATTTTCTGACCCTGCCTGATGGACCACGTATCGAATTAATGCAAATGGATTCTGTGTTGATATCTGCGGCGGATGTATTTCCACAGTTCACTGGCCTTGCTCACATTGCATTTTCTGTTGGCTCAGAGGGGAAGGTAGATGCAATGGCTACAAACTTTATCGAGCAGGGTTATGAAGTGCTTGATGGTCCACGTAGAACAGGCGATGGTTACTATGAATGTGTGGTATTAGATCCAGAATGGAATCGTGTAGAGATAGTCGTTTAGGAAGATTACCTTTTATGACCCCGCTGTTAGAGGCGCTTACAATAAATATACAAGATTATAATCAACGACACTAAGGAGGTGATAAAATGAATATTAAAGAGGATGACTGAAAGATCATCTTCTTATATTGCGGTGAAAGCCGTTTTTATTTACACATAAGCAATAAAAACTTGTATGGATATTTAATTCTTGGCTTCGGATCTCTGAGGTTACACATCATAAGGATATATTTTATTTAAAAGAGTAACAAAATGAAAAGCAGCAAAGGTTTTACATTGATTGAGTTAGTCATTGTTATTATCGTACTGGGTATCTTATCAGCTACAGCAATTCCAAAGTTTATTAACATTCATAGTGATGCTCGAAAGGCTGCATTAGATGGGTTCATAGGTGGATTTACTAGCACTAATTCAATAGTCATGAGTAAAGCAGCTATTTTAGGTGTTGAAAATTCAGTTAAACCACAAAAACTAGACGGTACAGATATTTATATTGAAGATGGAAGTATCATGCTGACGGTTGATAACATTAAATCGGCAATGAATATTAGCGGGTTTAATATTGCAGAGGGGGGGAGTACCGACGGTGGAAATACTATCATTGTATATCTTGGAGATAAACTTCCCAGACTTAAAGAACTAACAAAAAATAAGTGCAGTTTATATATCGTTAATTCATATACACCTGCAAATGGAAGTTTAGAAAAAGGTTTAAGAATAACAAAGGAATATGATAAATGTTAATTCTAAATAGCTATGTGTATGATGATATTAATACGGGTTTATAAGTTAAATGCTTAAATAAAGTGGATTTAACTATAATGATCACTTACTAACACCACGTATTTTGTTTAATTTAAAATATATAAAGCCACACCGATTGAGGTATGGCTTTATTTTTAACCGTTAATCAACGAACAACTGTATAATGACATCTTCAGCAATTTCAACAGCCACTGGGTGGCAAAGGTGTGGGTTCATAGTGCATTTATTCGCTAATTTGATTGGTACATAATAGGATGCCGCCATTATTAAGCACAGCAATGAACCAATCGCAATATCGTATTTTCTATGTTTCTTCATATTACACACACACAAATTGTAAGCTTGATTGTGGTGTACTAAGTAGCGTCGCAGCTGTCACTGCTGTGTATTCAACCTTTGGTAACTTCTTCAGTGTTCTACACATCTTATTAGAACTTAACATTGAGTCCGTTAACAGTTTATTTGGACTTACTAGCGGACTATCGCCAACCATCACAATTAAATATCCATCATGGCCATTTGGCATTATATGAGTTTGGCTTGAACAACCAGATAATGCCAATAGCGAAGTAAGTAAAGTGTATTTCATATGGCGCTCTGTATTCGTTATATTTAACTTTTAAACGCATTCTATATTTTAAATTTATTGATTGCTGTAAGCGTTTGTAAAACGTAAAAGCCTCAGAAAAGAGGCTGTTTAATTATTGTTGATGAGTTGTCGTTCTTACTTATCTTATTTGTTACTGACTAGATTATGTATTTTAAAATTGATAATTTAATGTGAATACAAATACATCGGTCTGGAGCGCAGTCTCAAAACCAAGCCCTTTATAATTAACATTTATAGTGGGAGAAATTATGGGGGTAACACCAAATAATTGAATGTTGTTATTATCTTTGGTATAGCCAGTCATACCACCTAATCGGAAACCCAAATCAGCCCAATTATTAAGAGGCCATTTCTTGTGGTAGGACAATATATATGAGCGATTATAAAACGAATTGATCATGGTCGACGCTTCAAAACCTTTATAACCGATTCCCATGATTTGATTGTTTTCATTTTTATTTCGAGAGGTCAGATGATAGGTCCTACCTGTATATGTCAAAACAATACCTTTATCGTCATAAAAAGAATTATCGATGAAATCATGATAAGCCCTAGTATAAAAAGTTTCATCATCAGGGGAATTACTCTCTGGCATAGACGCTTGAGAATATAATGGTAACGATAGGCAAGAATAAAAAACAAAACTACGTGAAGAAATCATATTAAAACTTATATTAAAAAGTGCATTAAAATTAAGGCTGAAATATATACATAAGCATGTGTAAAAAAAGTCGAACTTTATTTATGTAACTTCGCTTACAAACCCTTACATGTACACCATTTACACTCGGGTTTAGCTGACATAGCATCCGCCATTATATGGATATCATCCACTGGAATTACCCCAGACATAATGCAATTTAAAATGGATAAAATGAAAAACACTGGCTTTACACTCATAGAATTAACTATATCTATTATCGTCATCGCTATTCTAGCGGCAATGGCGATCCCTCGTTTTATCAATATTGATATCGATGCTAAGAACGCTTCACTCGTTAGTTTAAAAGCCGCAATCGAATGTGCGATTAATATCTCTCATAATAAGATGACTATTGATGGTATGGAAGATGAGGCGGCGCTCAGCTATGCAGAATCAGCCGCGTACTATGAAGGCTGTGAGTGGTGCTCTTTTGACTACGGTTATCCAGTCGCAGATACCTTAACCCTTAAATATTTAGTCGATGGCATCGGGACTGTTCAGGACGATGATAGTTTTGCTTTAGCTGAATGGACAAAAATATGGGCTGGTGCGGTTGTACTGATCACGCCAACAAGCAACGCGACATTATCGGCAAATAATTACCCTGTCTTAATCGACGATAACTGCTATGTGAAATATACCAGTTATGACCAGGAACCTAAAAAGCCATTAATTGAAATAGTGGCATGTGATTAAACACGGTGCAGCTCTCTTTGATAAGTAATCAAAGTTCCCCCATCCTTTATATTTTTTGACAACAAACGATCATTACAATAAATTATCAAAAACATTAAAAATGATAATTTCAGTTAATCATCTATACTACTTATACTCACTTCATCAAAACAGACAAGCAACTAACAACGCAAAAGTGAGTATATTATGAAGATGAATCATGTCGGTATTATGGTGGGCGATATGGATAAAGCGGTTGAGTTTTACACTAAAGCGCTTGGTCTTAAAATTGTAATGAATAACACTAAAGTAGTTGAAGAACGTGAGACTGCTATCGGTAAAATGTGTATAGCTGTATTTGGCGAAGGCTTTAAAGGGTTCAACATTGCCCATCTGGTTTCTACTGATGGTATCGGCGTTGAACTATTCGAAATGAAAGAGCGTCAAGAACGCCATGATGTTGATTTTACTCGCCTTGGTATCTTCCACTTCTGCCTGCAAACAGATGATTTTACGGGGGCAATCGCAAGAACAGAAGAATTCGGCGGTAAAGTAAGAATGGATATTCACCGCTACCATCCAGAAGATGATAGCAAGCAAGCTAAAATGGTTTACCTAGAAGACCCGTTTGGTAATTTATTTGAACTTTATTCACACACTTATGAAGAAACGTACGCTTCTGACTATGAGTAAAATAAATTTAGCATCAACCAAGCCTCCATTATTGGAGGCTTGGTTGATCTTATCTTAGCGAGTCGCTTGGCAAGTTCTACGAAGACAGTTTTTTAGCTTAGCTCTCTTTCTGGTCACGTTGTTGCAGGTTTTTATACACACTACTCAGAAATTCAATGTCTTCTTTTGGTGCCGCAAGCATTTGATCGAGAAAATGCAACGTACTTGCTGAGAGGGGTAATTGCCCTCCATGCTGGCGTTCAAGTTCAGTCATCGGGAATATTTGTAGAATGCTGATATCAAGTGCTTTGGCAATGCGGAAAATATCAATCAGGGTAAAATGACTTCGGCCTTCACGCTCCATCTTTTCATAGAATGACGAGCGGCCAAGGTTCGCTTTTTTAGCAAGTGTATTCTTAGATTGCTTTGAATGTACCATCATGGTTTCGATGCGCTCAATCACCATCATGCGAAACTCTCGCTCTTCCACCCCAAAGAACTCAAAGCCTTCTGTTTCTATCTCTGCCATCGTTTTTGCCTTTCCGATTATCTGGAATTTAGCATAGCATTTCATCCGAATAATGGACAAATGTTTCGATAGTATGACCTCAACGCTTAAGGGGAATACCCAAGCTTCAGTTGATGAGGACTGAATTATGCTAACTTTTAAACGAACGATTATTGCAGCAACAGTAGGGTTATCTATGTTATCTGGTGCGGCTAGTGCTATTTCATTAGAGCCAGTAGCTGGCTTGAATGTGCAGCAGCCATATTACGCACCTGAAAATTTTGTTCAGCAAACTAACATGCCGATAGTCGATATTAGAGGTGTACAAGAAGCGGATTACGTAAAGGTATTTGAAAAACAGATTGGTGAGCAGGTTCGACGTGGTATTAAAGAAGCCAAATATGTTTATCAGCTGGCTGGTATTGACTTTTCTCAGTTTGAAGCGCAGTCAAAAACAGTACTAGATAATTCTCGAAAGTTAAATCCTGAGTATTTTGTTATTGTTGAAGCCTTGGCAAAAGTTGGTGGGATCTCGGTAGAAAAGATGTTCACCCTGAGTCAATTGGATGCAGCATTAGCTTCTGCGGCGGAGACTGCGTTGAGAGGTTGTACTACCATTAGTTTCGATGGTACAGGTGTAGTAGGGCAGGTGAACGATACACCATCTTTATCTGGTGGTAACTATTGGGTTTTACAAGCGGATGACTTTATCCAAGTTATGGCGTCAGGCTTCTATGGTTCAGGGCAAACATTGGGTAAAGACCTAGGGGTTGTGATCAACTTTCAAGGCACTGATTCTGAAGGTGTTGGCTTAGACTCTCCGATGGCGATAGAGCTCGGCGCGTTGCAAAACTATATCGTTCGACATGCTAAATCCGTGGACGAAGCGGTTAAAATTCTAGAAAAACATAGAACGGTAGTGGCATCACACTTTAACTTTGCCGATAGCCAAGGTGGTACGGTCGGTGTCGAAATGCTAAGTGAAGGCAATTACGTGATTAAGCGTGCTGCTGGCATCGGCCATGCTAACCACTCAGAAAAAGCGGGTGTTATGCAAGCCTTCGCGGAATCTGTAGGGATGGCAGAGAAAAGTAAACAGCGTACAATCGCAACCGCTTATACCGAATGGCGTGCGGAGTTTTCGCAGCAGTTTATTGATAATACACCTGAGGGTAATATTGATGCCGCAAAATATGTGCTTAATACCAAGCCTATTGCTCAGCATGCCGCATACGGGTCGGACTTTATTACGACATTAACCGCTGTCATGGATACCAAAAAAGGCTGTATGGAAGTTGCCCCCGGTGTGAGCGAATGGAACAATTTCCAAAAAGTATGTTTTAACGAACTGTAATCATGTCATTTAAATAATCTGTAGTCGTTAACTGAAACAAGCCTTCTTTATTGAGGGCTTTTTTAATGCTTTTTACGGTATTATGTCTACAGATAAAATCCAATAAAGGTGTTAATAATGAAAAAGTTAGTTTATATCGTATTGGCTTGTGTCAGTGTATTGGCACTAGTGAACGTGGCTCGTTATATGGGGGATTCCAGCAGCAAGGCACCCGATTATCATTCAGAAGTAATATTGACGTTATTCAGCATGAAGACCAGCAGTGATTTTATTATTAATCTGCCGGATACTGGTGATAGCGTTAAACTGACGTCGATAATTGACCTAGGCACGCCGCACGGTAAAGCGCAGGGGAATTATCAGGTCGGTGAAGAACGTGGTGAGGTATTACTCGATTACATGCACATTAATCCGTTAGGTCAGATCACCGCTGACAATCGTATTTATTTTGTCGCGCCATTTACTGTCAGCAACCAAGGTAGTGGGGTATTCACTTATGTTGGCTTATTTGAGCAAGACATTGATAACCAAACCATACAACACTTAGACTCTTATTTTATTGGCGACCGAATTAAGCTTAATGAAATGCGCCTTTGGGATTCTAAAATCGAACTGTCATTCAACCAACATGGTGAGCAACAAGCGTATGCTGAAGTGCCTACTGAAACCGTGCATTTAACGCTTGGTGTTGATGGTGCTATCCCGACTAAACTGCTTAAACAGCAAGATATTTAACTTAAAGGGTAACTATGTCAGCCTGCTATCTGTAATAGATATCACAATTGTCTGGGGCTGTATCTTCTCGCCCCTGATCTGTATCTAGAATCGCAAGTACGGAGTTATTTCTGTGTTCTTCCTGGCACCAATATTTCGCGTAATCATCAGGTTTTGATGGGTTGTATTCATGATAAGCGCATGACGCGAGTAAATTGGTAAGTAGGGATATAAATATAATCTTTTGTATACGGAACATCAATTTAACCTGAATGAAGTATGGATCATGATATTACATGCGTGTTTTAGCAGAGTACATTATTGAGTTGTAAGAGAATGTCAGCAGTTGGTTAAATCAGTATGAACTTATTCATTTTTATAATGGTCGTAAATATACAATTAATTTACGAATGGATATAATTGAATGAAAATATTAAAAAAGTTTTGGTTATCAGTTTTATTTTTGGCTTTTAGCGCTGCATGCTCTATCAGTTACAACCTAATTGGTTCGTATGTCGATGGAGATGGAGTGCTTATTGAATCTTTTGGATTTATTCCTCTTTCCTTTCTGTTTATATTTCTTGCTTTAATTTCCTTTCTTACGTCATTGTTCTGGAATCGCAATAATAGAGTCTTTTGATTTTTATATTATGTTACAGGTTAAAGAATGAATGAGTTCGCTAGATTTAAATAGCGAACTCCAGGTTTATTGAACTTTCACATCATATTCTTATGTGTATGAATAATAGTGGATATCATTACTTTGAAGTAAGCGTTGATATGTTACTTGTTACTCGAGAGTAAAGCTGGGTTGATGACTAAGTTTCTGACTCCATGTGCATGATCTTCATCGAACTCATTGTCTTTTAACCATGCCGAAACACTATTTATGTCTACCTTCATTACTTGTGGGCGAACACTCCAACTTACCTGAAATGGCGACGATACTTCGTTATAACTTGGCCCTGTCGTCGAGCCTGCATACTGTATTGGTGTACCCGTGTTGTTTGGAATGTTAACAGCCTGATACAGCCCATTGACCATACCGAGTTTAGTGAGTTCGACAAAATTCATAGCCTTATTATCGTTCACTAATACGTAAACTTGGGTTTCTACTCTTAGTTGAGGATTGTTGTTTGCATCGCTAAGGCAGGCTCCTAAGGTTGCACCAGGCTCCACTTGCGCTGTTGAGTAGACATAGTGTGCTTCAATCGTATCGCCAGGGGCAAGGTTATCGTGTTTACTGGTTTTTGCTTTATGTTGAAGAGGTGATAATTCTTGTGGTGTTAACTTGCCTGAATATTCATAACCGCTTTGATATCCATGCCCGTCACCATTGCCAGCATATTTGGTGAATTCACCGCCTTTATGTTCTGCATTTTTATGGAAATGAATATTGCAGAGGTTCATTTCTGTAGACGCTGGAGCAAGGGAAAATAGTCGTTTGTTTTCGCCTTGAAGCGTGTCGATATCGCGTGGTGATTGCGGGCCAAACCCTTTACCCTGACTACTAGCCGCGAGTTCACTTCTTTGTTTTTCTATGACTTGATCTGCGACTGCCGCATTCACTAAAGATGGTAAAAATGCTGCTGTTATACATAACGCTAGAATTTTGTTTCTCATATTTATCTCTTTTTATACAGGTGACTATAAACAATATGAATCTAAGTGGGTAGATACGATAACAGTATTGTCGCGTCATCTCAGGTCAGACCTGTAAATTAGAGCGCTGGCATAGATATTAATAATTAGGTATGAGAATTGAGGGCAAAATGTCATGCTTTTAAGCCTAAGACTGAGCGCTGTAATGCACCTTTAGGATTAGCACTATTAAGTATTTAAACAAGGCGAGCATGATAATGAGATAACCTCTCTATACCATGCTCGTTGTTGTTAGCTTAATTTAAAACGAGCAACCAATGCGGCAAGCGTGTCATTTTCACCGGTCAGGTTTTTCACACTTACTTTTGTTTCTTGACCGTTTTTGCTTAACACTTGCACCATCTCTTGGATGGTATGCATATTACGCGTTATTTCTTCAGTCACGGAACTCTGCTCTTCAGATGCGGTTGCAATTTGCGTACTTAAATCATTAATTTCAACGATAGAGCCTGTCATACTATCTAGGCTTTCAGTGACTAATGATGTGTTTTCGGCCACTTTCTGACAACTCTCGGTTGTATTGTTCATTGCTGAAACGGCTGAATCAGCTCGAACAGTGAGGCTCTGCAGCATATCATTAATCTTAGCGGTACTGTCTTGGGTTAAAGCAGCTAAAGACCTAACTTCATCAGCCACAACGGCAAAACCACGACCTTGTTCACCTGCTCTTGCTGCTTCAATCGCGGCATTCAATGCTAACAAATTGGTTTGGTCAGCAATGCCACCAATGACTTCTAATACCGTGGCAATATTTTTAGTGCCTTCATTCATGGCATGTATACTTTTAGCGGTATCATCCATTTCAGAGACTAAAGACATGACGCTATTCGATGCCTCGACAACCGTTACTTTCGATGCTTGCGCGTCATCGTTTGCGACTCGAGTACTCGTTGCCGTTTGAAGTGCATTTTGGGCAACGATGTCTGCGGTTGTACTCATCTCGGTAATTGCCGTTACTGCTAACTCCGTTTCTGCGCTGTGGTTATCCAGCGCTTGAGTATTACGCTCAGACTGTGAATGAATATCATGAATACCGCGGGTAATATTTTTTGACGCACCAGAAATATCCAACATCATCGATTGTAAGTAACCAATAAAGTTATTCACCGAGTGACTAATATCGGCAACTTCATCATTGCCCCTAATCACTAATCTTGAAGTGAGATCGGCTTCGCCAGTTGATAAATTATCAATACTTAATTTCAGTACCAATAATTCACGAATAATACGGTTGATAAGCCAAAGTGAAAACACAATAGCAAGAATGAAAAGTACAGTAGCGAATTTAAAGCTATTTTGTATTTCAGTATCGAAGATATCCGCTGTCGCTGTCGTCAAACTTTCTTCAATGGTAGAGATTTCACTCTCATAGGTACCAGTCCCCAATGACCAGCCCCAGTCAGGGAAGATGTTACGTACGTATAGGATCTTATTCTCTACTTTATTCGTGTCTTCATGTTTAAATGCCGCAGACATGAAAATGTCGGATTTACTCTGAAGGCGCGTAGCTGCATCACTAGTAAAGTCTGCAGTCGTACCGATTAATTTAGCGTCTCGATGCATAAGGATTTTGCCCTTGGTATCCTGGACCCAAAAGTAACCGTCTTTACCGTATTGAGTTAGGCTAACGGCATTCAGCGCCATATCAATTTTGCTTTGTCTTAATCGACTTGTATATTCACCAGTCGCAATAACAAGGTTCAGTGGCTCGAAATAGAAAGAAGCCGACATTTTTTCTTCAACTTTATCTGACGCTGGGTTTAGAAAGTAATACAGGCTATAACCAACCGTTGATTTTTTAGCACTGTTAACAATATCTCGAGCGTAGTAATTGCCTTTTTTATCTTGCGAGTTATAGCTAGAGGCACCGATAATACGGTGGTTTGCGCCATTGGCTATGTTTTCAATTGAATCAGCATCATAAGCAAAAATGTAACGACCATCATTCCAGCGATAGTTATCAATAAATGCGTTGATATTTGCTTGTGCATCGTCGTCCGACGGCGCATCTGCATACATATCAGCAATGGTTTTTTTGAATGTTAAGATCTCAGTGCGGAGTTCTTGTCTGATTCTATTGGCAGAAGAGGATTCATATAAATTAGCTAAAGATAAGCTCAGGTTGTCGGTTTGACCTTGTAAGTTATTCTTTATTAAGCTTTCGACTTTTGTACGTATGTTGACTTTCTCTGTCGCGAGCACTGTCTTTTCTGTCATGAAAATACTTGTAATAAAGAACCCGTTAACAAGTAATAGCATCACGCAAATTGTAATAGTTAATTTTATTTTAATTGTTATTTTCATTAGACCAATTTCTGAAGCGTGTGATTCAAGATAAATCACTAAGATCACAGGAAAGTAACATATAAATTACATTTTTCAATACCTCTATTATGTATTAACGAAACACTCTGTAACGATATTATTTACAGTTATTATCATAAGTAACAATTAAACAACTGAATTAACTATAAATATCAACATCAAAGAAGATGTTAAGTAATTTTAACTTGCATTTTAAATGCGCAATTATTAATCGCCTAATCGATATTTAATAGCGTACAGGTTGTTTTTCAACCCTATTATATTGCTGATTTCATCGACGTTCATCATACATTTCTTAGTTATAAGCTACTATTCCATATCGTATTATTCTGTTTATCATTAGTTTCAGGTTTAGCTCAATAATTGCTGTTATTTACTTCCTTATACCTACAAATGGTAATAGAGTAGTCTTTCTAGGTGTAAGGATATGTATCTTGCCATTCTCACATAAATGCCACGTAAACAAGGAAAGCAGATGTCTAAAATTAGATTTGATGAAACAGCTCGCAGTGAACGTTATTTTACCGCGACATTACTGTCACATTTATTAATGGTCAATGAGTTTGCAGGGCTAAAAGCATTGTTTAAAAAGCTTAATATAATGCCTGATAATACCCTTTCAGCTGATATTGAAATCGTTACTGAACTTGATCCATTAAGAGATGGGGCAAAAGCGAAAGGTAATATAAAGGATATATTTAAAGAGAGGGGCCGCGTTGCTGTTCCTGACTTATTTCTAAGATGGGGCAATCAGATCTTAGTTATAGAGGCTAAGTTTTTTACTGCGCCAACAGTCGTCGCTCTCGCTGATCAAGTGACTAAACAGCATGACGCGATAGCGATGATATTAGATGAAACCCAATATAGCCATTGCGAAATTAAATGTGCTTTGTTGACGGTTAATGAAGTGCGGGACGAAGATGAACTCTTGTCTGGTATATCGCAATTAACATGGACTGGTGTGATTGACATATTGCGAGATACATTAGGCGAAGAGCATCAAAGTAATATTGATTATTGCTTTAAAATCCTCGAAAACGCAGTTAAAAGAAGTGAAAAAGAGCTAATCAGTAATGTAGCAGATTATCGTCTAATCGCTAATATAGGCGAATTACTTAAGGCGTTACCTGAGCTTATCGTAAGTGAAGAGTTATTCGTTGGTTATACCGGCGGGATTGATGCTTTAGAGATAGCTGAGCTTGCCACGCTTGAACAACGCAAACATTATAAAGTGTCGAGATTACAGCCGAACAGTAATTGGGTCCGTATCGATGTTGTCATTAAGAAGTACTTGGATCTTAAGTTAGGTAGTGATTCTAGCATCGATTGATAATTTTAACGGGGATGGGTAAAACTGTACTTAACACTCTAGACTTATAGAAATATAACAACCACTCAAACATCGTATTATTGGAATGTTACTTGATAAAATAGATGTTTCAGGCTTATTTTAGCTGAAACATTGATTCCCCAATTTAGTGCAAAATTATCCCATCATGTTTAACCAGTCATAGCTAAATTAACATCTATAAATAAGGCTTAGAGTCGGTATCTTAAGTGAGTATGCTTTTGGTTCTGCGCTGTGTTAACAAAAACAACGGCAGCACAGTAAGGTAAATGTACTGAAGCCGCTCAGCCTTTCTAAATTACCACTTAAACGCCTATCCAACCGTTCTTATATTAAATGGAAATTAAGAGGTATAGGCGTCTTAATTATATGCTTAGTATTTATTTACTATTTAATGCAGAGGTATTTTCTTTTACTATTACTGATTAAATCGTTTTATCTAGTCGTTATTCGCGCAAATACACGTGTAAACATTCTGGTTAAAGTGTAAATATAAATATGATGGAATTATTATGATTGTTCGAGCTTACTCGATTTCTGCAAAAAAAAATCAATTTTGGCATAAGCTGCACATAATTTCGTTGCTGATTATAACTTTGTTTTCGGCCTATCAATTATTGGAGTTCAACCGCCTTATTTTTTCTTTAGGGTTTATTTGTGTCATTCCTTCAATGGTGCTGTTATCTAAATCATCAACGTATAAAAGAAAGTATTTAACATAAATGAGATTTTAGTTTGCTATTCATTGAATAAAAGCCTCCTCGTTAGAGGTTATTAGGGTTAAATCGTCGATATGCATTTACCAACCAAGATCAACACATCCTCAATTAGCCAACCTTAACGCTCGACATTGAATTACTGCAAAGGATAAAATAGCCTCATATTAATTTTAAATGACTCTTCTATATAAGGTATTACCATGAACGTGTATCAGTGTTGTGACAAAGTCCGTGAGTTGTATTCATTAATCGGCAGTGGCGATCAAGGTTATATCCCCAAAGCGATTGGCTGTGCACTTAAAGCGTTAAACGATGTTGCGGGTGATGAGACTTTGCCTGACGATGTTCGCGATAAAGCCGCTTTTGCAGCTGCGAATTTACTTATTTCAGACTTTGAAGATTAGTCTTTCTTTACATAGAATAAATAAGCAGTCCAAATAGGGCATAACACCATAATGTTGGACTGCTTTGTCTTAACGTTATTTTGTTACTCTGATTAGTGTGCTGCTATCGGTATGCGACATTGGCTGACCGTAAATATCTAACATCGTATTTTGTGAATAAGTTAGTTTATTTTCTTCAATTTTGATGTTCATACTAAAGCCTGTTGTTGAGGCTTTCCCTGTCATATATGAACCTTCAGCTATCCCTCGTGCAGGTGCAGTCAGTGTCATTGTTTTACCTGCAACACCTTCAGCGGTGACACAGGTAGTACGTGGTATGCAAAATGAGTTGTATACCATTTGATTTTTAGCATCATAGATAAAATAACCACGTTGATCATGAAATTTAGAGCCATCTGACTTTCTAAATACTTCTTGTTTGTAATATAAAGCCACTAAGTATTGCTCGCTTGCATTCTCGGCATCTGCTGCCGCTTCAAACGTCATTGTTTCGAAAAAAGGACTCACTGCAAGAGAGCCTGCTCCTTGTTCAGAACCGACTTTTGCAGGTGCAACATCAACACCGGCTCCTTCCATTGTTTTCCAAGTCCCTACAAGCTGGGCGAGAGGGCCAAAATCCATCCCGTTAATGACATTTTCATTCGCAATTGTTGAAAACGACATTGCAGATGCGAGGCTAAGTACAAGTAATTTTTTCATAAATATAATCCTTAATTAGTCCAATGGGCTTTATTTTCTGCGGCCAATATAGTTGGTTAGCTGAGAGTGGACGTTGATCTAGGACAAGCTTAATTTATGTTTGCTATACTTTGTGGGTATTTTTAAGTTGTTGAATTAACTTGATAAGTTTGACCAATTGGTTTGATTGTTAGAACCTTTTGAAGGTCTTGGTAATGTGATCTGTCGACGAATAATTGAGTCGTCTTGTTTTCTAAAACGTAAAAATGCGAGCATGGTATGGAACATTTATAAGTAAATTAATCCACATCATACTCGCCTTTATTAGCTTAAATCCTAACAGAAGGTTACGACTCGACAGCACCGCCACTTTCAACCTATTCAACAAAACTACCCGCTAGATTTTTAACTGGAGTCAGCCCCATATCTGCAGGCGTTTTCGCAGCATAAAGTGAACGTAGCCCGCGACACAATAAAATACGTAGGTTTTGTCTTAATATGCGTCGCTATATAGTTGAGCTTAGCGTTACGCCTATTCACTATCTATTGCTGATTTCAACAACGTGAGTGAAGCCTGAATTTGCGCTAACGGTGATGCAAAGTTCATGCGATAGAAGTTTTCATCAGGCTCACTAAACCAAGTGCCTGGGGTAAGCGCCAATTTTGCTTGCTGTGTTAATAGCGATTTAAGCTGCGCCGACGTTAATCCTAAGCCAGTAAAATCAAACCAAATTTGATTAGTGCCTTCAGGTTCAAACACTTTCACTTGTGGCAGTTCATTGGCCATAAATGCGGTGATCCAATTGCGGGTATTTTGGGTATAACTTAAAAAGGCATCAAACCATGCTTGGCCTTGCTGATAAGCTGCGATGGTCGCGTTCGTGGTAAAGATATTTTCGTGGTCAAGCGACATTGATACCACGGTGCTTTTGATCTTCTCACGTAATACTTTGTTGTCACTGTAAATATAACCATTGGAAATACTGTTTAAGCCGAAGTTCTTAGCTGGCGAACCAATAATCGTTAAGCTGTTGTCATAATCTAATGAACTAATACTGGTGAATGTGGCATCGTCAAACACGATGTCGCCATGGATCTCGTCACTAATGATGAGGGTGTTATATTTCTTCGCTATTGCGACCAGTTGTTCTAATTCTGTTTTGTGCCAAACTCGACCGACAGGGTTGTGCGGGTTACATAACAACACCATTTTCACCTTGCCACTTTGCAATTGTTTTTCAAAATTTGCAAAATCCATGACATATTTATCATTGTCGATTTGTAACGTGTTGTTCACTGCTCTACGTCCTGCCGATTCAATTAAGCGGCGAAATTGATGATAGACCGGTGTTTGAATTAATACGCCATCACCTTCGTCAGTAAACTCGCGAATTAATAAGGCTATTACGCTTAATACACCCGGTGCTGGTACAAAGTGGTCGGGGTTAAGGTCAAGATTGTGACGGGTTTTATTCCATTGTGAAATAGCCTGGAACACCGTTTTAGAATCGAATTCGTATGAGTAAGTCTCGCGGCTCACCAGCTGTTGCATGGCTTGGGTTATCGGTGAGGCAATGGGGAACTCCATGTCTGCAATCCAGTAAGGGGCAACGTCGTCGGTGCCATAGACTTGCTTAAGCATATTACTGTCGTGCTTGATGAACTTGTTGTTAATATCGGTCTGACTTGGTGCTAGTTTCAGCATGGGTTTATCTCTGCCATTGTAGTCTGATATAACTAAGACGGAGATAAATAAAAAAGACGCAGATTATTTAATGACTCATCACTATTATTTAATGATGAGTCTTGGAGCTAATCAATCAGTGCAAGAGAATCTAAAATACCTTTACCACTGTGGATCCCACCCTCATTTTCACTCGCTGGTTTACTGCGGATTAAATACCCTGCATAACCCGCTGATTCCGTTACCGGCTCTCCATTGTAATAGGCGGTAAACAGACCTATTTCACTGACCAAATCGTCTATTTGAGTTTGCTCGCCATCACGCACTGCAATGGTTTGCGTCTCGCGTTCATGTGGATGTAAACGTAACATTAACGCCCATGCGTCGTACTCAGTGGGTGCAAGTTGATTTAATTTATCGCTGATATCGTCACCAAAAATACAGTGACCACCACCTTCACCTTGATTCTTTAATACCCATGCTTGTTTGTCTGCTTGGGTGTTAAACCAAGTGATGGTGCTTTCATTCACTGGCTTCATTTCTGCAAGCACACTTTTGACTAATTGCGCTTCTTCTAGTGTCAGTCCCCAGCGCACATAGTCTTGAGCGGGCATTATCGTGAGCAGCATTTGTATGGTTTTGCTGGTGGCCAACTGCTGGCCAATAGTGGCATTCATCGCTACATGGTGTTGTTCGATAAACAATCTTGTCTGGCTTAACGTCTGACAGCATACGGATTCATTACGCTTTGGAGAATAGTAGTCTGAATATTGGTAGCCAGCGCGTAGATACACCACGTCGATAGCACCGACACCTTCTAACATTAAGCGTTGGTTGTCGCCTGTTGCAAGCTGGGTACTGAGCTGCTCAAACGTCCGCCTTACTGTGCGTAAGCCATTTTTCTGCAGCGCGATTTCAAGTAAGTGCTGGTCGTAAACATTATCCTCATTGTCTTGGATCACCATCAAGAAGGTTGGCTTAGCTTGGGGCATGTCGGCAGTAAATGTCGCTTGGACTTTTTTAGCGGCTTGGGCAATACCATAAGCGAGTTGTTCTAGGCCTTGATTTTCTGCTGGTGTCGCTGGGCTCGTTTCAGAACTACTTTCAGAGCTAGTTTCAGACCAGGTGCGATAAACCGCTGGCCATTGGTTTGCCATAAAGGCGTGAAACTCTGTCGCACGCTGTCCAAATGGCGCCATACCTGCCGCGATACCATTAAATTCGATAACTTTAGCGCCGTGTTGACGGTCATCCATAAAATCGGTGCGCATTAACAGTAAAGGTGTACGTGCTGGATTAATGGGATGATCTTTATCACCATGCGCTTGCTGATGCAGCGCTAACAAGCGACCGAAAAAGGGATCGGCTTTGGCCATGTTTTTTAATGATGATTGTAGGTAATCATGGTCTTCAGATAGGTTGCTGATTAGCTTGGTGATCAGCGGGGTTACTTTACGCAAGTGTTCATACACTTCACGCTTCATTGTCATTGGTGCAATGCTAAAAGGGCAGTGTCTTGCTGTGTTGTCTGCTTGACGAAATGCAACGCCATGCATGATTGCCCATTCTGTGGCGTCTTCAATTACGTGCTGTGGGATCATTGCGTTTGCTTGGTTATTCATTTTTACTCCAATAAAGGGTAACTGCTGATGCGCTGCTTTATACTCGGGCTAGCATTTAGGAGAGCTACTACCATCTTTTCTGGTGTAGTCGACAATACCGTTTTGGTCTACTTCAAAATCACAACATGCCATCATTTGTTCACGAAATTTGACTCTGCCTCTTTGTACGCGGCTCTTGGCTCCAGAAAGCGATAAACCCAGTTGTTGGGCTATGTCTTTTTGTGAAACCCCCTCAAGCTCTGCTAAGCGCAGTGGGATGCCGTATTTTTCTGGTAGTTCGTCAATCAAAGGACGCAAACATTGCGCTAATTCTTCGCGAGCTTCAATGCCTTCATCTTCCTCTTCAGCCACGAGGTCGTCGGGTAGGGGGTCATAAGGCTGACGCCCTCGATAAAAATCCATGATGGTGTTGTGCGCAATACGATAAAGCCAACCTTTGAGGCTGCCAGTTGATTTTAATTGATGTAAATTACTGCTGGCCTTGATGTATACATCTTGCAGGATATCGTCAACAGCGTTGGCATCATCAATGCGCTTGCTTACATAACCGCGCAGTTGCGCTTTGTGATTTTGCCATTCAGATAACATATTTATGGAGCCTCAACTTAATCGATTTACGGTATGCATTAATTACAGTAATTGTTATTTACAGTACTTATAGCCAGACGGTGTTATTTACCAAAAGACGCAAAGAATAACCCACTTTGTTTATTTTATTTGTATCGTCACCATTGTGCACCTTTATTCTGCCTTAAAACGCTTGGATGAAATAATGATAATTCAGTTATCTCGTACTCCAAAACGCAAAAAGGCGAGCATGATAATGAACTATGTCCACATCAATGCTCGCCTTTGTTAGCTTAAATACGCAGTTCTAGACCTGCATATTTACACCAATTTATTCTTTACCGAATACGTTGTTTTCTTGCTCAAGTACGCGGATAAAGGTAGTACGCTTGCTTAGCTCTTTTAATGAAGCTGCACCAACGTATGTACAAGTAGAACGTACGCCACCTAGGATATCAAAAACAGTGTTTTCGATAGGACCACGGTAAGGAACTTCTACTGTTTTACCTTCTGAAGCACGGTATTTAGCAACACCACCTGCGTGTTTGTTCATCGCAGTTGTTGAGCTCATGCCATAGAATTTTTTTGTTTTCTTGCCATCAACTTCGCACAGTTCGCCGCCACTTTCGTCGTGACCAGCTAACATACCGCCAAGCATAACGAAGTCTGCGCCGCCGCCAAATGCTTTAGCAACGTCACCAGCACAAGAACAACCACCGTCACCAACAACCATGCCTGAAAGGCCGTGAGCAGCGTCAGCACACTCGATGATTGCAGAAAGTTGTGGGTAACCAACACCTGTTTTAACACGTGTAGTACATACTGAACCAGGACCGATACCAACTTTGATGATATCTGCGCCAGACAGGATAAGTTCTTCTGTGATTTCACCAGTAACTACGTTACCAGCCATAATCGTTTTAGTTGGGTATGCTTTACGTACTTTACGCACGAAATCAATGAAAAATTCTGAGTAACCATTAGCTACATCGATACAGATAAACTGTAGACGATCATCTAATGCTAGAACTTGTTGAAGTTTTTCGAAATCTGAATCAGATGTACCAGTTGATACAAAGATGTGGTCAAAGATTTCTGGGTTTGCTTCTAGGAACTCTTTCCATTCAGCTACAGTGTAATGCTTATGTACAGCTGTTAGCATTTTGTGTGCAGCAAGTTCTTTCGCCGCTTCAAATGTACCTACAGTATCCATGTTTGCAGCAATAACCGGTACACCTGTCCAAGTGTACTTGCTGTTAGGGAAAGTGAATGTACGCTCTAAGCTTACTTGTGAACGACTCTTAAGAGTTGAACGTTTTGGGCGGAAAAGTACATCTTTAAAACCTAGCTTCAATTCTTGTTCTATACGCATGACATCTATCTTCTGTTTGTCTGCACAGGCTCTTATTCTTACGCGATGCTATATAGCAGGCGCAAGGAAAACCCTAAATGAATGGGTTCATGGATGGTACTGTGCAAAAAATTATAAGGATTTTAGTTTAAGCGGTACAAGCGAATCGTGTGTGCGGGTAAGCCGCGTTTATCCAACGCGCTTATACGGACTGATATTAGTCTAAGGCTTGTTATCTTGTAAAGTCTTTATTTTCCGGTTGAGAGGGTGAAACCGTCATTTCTTGACTCGAAAGTCAGTATTTATGCGGCTCTAGAGGGGGTAATAATAATTGAAAATAATTTTAAACGAACAAATGGCTAACATAGGGGGGATTTATGAACCGTAAACATGTTTATAGCTGGCAAGGACAAGCTAAAAAGGGGAAAGCTAAAAAAGACCAAGCCCACAGTATTGAGTGCGAACTGTGAGTGCTTGGCCAAGGGTTTTATTATGAATGACGAACAGGAACCAACTAGCCGCGACAGGCTAGGCTCGTCATTTTAACGAGCTACGCTTTTATAGCAGCGAGAACAAGTTCTTTACATCGCTTAGATCTGGGATTAATTCCATTTCGCTGCCGATGTTGTGTTGCTTAGCCAGTTTGTAAACTAAGCGTAGTACCGAGTAATCTTCTAGGGCAAAGCCTACAGAGTCGTACAAGATAGTGCCGTCTGTTGCTACGTTCAGCGTTTTTTCGCCTTTCACAATTTCGTGTAATTCAGTGCAAGTGAAGTCACTACCCAGTTGTTGGATCTCACCTTCAACACGTGATTGTGGTAGATACTCAACAACAATCGTTGCGCTTTCTACTAGTTCTTTTTCGATTTCAGTTTTACCTGGGCAATCACCGCCAAGACCGTTAATGAATACGTCTTTGCTGATCATGTCTTTGGTTAATACTGTTTGGTATTTTTTATCTGCTGTACAAGTAGTAATTAAATCAGCACCTTGAACCGCTTCACGCGAGTCTTTACACGGCGTTAGGCGAATATCGAAACGCGCCATGTTCTGCTCGAACTTACGCATTGCTGCAGGATCTGTATCAAAGAAACGTACTTCTTTTAAATCAAACATGAACGAGTAAGCAAGGAACTGAAACTCACTTTGCGCGCCAGTACCGATTAACGCTAATACTTGTGAATCCGCTTTCGCTAAGTGCTTCGCTGCCATCGCTGACGTTGCCGCCGTACGGAAACCAGTCAGCAGTGTCATTTCTGAAAACATCAGCGGTTCGCCAGTTTCAGTTAACGATAATTGGCCTGTTGCCATTACTGTCATTTTATTTTGAGCTGGGTTTTTTGGGTGACCATTCACGTATTTAAACGAATACATTTCCGCATTAGAAATCGGCATTAACTCGATAACACCGTCTTCAACATGGTTAGCAACACGTGCGCATTTATCAAAGTCGTGCCAATTTTTGTAATCTTCAGTCAATGTATCATTAAGCTGAGCAAAAAATTCTTTATAGCCAACTTTCTCGATTACCGCTTTAATATCTTTAATTTCTAAAACAAGCATGATGATCCTTTTAAATTCCGTCTAAGGTAGAAGAGAAAAATCGAATTTTTCCATTACAATCATGATTATAAAAATCAATGAGTGGTTTATCTAATACGTTTAATGTTGAGATACACACTTGTTATGTGTATCCGTTAAAATGTTATTTATACCGATTTAAGTGTTATATGTATCGGTTTAAGCTTATTAAATTGCCAGCATCACGCCCTCGGGGTATGATTAATTTTCGTCTATTAGACTCACCTTATACTTAAATACGGATTAAATACCTGCCTATGCCAGCCAAAGGAACTAAAGGTAAAAACCGTAAACAAGAGTTAATCAATGCCACATTAGATTGCATTGCTAACGAAGGTTTACAAAAAACCACAGTACGTAATGTGGCTGAATATGCCAATGTCACCAACGGTCTGATCCGTTTTTACTTTTCAGGTAAAGACGAGATGCTACGCGCCGCGTATTCGGCATTGCTCGAGATCATGTACGTTAACGCCCGTGTCGAAATTAACGACCAGGACGTGTGCGCCAAGACACGATTACAGCACTTTATACAAGCGACGTTATCAGCGCCAATTGTGTCACCACGTACCGTGTTGTTATGGGCTAACTTCTTGCCGATGACTTACATCGACCCTGAAATGGCCGCTATTCGAACTAATGAATATGCTAAAACAACGAAGATATTAGCGCCGTTGATTAGTGCTGCATTAGCCACCGATAATATCAAAGTTGATCATCATGAATGTGAGATTCTAGCGATTAAAATCAATGCTTTGATTGATGGTTTATGGCTAGAGGGCAGCATGGCTGCCTACAAATTCAAAGATAATGAACTGGTCAATATCGGTATCGACAGTGCGTCTGCTATCCTATCTATTTCGTTAGATAATATCTAACCGGTTCTGTAAAAAGAATTAGATCTAGCACTCATAAATAGTATAAACATACACACTGTCGTATTACTGTTTAATGACGTTCTAGTGGGAACGTCATGCAGTGTGGACCACCGCCTGTCTTCAAAATTTCCGTCGAATGCAACTCAAATACCGTGAAACCGCGTTCACGTAATTGCGCGTTTACTTTGGTATTAGCGCTTAACGAGATGATACGTTTGTTACCCAGAGCTTGCAGGTTACAGAAGTGCTTAAATACGCCTGCTTCTTCAATCTTAATTAAGTCGTAACCGGCTTCATCAAGGTAAGCTTGGAATTCTGCTGGTAAACCGTCGTAATACGTTACGGCTGTCTTTTCACCAACGATATTAAAGATCATATCAAGGTGTAGGTATTCTGGTTTCGAGTTAACCGAAATGATGGTGTAGCCTAGTGGTTCAAGCTGTTCACGGATACTTTGGATGCCTTTTTCATCAGAACGTTGTAGCGTACCAATGGCTAGCGTTTTTTCATCCAACTGCCAGAAGTCACCGCCTTCTAATACACCTTCATGACAAGTCGCGATGATTGGCACACCGAGCTCTGCTAATTTTTCTGCATAAAGTAGGCTTTCTGCGTGACGTACTTCTTCTTTAAAGCGGCCAAGTACATAACCTTCTTTGATGTTGAAACCAAAGTCACGGGCAAATACTTGGCTTGATAAATGTTCAGTCGGTGCAAGCACTTCAACATTAATGCCGTTTTGCTCATAGATATCAATCAGCTGTTGGTGCTCGCTTAGGCATTTTTGTTGATCGATTTGCTCGCCTTTCTCTAACCAATCTTCTGCAATTTTGTTAATTGGTGAAAGATTGAGGTACGTTGGAGAGCAAAGCAATACTTGTTTCAATTCGCCTGTCGCTGATTTTACATAACTGGTTTCCATAACCTTTTCCTTTTCCATAAGTCTTATCTTTTAATTAAAATTATTACTGGCTGAATACGCACAATCTCGATTGAATAAACGAGGCGCATTCAGGTCTAAATTAGGTTCTTGGGCTGAGATGGATGCCGGCGATCATGCAGCGGATAGAACCGCCAGCTAGTTCGATAGTCGGTACACTAAAGCCTAAGATTGTTGAATGTCGTTCAATACGCTCTACTTGGTCAGGTGTTAATGCGTCTTTCGCACGTTGTGACATCACCAAGTGGCTTTTGCCCTTACCTGTTAACTCAATTGCGTTACCGGCAAAGTTATCAATTTGGTCGAAACTCAGTTCAATGACTTCGATATCTGATTCTTCTAAACGTTGGCGAACGGCAGCGCGACGAGCTTCATTTGGGATCATGTCCAGGCAAATAAGCGCGTATTTAGAGGCGACACACATCATCACATTGGTGTGATAAATCGCGGTGCCAGATGCATCTGCAGTTTCAAACGCCATTGGTTCGTATTGGAAGATAGCGCAGAAACGTTCCAGAATAACTTCGCTAGAACGGTTTGATTTAGCGGTATAAGCGATACGGTTTACGTTATCTAATACCATTGCGCCAGTGCCTTCAAGAAACAGTTCATCCCACTCTAAACCAGAGAAGTCGATAACATCTTGCACGCGATAATTGGCTTTTAACATTTCAATAATGTCACTGCGGCGTTCACGTCGGCGATTTTGTGAATACATTGGGTACAACGCAACATGGCCACCACTGTGGGTTGAAAACCAGTTGTTTGGGAATACTGAATCTGGGGTTTCTTTTTCCCCAAAGTCATCAAATACGTGGACGTTGATGCCGTGTTCGTTTAATCCTGCGACCACGATGTCAAATTCATTTTTTGCTTGTAGTGATATGCCTGTGCGATCTAACTCAAGTGAGTCTTGCTCATCGAGGCCGGTTTTTTGAAAAGCATTATCAACTGCAGTTTCTGGATTCGAGAAAAATTTCCACGGTCGAACCATTACAACTGAATTTGGCGCTTGGATTAAAGCCATACAACTTCCTTTTATGAAATCATGTTTAACAAACATGTCATTAACAACGAGTCATTAAAAACTTGTCATTAAAAAAATAGGTGTTTTGCAAAACTATGCAACTGCATAAACAATAAGGCAGACATTGATTAAAGTCAATTAATCGGCAGTGTAATGAGCACGTGTTGATGGCTATAAAATTCTATAAACAGCTATGTTAGATATGTTAATGCATTGTAAATATTAGTTTTTTACTGTTTGTTAATAAATTATAAAATTTGTTATGGAATGTGATGGGGTTATCGGTTTTATATATCGCGGCAGGGAGATAAGTTAGCTTATTATGGGGTATTTGTGATTTTTAGCAGGGTAATAAAAATGGCTTGAACTGAGTCAGTCCAAGCCATTTATGCATAATGTTAGCTCACTATTTAGCTAATATGTTTATACGCTACTTAGCTAACAGCTTAATAAGCGTTTGCTCGTAAATGTCAGCTAACTGCTCAATGTCCGAGATCTTCACGCATTCATTCACTTTATGAATTGTCGCGTTTACAGGCCCTAATTCGACTACCTGTGCGCCAGTCGGTGCGATGAAACGACCATCTGATGTACCACCTGAAGTAGACAATTCTGACGGGTAACCGCACACACTTTCAATTGAATCGGTGATGGCGTTTAGCAAGTTACCTGGTTCAGTAAGGAAAGGTTGGCCGCTGTGGATCCAGCTTATTTCGTAGTTTAAGCCGTGCTTTTCAAAGATGCCTTCAATACGGTATTTGATTAAATCCGCTGTTAGCTCTGTTGAATAACGCAGATTGAACTGACATGTAGCGTCACCTGGTACTATGTTGCTTGCACCTGCGCCACTGCGGATATCGGTGATTTGTAGCGTTGTTGCAGGGAAGTAGTCATTACCTTGGTCCCATACTACCTGGCTAAGTTCAGACAAGGCTGGTGCTAGCTTGTGAATTGGGTTTTCAGCAAGGTGTGGGTAAGCCACGTGACCTTGAATACCTTTAACCACGATATCGCCAGTAAGTGAACCACGACGACCATTCTTAACGATATCACCGACTTTATTCGTGCTTGATGGTTCGCCAACAATACACCAATCGATTTTTTCGTTACGTGCTTCAAGGGTATCAATGACACGGGTTGTGCCGTTGATGAACGGGCCTTCTTCGTCACTGGTGATAAGTAGGGCAACCGAACCTTGATGATCAGGATGCGCTTTAATGAAGTTTTCAACAGCCACTAAGAAAGAGGCAATTGAACCTTTCATGTCAGCGGCGCCGCGGCCGTGTAAGTAACCATCGATAACCGTAGGTACAAATGGGTCTGTATCCCAATCTTCAATTTTACCTACAGGGACAACATCGGTATGCCCTGCAAAACAAAATACCGGTGCAGTGGTACCACGACGAGCCCAAAGGTTAGTGGTGTCTTCAAATACCATGGTTTCGATAGTAAACCCCAGTTCTTCAAGACGTTTGATCATCATTTGCTGACAACCAGCATCTTCGGGTGTTACTGATTTACGGCTAAGTAGGTCTTTGGCAAGTTGTAGTACTAAACTGTCTGACATGAGTAATTCCTTTTTACAGCATATTGTGAGCACTGGCTTATGTGAAAAGCCAGTGCTTTAAGTATTGGGTGTTATTTAGAGTGCTTATGTTGACTCTTTACTTTGAAAAGAGGGCCGCATAACTGTCGGCTTTAAAGCCTAATGTTAGCTTTCCGTCTACATCAAGAATCGGACGTTTGATCATTGCAGGCTGTTCGATTAGCAATTCAATAGCAGTCGCTTCAGTTAGCGCTGCTTTTTGCTCATCGCTTAATTGACGGTACGTGGTACCACGTTTATTCACGACTTGTTCCCAACCCAGTGTTTCACACCAAGTGATCAGTTGTGCTTTATCTAAACCATTAACGCGGTGATCGTGAAATGTAAATTCAAGTTCGTTTGCTTCTAACCATTTTTTCGCTTTCTTAATGGTGTCGCAATTTTTAATACCGTACATCACAGTCGTCATTTCAATTCCTATTGGCTTTCTATTTTTCTGTAAACATCATACTGCCAGTATAAATAATTGGCTGATAATTGGTAGTGCTAGTGACGGTAACAGTGCTGATTATCAGAGATAGTGTTGGATCTATCCACTGTGGATCTGTTATGTCGTTATTTGCGAGCTAGCTCCTTTCCAATCGCCGTGGTATTTCTTACCCTGTCAGCATTATTTATACAACACAGGACGTGGAAATTATGCCGCAACAATCAGTTATTCAAGTCGCACTCATTGAAGACGACGAGATTGTGCGCTTGGCGATTAGTCAGCGACTTCAGCTAGCGGGTTATGATGTTATTGAATGTGCAGATGGTGATTCGGCATTAAACAGTATTCCAGCAGCTTTTCCAGGCATTGTTATTTCTGATGTGCGCTTACCTGATATCTCCGGTTTAGCGCTGTTACCACAGCTATTAGCTAACAATCCTGAAATGCCGATTATTCTGATGACAGGCCATGGGGATATTAATATGGCCGTTAATGCATTGCGAGACGGTGCATTTGATTTCTTAGAGAAACCTTTTGATCCAGATAAATTAATTGAAACCGTTGGTTGTGCAATTGAGAAAAGACAGTTACAACTTGGAGCCAATAAGCGTGAGGAATATTTACAGCAGGCACAAGGGCTAGACCAAATCCTGATTGGTTCGAGTCCTGGTATGGTTGAGTTACGTCAACAGCTCGTTAAAATCGCCAATATCGATACCAATGTCATTATCTATGGTGATACTGGTTGTGGTAAAGAGTTGGTTGCAGATTGCTTACATAAAGTAAGTACACGCTCAAAAGGTAATTTTGTGGCGTTAAATTGCGCAGCTATTCCTGAAGCACTATTTGAAAGTGAGCTATTCGGTCATGAAGCAGGGGCTTTTACTGGGGCAATTAAGAAACGTATTGGTAAGTTAGAATATGCAGATAAAGGCACACTGTTTTTAGATGAAATTGAAAGTATGCCGCTTAATATGCAGATCAAGATGCTACGTATTTTACAAGAGAAGTTAATTGAACGCGTAGGTGGTAACAAGTCGATAGCGATAGATGTGCGGGTTATTGCTGCTGCTAAAGAAAGTTTGAAAGATAATGACGCATTTCGCCAGGATTTATTCTACCGTTTGAACGTCGCCCAATTATATTTACCGCCGCTGCGGGAACGTGGCGAAGATATTTTATTATTATTTGAGCACTACGTTAATTTGGCTAACAGGCATGCCAAGCCATTATCGGGTATGGATGAAAAAACGTTATTGGCGTACGGCTGGCCAGGTAATGTGCGAGAGTTAATTAATGTGGCGACGCGTTTTGCCCTCGATGCGGTGTTAACCGTTGCTGATATTTTGGTGACCAAGCCGATAGTCAGTGTTGATACCAGCTCTAGTGAACTGTCACTGGCAATGCAAACGCAAAACTTCGAGAGAAAGGTAATTGACGAAGCCTTGCGAACGCATAAAGGTAGTATTATTGAAGTCATGGATATGCTTGATTTACCACGTCGGACGTTGAATCAGAAAATGCAAAAATATGACCTGCAGCGCGCAGACTATATTTAGTTATTTGATTTAATGTAATTGAATGCAATTTAACTGCATTATTTACTCAGGTGGCAAGATCTTGCTTATTGCCACTGCTTTATTCTACCGATCTACTTCTCCCACTATTGTTCATACTCGTTTTAAATTACCCCTTAAGTATATGCTATTGATCTTTTTAGATGATATTCCAGCATCGTATTACCAATCAATTATGTTTTAATATTGTTAATGTGATGTTTACCCCCTTAATGCGCGGATGGGCTATTTCTTGCTTATCAAAACCTTGCTTATCGGCATGATCTTGCTTACTTATTGTTGTTAATTATTTTAAGGTTATATTTAACAATGAGTTAACTTATGGCATTCTTGTTGCAACCTGTCATGTATAACGGACGAAATAATATTGTCTATTACTCATCAATGCTCAGTAATAGACAATGAAATTAATAGTAAAAACACGCTTTACGTTAACAATAAAAACAAGGAAAGATCATGTTTAAAGGAATGTTAAAAAAATCATTATTAGTATCAAGCGTCATACTTGGTTTAGCTACGACATCTGCAGTTGCTGAAGAGAAACGCAGTTATATTCTTGCAACAGCATCGACGGGTGGTACTTATTACCCTGTGGGTGTTGCACTGGCGACATTAAGTAAAATTAAACTGGAGCCAAAATATAAATTTTCATTAGCGGCGATTAGCTCTGCTGGCTCGGGTGAAAATATTAAATTACTGAGTGACAATGAAGCGCAATTTGCCATTTTGCAAGGTTTGTATGGGGCATGGGCTTGGCAAGGTGAAGGACAGTTTAAGCAAAGTGGTCCACAGAAAGACTTACGTTCGGTGAGCATGCTGTGGCAAAACGTAGAGCATTTTGTTGTGCGTAGCTCGTTAGTTGAAACGGGCACTATGAGTGATTTAAGTAATTTAAAAGGTAAGAAGTTTTCTATTGGTAAGAAGAATTCGGGTACTGAACATTCAGGTCGCCAGATCATGAGCGGAGTGAATGTTGATCCGAATAGTTTTAACTTGGCTTATTTAGGTTACAGCTCAAGTACTGACGCGATGCAAAATGGCGCGATTGATGGGATGAATATTCCAGCTGGTATGCCAGTTGGTGCGATCACGCGGGCTTTTGCTGCGATGGGTGATGACATCTCTTTATTACAATTTACAGATGAGCAAATCAAACAAGCAAACAGCGAATATCCACTATGGACTAAATTCACTATTCCAGCAAATACGTATCCAAGTCAGAGCAAAGCAGTAACGACGATTGCGCAGCCTAATTTTTTAGCGGTACGTGATGATGTGTCTGAAGAAGATGTTTACCTATTAACGAAAAATATATATGAAAACCTACCGTTCTTAAACAGCATCCATAAAGCCACGAAAGCAATGGCGGTAGAAAAATCAATTAAAGGTCTACCAGTACCATTACACCCAGGTGCTGTACGTTATTACCAAGAAATTGGTTTAACAATCCCTGCTGAGTTATTACCAACCGCACTGTAACAGACGACGTTAAGTATTGATAAGAAGGACTGCTACCACGATGGTAGCAGTCAAAAAGGAATTTGTTATGGACAAGCAAGTCGAAGAAAAGTTAGAGCAATTTGAATCCGCCACCCGCACTGATTTTCCCTGGGTAACCGCGTTTATTTCTGCCTGTGGTGTGGTGCTGTCGTTATTGCATATTTGGTTTAATACCTTTGCTACCATCCCTGAATTATGGGCTTCTGCTACTCACTTTGCTGGGTTTTCTGTTATTTGTGCGCTTTGGTATCCGGCGCATAGAAGTCTAAAAAGCAGTAAGTTAGCACTCGGTGTTGATATTGTAATCGCCTTCGCGGCACTTGCTTGTTTAGCGTATATCCCTTTTGCTGAAGATGCCTTGTATGAACGTGGTGTACGTTTTATTACCAGTGATTGGGTGTTTTCAATTATGGCGATCATCATTGTATTGGAATTGATCCGCCGTACGATTGGCTGGTTTATTCCGGTGTTAATTGTTATCTCATTAACGTATGTGGTGTGGTGGGGTCAGTTAGTACCCGGTATGTTCCATTTCCCTGGGTTAAGTTTAGAAACCTTGTTGTATCGCAGCTTTTATAGCTCAGAAGGTATGTTTGGCGCAATCTCACGTATCAGTTGGAGCTTTGTGTTCATGTTTATTCTGTTTGGTGCTTTTCTGGTGCGCTCTGGGGTTGGTGATTACATCATTAACCTATCGCGTGCGGCGGCAAATAAAGTCATTGGCGGTCCTGGTTTTATCGCGGTGTTAGCATCAGGTTTGATGGGATCTGTATCAGGTTCGAGTGTGGCTAATACTGTATCGACAGGCGTTATTACTATTCCTCTGATGCGTAAAGCGGGTTTCCCCGCACGTTTTGCAGCAGGTGTTGAAGCGGCTGCATCAACGGGGGGGCAAATAATGCCTCCGGTGATGGGTGCCGGCGCGTTCATTATGGCTTCTTATACACAGGTGCCTTATGTGAGTATTATCGCGGTATCAGTTGTACCTGCACTGATTTATTTTTTGTCGGTGGCATTTTTTGTACGTATCGAGGCCAAGCGCAGTAACATCCAACAAGTTAACGCGTCTGATGATTCATTCTCATCTGTACTTTTAGCTGGTTGGTATAATTTAATTCCACTCGGGGTATTAGTGTTCTTATTAGTATCTGGGTTCACGCCGACTTATTCAGCTGGTTTATCGATTATCTCTGTCGTTGTCGCATCTTGGTTATCACCCAACAAAATGGGCATAAGAGCGGTATTTGAAGCACTAGAGCAGGGCGCTAAAAACATGGCGACGACTGCGGTACTCTTAGTTGGTATTGGTCTGGTTGTTAATGTGATCAGTACGACTGGTGTGGGTAATACCTTTTCGTTAATGATCAATGAGTGGGCTGATGGTAGTTTGATGTTGATGTTAGCCTTGATCGCGCTGGCCTCATTAATCCTTGGCATGGGTTTACCGGTGACGGCGGCCTATATTGTCTTAGGCACCCTTTCTGCGCCGGCGTTATATACATTACTCGCCGAAGCCCAGTTGGTGCAAATGCTCATGGATGGTCTGTTACCAGCGCAAGCACACGGTATATTCATGTTAGCCGCTCCGGAGCAAATGAGCGCATTAGCTCAACCAATGACGCAAATGCAAGCTGAAAGTTTATTAAGCTTGGTACCGAGTGATTTCATGGGGACTTTGTTAGAGCAGGGGTTAGGTGCTGATAAGGTGATGCTCGCATTACTTTCTGCGCACTTAATTATTTTTTGGTTATCACAAGACAGTAATGTTACTCCGCCAGTTTGTTTAACAGCATTTGCTGCCGCCACTATCGCGGGTACACCACCAATGCGTACGGGGTTAACTGCATGGAAAATAGCGAAGGGCTTGTACCTAGTACCGATACTGATGGCTTATACCTCGCTGGTGAGTTGGGATATGATGACGGTGGTCACGGTGGGCTTTTTCGCTATCATAGGTACTTATGCATTTATTGCGGGTATTGAAGGCTACTTAGAAAGTGAATTGAATATTTTCCTACGTGGATTTTCGTTATTACTTGGTTTAGCAATGACGTGGCCCGATTTACCCTTAGTCGTCAGGGTTGTGGCGCTAGTTAGTTTTGTGGGCTTGTTTGTGTATACGAATCGCCGTTATAAATCTGTGGTAACGGCACCTGCTGCTGCCGTTTAGTTAGGGATAATAAAATGACATTAACGACATCAAATGTGGCAACAGGTACTGATAACAATTGCACTGATAGCAATACTACAGTTAAGAATGGCACCGATAATAATAACTATGATTACATCATTATCGGTGGTGGGATTGTTGGTGTTTCAACGGCTTGGCAGCTGCAACAGCGTGAGCCGGAAAAGCGTATATTATTAATCGAAAAAGAAAGTAAGTTATCACAGCATCAAACTGGCCATAACAGTGGGGTGATCCATGCTGGGGTTTATTATGAACCCGGCAGTATGAAAGCTAACTTCTGTAAAGCTGGTGTGGCGGCGACGAAAGCGTTTTGCGCTAAGCATGATATTCCCGTTGAAAACTGCGGCAAACTGCTGGTGGCAACGAATGTACTCGAGTTACAACGTATGGAAGCACTGTATAAACGTTGTCGCGACAATGGCATCGACGTTGAATTATTAGATGCTGCAGGTCTTGCTGGAAAAGAGCCGAACATTACTGGATTAGGCGCAATCCTGGTGCCTTCTACCAGTATCGTTAATTACAGTTTAGTCACCGAAAAAATGGCGGAAGCATTTTGTGCGCTCGGTGGCGACATAGCCTTAGAAACAGAAGTGACGCATTTAATTGAAAGCAGTGAACAGATTGATGTGCAATGCCAGCAAAAGGCACCGTTAGGTCATTCGTTCAAAGGCCTCAGTTATGTCGCTAAATTCTTAATTACGTGTTCTGGCTTAATGGCCGATCGCGTGACTAAGATGCTTAACATTGACACTGAATTTCAAATCATTCCTTATCGCGGCGAATATTACCGTTTGCAGTCTCAGCATAACAATATTGTTAATCACCTTATTTATCCTATCCCCGATCCTGAGTTGCCATTTTTGGGCGTACATTTAACGCGTATGATCGACGGCTCGGTGACGGTTGGTCCTAATGCTGTACAAGGGTGGAAACGAGAAGGGTATGGCAAAGTAAACATTGATTTACGCGATATTGGCGACATGCTTAAGTTTGCTGGTTTTTGGCGAGTGAGTGCTAAGAATTTAAAAACGGGCTTAATTGAAACCAAGAATTCGTGGTGGAAGCCGGGTTATTTGAAGCTGGTTAATAAATATTGTCCTGCATTGAAAGTATCTGATTTAGAGGATTATCCAGCGGGTATTCGCGCGCAAGCGGTATTGAGAGATGGCAGCTTAGTGCACGATTTCTTATTTGCCGAGAGCCCACGTAGTTTACACGTTTGTAATGCGCCATCACCTGCCGCGACATCTGCTATCCCAATTGGTGATTACATTTGTAATAAAGTGCATGATAAGCATCTAACACCAGCACTATAGCAAGAACTGTCATTAGTACTATCATCAGTATTATCGGCAAGCTAAATAATGTTAATCAATAGCCCTAATAAATCACCTTCACTACGAAAAGCTTAGCTGATTACATTCAGCTAAGCTTAGCTTAACTCAATTACTGGTATCCGCTTTGAGCATCAGGGTAAATGTCATGCCTGTTTGCTGCTGATTATTGTGTGCAAATATCTCGCCCTGCATATCCCGCATGATATTCGCTGTGATAGCTAATCCAAGTCCTAAGCCTTCGCCAATCTTCTTGCTGGTATAAAAAGGTTCGAATAAGTGGGTCAATGCCGCTTCATCGACGCCGGAACCATTATCCATTACATTGATGTGTATTTTGTCTTTAATCATGCGTGCGCTGATGAGCAATGTCGGTTGTGACGTTTGCTGAAGGGCTGCCGCGGCATTACTGATTAAGTTAGAAAACACTTGGTGTAATCGATGTGGCTCGGCTAATACCTGTGGCAATGCGTCCGGAATATCCAGCGTGATGGTTATGTGGGTGAGTTGGGGTTGCTGCAGTATAAATACTTCGCTCAATACATCTGTTATTGACGTAGCAATTAAACGTTCTGGGCGATTAAAGGCGAAAACCTTAAGTTGTGCTGTCATCGATAACATGCGCTGAACCAGCTTATCGATTAAAGCCATGTTGGATCGCAACACTTTAGTATTACCTTGCTCCAAAAATAGCAGGTTGCTGGATAATAAGGTTCTGATACCTGTTAAAGGCTGGTTTAGTTCATGGTTGATTGCGCTAGACATACGCCCAAGCGCGGCCATTTTACTGCTTAATAATAACTCTTCTTGCGCGGCATATAGTTTTGCTGTGGTTTCTTGTACTCGGGTTTCGAGTTGTTCATTTGCTTGTGATAGGGCTCGTTCAGCGCGTTTACGTTTACTGATATCAACAAATGTCATCAATGAACCACGTCGTTGTGACCAGGCCAGTGGTGTAATGGATAATAAAGCTGGAAAGTCATCACCATGATGATTATGGGCAAACACTTCAATGCCAGTGAAGGTTGGCGTGATTAATAGGTCATTTAATTGGCTAACAACAGCGTTATTGTCTTGGTGTTGAGTAAGTAATTGGCTGGCATATAGCTTATGATTATTGTCATTCTTATCAAAAGTGTCATTACTTAATCCGAAGTAGCGCATTGCTGTTGGGTTGATATAGCTGATGCTGCGATCATTATTGAGTAATACTAATCCGACGTTGGTACCTGCAATCATCTGTTTTAATGCGGCGTGAGAATAAAGCTTTTGTTTACGTTCATAGCGATATAACAGCACAGACAGTAACAGTGACATTAATATAGCGGAAATAAATCCTGCTACATCCACTTTCCGATATAAGTCATTTAATGGCGTCAGGTAGTAAATATGCCATCTTAGATCGTCTAACTGCACTTGTTGTACTTGATAGTCACGGTTAGCAATCGTCCAGCTGTAGATATTAGCGTTATTACTGAGCTCATGTGTGATGATGTCAGCCGTGCCTAAGCGGTTAATGTCTGTCGCCGATATCTCAGGGTGGCTAGATAGAAAGAATTTATTTTTGGCATTGCTGATGAGGATGAAATCATTTTCTGCCAACCAGGGATCACTTAATGCGGTTAAGTCTACTTCGATGACGGCAATGCCAATTAATTTACCTTGATGGTTTATCGGCAAGCTTAAGTAATAATTGGCGATACCGTTGGAAATATAACTGGAGGTGAGCACGCCTCTGTCGTTATCTAATTCACCGTATTTATTTCGTAAGTTGGTGGTAATGTTCAGGGCTTTGTTGGTATCCCAGTTGGTATTATGACGGCTTGATACTAACAAGGAACCATCGGGTTTGAGCAGGTACCAGCCTTTGGTATTGGCTGCTTTATCAAATTGAGTGAGCGTTTGCTGGAGCAGCGTTGTCGGAGCCTGTGAATTAGTCAGGACTGTAATGACGCTTTTTTGCTCTGTGATCAGGTAAGGGAGGTACTTGTAACTTGCGAGTACACGCCTTATATCGACAACATAAGTAAGCAGTTGGTTTTCTGCTTGTTCCCGGTTGGAATCCAATAGCCAATCTCGGCATATTTCGCGTACGCTAAAGGTTGTGATGACTACGCTGCAAAGGATGACTGAAACTATGATTTTAAATTTGTTCGACACCGATACACCGCTGAAAATAAGCCAATCATTAGATAGCTAGTTACAAGAGAGCTAAGTTAACAAATTTTGGCTAATAAAACTGACTTTGTAATCACATTACACCTTATTAATCGCTTATTTTTGGATATAAATATGACGTAATTTAGTTGGGATTTAGCAGTTTAAGTATATAGTGGACTCTCTTATCTGAGCTATTGATGATCCTAGTTATTCATTATCAGTGGCCGATGCTGTTGGAGAAATGACAAAGTGAAAATGATTTCCGGTCTTAGCGACATTATTAACGATTTTGATACCTTTATCTTAGATCAATGGGGCGTGCTGCATAATGGCGGTGATGCCTTTCCTAACGCGATTGCGACATTAGAATTTTTAAAACAACACAACAAAAAAGTAGTGATCTTATCGAACAGTGGTAATACCCACAATTTCTCTTATCAGCGTTTAACCGATTCTGGTATTAGTCGTGATCTGTATATTGATGTGCTGACATCTGGTGATCACATGCGCCACAATTTCAAGCAAGGTAAATTTGACCATTTAGGTTCGAATGCCCTGGTGTTTGGCTGGGGGGAGGGGATTAATGGTACTGTACTCGAAGACTGCTGTTTAACAAGCGTGGCGATTGAAGATGCATCATTTATCATGTGTTATGGCGTTGAACGCGGTACGGTTGCTGATTATCAAACTGATCTGGATATTGCGCTTTCTCGAGGTTTAGAAATGGTCGTGAGCAACCCTGATTTAGTCGCGATGAGCCCAACGGGTGAGTTGAAGCTTTGCCCTGGCTCTATTGCCATTGCGTACGCAGCAATGGGTGGTAAGGTACATTGGCATGGTAAACCACAAGCGGAAGTCTATGCAATGTGTCATACCTTGTTAGGCGGTTGGGATAATGCTATTGCTGTTGGTGATAGTTTAGAGCATGACATCCGCGGCGCGAATACAGCAGGTATCGCTGGTTTGTTTTTAACCACGGGTATTCATGCTGACGAACTCAGTGCAAGAATGGCTAGTAAAGACGATGTGATCAGTGCGTCTGTGGTAGCTGATTTAAGCCGTGAGTTTGACGTAATGCCAAGTCATTATATTGATTGGTTTCAAGTCGATTAATTGATGTTTATGGTTTGTGCATTCAAATCCCAGCAGGTAATCTCTTAGTTAATAAGTTGACCATCTCTAAATAGGTAATAGTTAAATAGGTAATAGCTACATGCTAATGACCTTAAGAGAAAAAGGTTAGCAAAATAACTGAGGGGGTACTGATGGAGTTGGATGTAAGACAAACTGTTATTGTGGCGATTTTGGTGCTGTTTATAGGTAAGTACCTGACACGCAAAGTCGCTTTTTTACAAGAGTATAATATCCCCGAACCCGTTTCTGGCGGCCTAATTGCATCTATTGTCTTTGCTATTATTTATGGCGTATTTGATATCGAATTACAATTTTCATTAGCGGTGCGTGATACGTTATTGATTGTGTTCTTCACTATTATTGGCCTGTCCTCACGATTTTCAACGCTGCTTAAAGGCGGCAAACCGCTAATTATCTTACTGGTGATTGCGGTTATTTATTTGTTTTTACAAAACTTCACGGGCTTAACAGTTGCACAGTTTACCCAACAATTACCGGAAGTCGGTATTATTGGTGGTTCAGTTTCGCTTAGTGGTGGGCACGGGACTGCGATTGCGTGGGCGCCGCTGTTTGTTGAGAAATACAATATCAGCAACGCGATGGAAATTGGTATTGCGTGTGCGACCTTTGGCCTGATCCTTGGTGGTGTTATTGGTGGCCCGATTGCTAAATATTTAATCAGCCATTATAAGCTCGAACCGAGTAAAGAACCTGAACTCACCGTCGGTACTCTACATCAGGCTAAGCTGCATCAAAATAAGCAAAAACAGGCGAACACTGCGGCACCGATTGATTATCACCATATGCTTAATTCGATATTGATTATCAGTATTAGTATTGGCTTAGGCCTCGGGCTTAATGTCATTATCGGCAACCTAGGCTTACATTTACCTGAATTTGTCACTTGCTTGTTTGCAGGCATTATCGTGATTAATTTAGGCCCATTAATATTGCCTAAGCTGACGTGGCCTGAGCGCAGCCGTTCGTTAGCTTTAATTTCTGATTTGAGTTTGGGCTTGTTCCTGGCTATGTCATTAATGAGTTTACAGCTGTGGACATTAGGCGGGCTAGGTGGACCAATATTAATTATGCTTGCTGCGCAGGTGCTGATTGTGACTGGCTTTGTTATCTTTGTGGTCTTCCCGCTAATGGGTAAAGACTATGATGCGGCTGTCATGTCTGCTGGGTATGCAGGACTGGCGTTAGGCGCAACGCCGACAGCGATTGCTAATATGACGGCGGTAACCGAGAAGTTTGGCGCTTCTGCAAAAGCGTTTGTCGTTGTACCGCTGGTGGGCGCATTTTTTATTGATATTGCCAATGCGCTAATTATTCAATTCTTATTGGATATCTTTGCATCGTAACTTGGCTATCGTGTTATCAAATTTTACTGTGGTTTTAATATAGCTTGATAACATGATGGCAGGGTTTATAAGTGCTTCTCTGTTTCTGCTATCAGACTTTTTATGCGTCTCGATTTGTCGTCGTCAACATGGGGTGATTCGGCTATTTCTTTAACTTTTTCAATTGCTTCTATTACCTCTTCCTTAGCTTTATCTAGGCTTTCTTTACTTGACTCATTCATAGTGCGTCACATGTTGTTTAGGGTGTTTTATTTAACAATATAAATACAGCCAGCTTCAATAATAATGCACTAAGATAATGTTAATGTTCCTTTTGTCTTCCTTTTTTCTTTAAATAAAAGCGGGCTATCATCACTGATAAGCCCGCTTTTATTATCGTCGGTAAATACTGACTATCTGGTATTAATTAACATGACCCCACGTATTAACTAATTCCGTTAAGCCAGCGCCAATGCTGGTATCCGGAGTGATGTAAACATGTGTCGGCTTGTTAGCTGCACTTGCTTGATTGTTTGCAAGAGGCATTAATATGTCATTAATAAAGGGGGTTAAGTAATGACTATCTGCTGGATTAGAGCCAGGTGCTTTCGGGAAATAAATCATGTTTTCGTTGTGACGGCCAGAGAGTGTCGCGACAGGATCTTTTTCTCGAACCATATTAATAACGTTGTTGTAACGCATTTTATTGGCAAAAGCATGGATGTATTTTTCGATGATACGGGTTGCTGGTGATGAGAACACGCGTGCTAATACACCGGTTCTGACACTGGCATCAATGGCGGTATAAGCACCTAATGAATGACCTGTTAATACCACATTATAACTTGTCGCTGCGCTCGATGTTTGGTAACCACGGGTTAATGAGGCTGCGTTTGCTGGGTATTGCGCGAGAATTTGTTGAGTAAAATTATACGCATCAACTTGCCAGTCTTCATCTGTTTCTGAAAGGTTGGCCAGTACGAGTTCGATGTCTTGCATTACATCTCCGCCGTTACTCGTGCCTTTAAACGCAATAATGATCTCTTGTTCTAAGTTTTTGCTTGGTACCGCGGGTACTTTAATCGCTACACCGTGGACACCACTGTCACCAACATAACGAGCAATAACATCCAGTTCGAGGCTATTTTCGTTTAGCATTAACTGTTGGAAAGTAGGATTATCGGTAAATGAGAACGATGACGCTCCCTGCTCTGTACTGTAGACGTAACTTGATGCAAATGCATAACGCAGCATATTGTTGTACGCTACTGGCAATTCGCTATTGTTGATACCGAGTGCATCAACTTCGGTCATGACGGGATATTCATAACCTACCGAGCTGTCGGCCGCAAAATAAGTGACATTACTGGTGAACTCGTTTGAGTATTTATTCACTAGGGTGTTTTTACACATACTGGCTAACGTGCTGTGTACTTTATCGGATGTGACGGGCTGTGAATCAATCGCTTTTACGATGAAATAATTTTCAGTGTCAGCATTGTAACCGTTGTCCTTCCAATAACCGTCAAGTTTGAGATATTGATTGTTAGGGTTAACTGCCCATGATTTTTTGATCAAATCAGAGCGTGCGGCGAAACTGTCTTTGACGCCATAACATTGTAAGTAAGTACTATCGAGGGCAAAGCTGTTAAAACTCAGGGTTGATATTAATAACGTCAAAAAAGTGCGCATTTAAAACTCCATGTAATAGCTACTGTAACTAAATCAGACCTAGCGTAATTGCAGTGCGGTTATTACTAACTGCGATTGTTTATTACGCATCACAAATGTTAATTAGTTGTGAACGGAGGGGAGGTTATCGCATCTTTTTAATTAATTGTTCAATCAAGATCGCATTTTTACTTAATGAATAGGTTATTCGCAACAGGCTGTCCTATTTTGTCGTTGTTTTGTGATCAACAGGAACAATTAAGCGTACAACTGTATTTTAAAAGCATATAGGTAGTGAAACTTGGCGCTCTAGTGATTTAAGTTAGGCTATTATGCTGTGGTGCCGAGTCGCTAGTATCATGAGTAATATCCCATTCAGACAGCGGTTTAGGGCGTGCATAATAAAAACCTTGTGCGTAACGACAGCCTAGGCTTTTAAGGTGGTTGGCTTGTTCAATTGTCTCGACACCTTCTGCGACAATGTCGGAATTGAATGTTTCTGTCATGGTGATAATGGCGGCGATAATCGCTGCGTGGTTATCACTCTCGAGCATTTTGCTGACAAAAGAACGGTCTATCTTTAATGAATCAAACTGCAGTTGTGTCAGATAAGCCAGTGATGAATAACCTGTACCAAAATCATCAATAGCAATATGTATGCCTAAATCACGTAGTTCTCCGAGTAATTTATTGGTTAATAATGGCTGATTGACTAAGCGTGATTCGGTTATTTCTAGGGTCAGGTTCGCCGCTGGTAATTGGGTTATCGCCAGAATTTCTTTCACTCTTAATACATAATTTGGGTGCAGTAATTCGCGTACCGACATATTTACATGTAATGCAAAATTGCTTGGCCAATGACCGCTGTCTATTTGTTGTTTCGTTTCACTGCAAGCTTGCAATAAGATGAGTTTACCAATATCCACAATCATGCCAGTGTCTTCGGCGATGGGAATAAAATCCAGTGGTGATACTAGCCCTCGAACAGGGCTGTGCCAACGTACTAAGGCCTCGGCCCCTGCGATGCTATCATTGGTTAAATCAATAACCGGCTGGTAATACACGGTAAATTCATGATTGCTGATAGCACGTTGTAAGTCGGCTATTAAACGGGTTTTTTCTTGTGATGCTACGATCATATAATCTTGATAATGACAGCATTTTACTTGTTCTTGCTTCACGGCATAGGTCAGTGCAAGACTGGAATTTTGTAACCATGCATCCATCTCAATATTATCGAATTGACCACTCATAATGCCTGCGTCAGCACCCACTAATACTTCGGTACCGTTTATGGTAAAAGGGCGTTTAAAGTCGGTTAATAATTTTTCAGCGACTTGATGGCTGTGAGAAAGATCTATAAAGCCCGGATAGAATACTGCAAAGGTATCTTTATCAATGCGGCTGATCGTTACGTTGTCTGCCGCACTTTGTTGTAAGCGACAGGCTATAGCAACTAATAGCTGCTCACTTTTCTGTTGTCCTAAACTATTGCTAATGTGGCGGAACGAGCGTAGTCCAAGTAAGACCAAGATCCCTTGTTTTTGTGAGCTCGGATTATGCAGTTTTTCCACAAACCCATCACGACTTAATAATCCGGTCAGGGTGTCAGATAATAGCTGTTTACGTAATGTGGTAAACGAGTGTTCTAACCGCGACGACATCGACTTAAATGCAGAAATAAGCTGGGTTGTTTCATGCAGTTTGATACTTTCATTGATTGTGACATCCCAGTTGTTATGGTCTAAGTGCTGTGATACCTCAGCAATGTCCATAATCGGTTGAGTGATAGTCCGCAGTAAGAATAGCCCCATCAACAAACCACAAAAAGCGAGGACAAGTGCCGCTGCTAGACCTAAACGTTGCTGGCTTGGTAGCCCACCGAGTAATACGTCTTCTGGTAAGGTAACGACAATAAACCATTGTAGATTATTGTAGTGATAGGTGCTGACACGACTGAAATAACGTACACGCTTATGGTTGAATTCAAATGTTGCGGAACGCTTATCAACTTGTAAATTTTGCTCAATAATTTGCGCCGCGTTAAGCGCAATCAATTTGCTCTCGCTATTGGTCGCTAATATATGCTGATTGTCTGGGTCGATTAAAGGGGCTTGCAAAGAGTTAGCAATTAAAGCGCCATCGGTATTGGTGATATAGGTCAAACCACCGAACTCACTGCTGTCGGGTTTAATAAATTTAGACAATTGTAGTAAATCGATATCGGTGGCGACCACACCTAATAATGTACTGTCACGTATGACTGGCGCTGCACTGGAAATCGTGAAGGTTTTTTCGGCGTCAACGTTACTGTATATCTTTGCCCAACCCGCCGTTCTATTTTCAGCAAAAGGTGCATACCAGGGGCGGAGTATTGGGTTGTAATTTTTAATACTGTCAACAACTGCAGTATCAAGTGTCAATCCTTGATAAAAGTCGAGGTTATTATTGGTGCGTTTGTCTTGTAGGATCAAACTAAGCGTTTTGTCGGCATGACGGCGAAAGCTGACATAATCTTGCTGTTCGCTGGCAAATGCGATATTACTGATTTGTTGTTGCGAGCTATAAATATCAGTCATGGCGGCATGCAGATAGTTTTCAATTTTACTTAAGTCTGCAGCTTGATCGAGTTGATTACGCTGAATGCTATCGGCAATCGTTAGCGTGGTATTAAAAGGCTGTGCTAAAAACCGATCGAGGTTGTTACTGACGTTTTCTGAATAGGAACTGAGTAATTTGGTGCTGATCTCAGTGAGCATTCGTTCATAATTACTATTTTGAACAAAAGTAAGTACGGCCACAGTAAGTAAAAGCAGTAAGGTGAAAGGGAGCATCACCGCTTTACGAAGAGTTTGAGGTTTTGAAATTGTCATTACTGCGATCTTAGATCATTTATAGGGCTGAATACACAACACCATGTTTACTTATATTTGCTGTTTATGCAAAACTTCAAATTTATAATGAGAGTTGAGTCACAGAAAATGGATGCTCACAGCAATGAAACATTGAAGTCTACCCAAAAGAGGTGAATAACGTTTATTGTGGTATTAATAACTTTATGTATTTGTATTGTCGATATTTTATTTTGGTTTTATTTGCTTTAGTAGCGTCTTATTTTTGTGTCCATTGATACCACCCTATATAAATTGGCGGTATCAATGTCGAGTGAGAAGGGGGAAGCATCAATAACGATTTCTTAAGCTTGGTATATCGGTATTGTATTGCACAAATTCAACTTCGTAGCCATTTGGGTCAACAAAGTAAATATTTTCGCGGTAATCATCTTCCATACCGTCTTTGGCAATCGCGAAGCCTGCGTCGTTTAAGCGCTTGATGGTGCCTTTAATATCATCGGTGACAAATGCAAAGTGGGCAAGACCGACTTGATGCCCAGCTAAATCGCGATTTTCACCAACGCCATTGTCGCCAAATGCCAAGTATTGATAATCATCACCAAAATGGATCCAATTTCTTGGTTTTCCTGACCACAAGCCTTTATCGCCACCACGAATTTCCCAGTGTGGAAATGCGGCACGATAAAAAGTGAGTGTTTCTTCGATGTCTCGTACGATTAAATTAATATGCTCTAAATGTATCATAATGATGTCCTTCTATTATGTATTTAAATTAAATGTTTACATGCCGTAACTGTACTGTTCTTGTTGAGAGTAAGGTTGTCGTTGCTGCAGCTGACGAACTTGCCCCAATGCTTGGCTGTACTGATGCAGCGTATGTAAGCTGTAGCCAATTCGATCGCGAATGCTTTTATCTCGATTGTAAACGCCTTGATCTAGTTCGTTGGTCGCCGTCTTATCCACAACAGTATTTAATACATCACCAACATTACGAATGATTAAGTGATCAGGTATTGCTACTAACTTATTATTTTTACAACCATTCATTCTTAATTCTGCGATTGGGTTGGCACCACTAACACCGCCGACGACAGACACTAAGAGTGCGGGTTTATGTGCTGTTTCATCAGGTGCACACATCATCAAAAAGTTCTTTAATATTGGTGTCGCCATACCTTGCCACTCAGGGGTAATAAGCACGAACGCATCTGCTTTAACCAACGCTTCACTAATGAGGGGCCAATCGCAACTAGGTGCTGATTTACTTTTGTCATCGCCATCCCAAAAGGGTAGTTGGTATTTACACAGTTCGATATGTTGCACTGCTTTATATTGGTTTGCTGCGCTGGCGATATACGCTGCTACTTTAGCGCTTTCTGAATATTGTCTTTGACTGCCACTGACGATAACTAATTTCATCTTTAGTAAACCTTTTTGTTTATTAATGTTTAATAAAGTAATCTCTTTACTTAAGTTTGTAAAGCCTTAAACAAAAATAAAGTAAATAAAAAAGTTTACTTAATATTTGTATCGGTAATAATACAGTGATAAAGCTGCTTGAAAGCACTGTTGTCGTTGTTGCTAATGATTGTTCATCGTCATTGGATTGTAATAGTTGGAGTGAAGATGAAAGAAAAAACCAGTGAGAAAATTCTTAGCCTGTTAAAAGTCGAAGGCGCGCTAACAGCTAAAGCATTAGCCAGTGAGTTAGGGTTAACGACGATGGGCGTACGTCAACATTTACAAGCCTTAGCTGATGATGGTGATATTAGTTTTGAAGATAAAAAAGCGGTGCGCGGGCGACCAACGCGTTATTGGTCATTAACGGCGCAGAGTAATAGCCACTTTTCAGATCGCCATGAAGAGTTGACCGTACAGCTTATTGATTCAGTGCAAGTCATATTTGGCGATACAGGGCTCGAACAACTTATTGCGCACCGAGAACAGGCATCGTTTGAACTGTATAGCGACAGACTAGCTGGTCATCCTGATTTATTGGGTAAGCTTAACGCCTTGGCTGAATTACGCAGTGAAGAAGGTTATATGGCGACAGTCATGATGGGAGACGAGAGCGGTATTATTAAAGATGATATCGAGGTTTCTGACGACAATGCTGGCATTGTTAACAGCGGTACTATTTATTGGCTGATGGAAAACCATTGTCCTATTTGTGCTGCAGCGTCGAAGTGCCTTAACTTTTGCCGCTCTGAATTGAATTTATTTCAAAGTCTGTTAGCGGGTATTGCGACTGTTGAACGCGAAGAACATATTGTCGAAGGGGCAAGGCGTTGTGCGTACAAAGTGACAGAATTGAAGATTGAAAGCTAAGATTAAAAGTTAAATAAGCAGGCTACAGCAGTAATAAAAAAGCCCATGTTAAGGTCATTAATATGGGCTTTTTTCATCGACAGTTAACAGATTAGATGCTTTTCGCTTCTGCGTCTGTTAGGTAACGCCATTCACCTAATTCCAGTGTAGGGTCTAATACGATGTCACCGATTTGCTCGCGGTGTAAGCCAATTACGCTGTTGCCTTGGCTGGCAAACATACGCTTAACCTGGTGGTATTTACCTTCTTGGATAGTAAGCAATACTTCTTTTTCGCTTAAAATCTCAAGTTTTGCAGGTAGACAAGGCTTGTCTTCACTACGTAGTTGAATACCCGCTTCAAAATCAGCTACAGCTGTTGGCGCAATCGCCTCTGCAAGTTGTACTCGGTAGCGTTTGTTACATGCACGCTTAGGTGATGTAACACGGTGTGACCATTTACCGTCATCTGAGATTAATACTAAACCTGTAGTATCAACATCAAGGCGACCTGCAATGTGTAATTCTTCACGCTTGTCTGCTTCGATTAGATTCATCACTGATGGGTGTTCTTCATCTACTGTTGAGCAAATTACATCTAATGGTTTATGCATCATGATATAACGCGGTGGGCGTTGGCTTAATGATTTACCACTAAACCAAACATCCATGTCAGCTGTTACTTTATGGTCTGCTTTACGTACAACTTCGCCATCAACTTTTACGTTACTGCGTGCAATCTCACGCTTGGCAAGAGTTCGGGTCAGGTTAGTACTTTGGCAAATAAACTTATCTAAACGCATTTATGTTCAACTTTTGTCTGGTGTTATAGGAATATATCCAAACTGAGCTAGTATTTAGTTCGGTTTGGATAGATGGGCTGATTATCGGCCTTTTTCGCTGTAAGCGCAAAGTATAGTGAACAATATCTCAGAATTCGGAGAATAAGCGCTAAATGATTTGCTTAAAGTTGGCTTATTTTACCTTTTCGATTACAAACTGCGATATAGGCTACTGGCAATCAACCACATGATACAACCGACGGTGATGTCGATAACACGCTGTACCTTTGGCTGGTTTAACCAAACTGAAAACTTTGCTGCACTAAAAGCTAAACCATAAAACCATAAAATGGAGGCTAAGATCGTGCCCCCCGCAAAAGCCAAGCGACTATCACCGCTGAACTGATTACCGACACTGCCTAACACCACCACGGTATCTAAATACACATGGGGGTTGAGCAAGGTGACGGCGAGGGTGGCCATGATCACCATTTTACGGGACTTATGCCCGCCATCTAAGGTTGTTTTACCATATTGATAGCGCCATGCACTGCGAAATGAGATTGCGCCATAACTGGTTAAAAATACAATGCCACCCCAGGTGATAATGTGTAATAAGTCGGGATTTAATGCCAATAAACTGCCTGCACCAAACACACCAGCACTAATTAACAAAGCGTCGCAGATAATACAAATAGTCGCGGTTAAAAAATGGTGATTACGCTTTATGCCCTGATTTAAGATATAGGCGTTCTGCGCGCCGATAGGAATGATCATGCTACCGCCAAGCAGTAGTCCTTGAATTGTTGCTGTTATCATAACGAACCTCTAGAAATTAGGCTGTCGAGATTACAAAATATTTATTGATAAGTATAATTAATAATTATTATGATTGATAAAATTAACTTATGCAGCAAGGCTGCAGCAAAGCAGTAACAGAGAGGATGCGTTGTGGATTACAAATTATTACATGCCTTACAAGTGGTTATTGAGCAGCAAAGTTTTGAACGTGCGGCGAATGTACTGTGTATATCACAACCCGCTGTATCGCAGCGTATCAAGTTGCTGGAAGAGTTTGTTGCGCAACCCGTGTTGATCCGTAGTCAACCGATAGTAGCGACAGGCATTGGTCAACGTTTGCTAAAACATTACAAGCAGGTACAACATTTAGAAGCTGAGTTATTACCAAGTATTAGTGCCACTTCGACTGATAAATCGGTAGTGATGGCGATCGCGCTGAATGCGGATAGCTTAGCGACGTGGTTTATTCCGGCGTTAGCGCCTTTATTGAAGCAATATCCGATAGAGTTGAATCTGCATATTATGGATGAAGCGAGAACCCTAGAGAAAGTGAAAGCGGGTGAGGCCTTTGGTGCGCTGAGTTTACAACATAAACCGCTACCAGGTTGTGAAGCGACGCTATTGGGTGAGTTGAATTATGCATTAGTGGCGACACCTGAATTTGTACAACAATATTTGCCTTTGGGGATCACCCCGCAAGCATTATTGAAAGCGCCAGCGGTCTCGTTTGATCATAAAGATGATATGCATATCAAATTTATTCTGCAGCATTTTAATTTGGCTGGAGGTAGTTACCCTTGTCATATCGTACGCTCGTCAGAGGCGTTTGTCGCAATGGCGAATGCTGGTGTTGCCTATTGCTTGATCCCTGAGTTGCAAATTAAAGCTGAGCTGGCATCAGGTAAACTGGTTAAATTAACCGAGACACAACTGACGATACCGCTTTACTGGCATCGCTGGATCTTGCTCAAAGGCTTATACAAGCAAGTGTCAGAACAGATTATTAGCGCCGCTAAATTGGCAATATCTTAATCGCAAGCGCGGTTAGCCGTAATCAAGGCCAGTAAATACATCAGAAATATGACCTGAAATTATAGTAATCAGGTCTACTAAGGCGTCTAGAATCTGCCGGCTATCTTGCCCCGTGCTGTAACTATATAAAAACATGATGCCTAGAAAGATGAAAAAAGGTGAGATGATTCTTAAGAATAATGAAAACATAGTCCAACTCCTGAAAGCAAAGCTGTTGCAGTTCAATACTTCAAATTATCTAATATGACAGTATAATTGATATTGCCAAATCCGCCTGTTTAGACATTAAAATAGGCAGAACAAAATAGCTATAAATTATAATTTTTTGCTATTTCCCCTACGTATTTTAATGAGTTAGCCTAAGTGGAATTAAAATACAATATGTTATAGTCGTTCAAGTATGTACTGATAGGATATTGGTTGCTGAAACAGCCGAATGACAAGGATGAAGGGATATCATAATGGATAAATTCGAGAATGGATGTATAGTTGAAGATGGTTTAGTTGTTAAAGGTTTAGTTGTTGAAAACTTAGCTGAAGAGAAGTTAACGGTAGCAAGCAATAAGCAACGACAAACGGAAATAACGATTGATGAGCTTACTGCGCAAATTAAGCGTATGACCGACTATGTTCAACAACACAGCCAGTCAAATTCAGCCGCGGTACACAATACGTTAAAAGCAACAATGCGTTACCGCGATAGCTTAGTGGCAAGTCTACACCGCCAAGCTGGAATGACTAAACCGAGTGTTTAACTGACACTGTTACTCGGCCTGTTACTAACAACCTGGGCCACAATCCATGCAATGTTTAATCATGTCTGGACCTAGGTGTAATTTCGCGTTGAGGTCACGTAATGCTGTTCTCACACCTTCTTCGATTACTGGGTGGTAGAATGGCATGTCTAACATTTCCGATACGGTCATTTTTTGCTGATGTGCCCATGCTAATAAATGTGCTAAATGTTCTGCATCTGGACCAATCATTTCTGCGCCTAAGAACAAGCCTGTACCGTGTTCTGCATATACATGTAATAAACCTTTATTGCGTAGCATTACACGTGAGCGGCCTTGATTTTCGAACGATACACTGCCTGTTTCAAAACAACCACAGTTGCCTAAACGGGTAATAATTTGTTTGTATGTCTCACCGACCATGGCAATTTGTGGGTCGGTAAATACTGCCGAGATAACGCTACGGCGTAGACCTGCTCGAATTTGTGGAAAACGTCCCGCATTATCACCAGCAATACGTGCTTGGTCAGCCGCTTCGTGTAACAGTGGAATTTGATTGCTGGCATCACCAGAAATAAAGATACTTTCTACCGATGTTTGCATCGTGTAATAATCCGCTGTTGGTACGCCACGCTCATCTAATTCAAGGGTAGTATTTTGCAGGCCAATTTTATCGACATTTGGACGACGACCTGTCGCAGCAAGAACATATTCAACATTGACTGTTTGTAGTGCTTGGTTATCATCTAAGTATTTAATTTCAACGTGATCGCCTTGGCGCGTCATACTTTCGACTTTCACATCGGCATCAAGATAGAACTCTTCATTAAACGCTTTATTTGCATAAGCCATGACCTCTGGATCTGTGAGTGGACCAACTTGACCACCCAAACCAAACATGATGACGTCCACTCCTAGGCGTTTTAATGATTGTCCTAATTCTAAGCCGATCACACCAGGACCAAATACGGCGATTGATTTTGGTAAATCATCCCATTCAAAGACATCATCATTGATAACTAAGCGGTCGCCTAATTCGTTCCATACCGCCGGATAAGCAGGGCGCGAACCCGTCGCAATGACAATACGTTTCGCATTAATTTGAGTGTGGTCACCGACCAGTAAAGTATTGTTGTTTAAAAATGTAGCGTAACCAGCTATTTTATCTTGTGCAGGGATCTCATCGACACCTTCCACAACAAAGCCGACAAAGCGGTCGCGCTCACTTTTAACACGCGCCATGACTTCGACACCGTTAATAAAGGTTTCGCCTTGCGGATGGATACCGAAGCCCGGCGCTTTTGCAATGTGATGTACACTTTCTGCTGCGGCAATAAGCAGTTTTGATGGCATGCAACCAACACGAGCACAAGTTGTACCATAGGGACCACCTTCGATAATCACAACACTTTCTGAGTGTGCTTTTGCAGCTCGGTATGCGCCAAGTCCAGCTGTACCACCACCAATTACTGCTACTTCTACATTTATCATATTCATAATTCAGCCTTAGAAAGTGTATGACGAAAACGGTTGTCGTTTGTCGTATTGCTTTATATTGTCAATTTAGGTACGAAGCGTGTGCTTCGTGTTGAGCCGTTATTATGCAAAAAATAGGTGTATAGGTATAATCGATTAAACATTTCGTTTTAATAGTTAGTTGCTATTGAATGTTTGTATGAGGTTTGTGTGAGGGTAGTCCAATTTACCATCTAAGACTATTGAGGTAGATAGCATTAATTACCTTAAGTAAACTTGATGTATATCATTATGTTTCATTATTGTTTATACAAAAAGGAAATTAATAGGTATCATTCTCATCTTATATTTTGCAGTGTGCTCACCGAGCGTGGTGCTATTTTTTGAATCAGGAACAGTGATGAAATTTTCAGATATCTCCTTTAAGCATAAAATCATTATGTTATTGGCTTTACCCATGCTGGGTTTTTTGTGGTTAAGTGTCGCTTCGCTTTCACAAAGCATCACCACCAATAACGAAATGTCTGTTTTAACCCAGTACACTGAGCTTTCTGTTGAGTACAGTGAGTTAGTCCATGAGTTACAAAAAGAACGTGGTATGACCGCTGGGTTTATTGGTTCTAATGGCGCTAAATTTAGCAGTAAGTTGCGTACACAGCGCGCTGATACCGATGTTAAACGCAGTAAGTTGATGCGTTTTTTACAGCAAAATGAAATCACTGACCGTCACATAAAGCAATTACAAACGAGTATTCAGCAAGATCTCACTATGCTGGAGGGTATGCGTAATAAAGTGGATGCGCAGAATATACAATTGGGCGCCGCGCTAGCGTATTACACTAAGTTGAATGCGAAGCTATTGAGTGTCTCAGGTTTGATTGTTGATATTAGCACTGATGCCAGTATCACCGCTGAGACAGTCGCTTATTATAACTTTTTACAAGGTAAAGAGCGTGCCGGTATCGAACGTGCCATATTGAGCAATACCTTTTCTAAAGATCATTTTGGGACTGGTAATTTTGTTAAATTTATTGGTTTAGTGGTTGAACAAGACACGTACTTTTCGAATTTTAAAACCTTTGCTACTAGCAATAATAAGCAATTTTTTGAGCAGCAGTTAAATAGTGCTGCGGTGAAAGAGGTGTTGAAGTTAAGAAATATTGCTGAAACAAAATCAAGTGACTTTAATGTCGATGCTGAGTATTGGTTTGCTCAAGCAAGTACGCGTATTGGGCAATTGAAGGCGATTCAAGATGAGCTAGAATCATCACTATTGAATTTAGTTAATACCAATCGTGCGAATGCGATGACTGACTTGATGATGAATATTGTCTTTAGTTTGTTGATTATTTTGATTTCAGCGGCAATTAGCTTTATTACTATTCGAGACTTATTAGCGCGAGTAAAAGAGCTAATGGATGTGATGACCGAAGTGCGTGACAATAATGACCTGACTGTACAAACGCAGCTTGCAGGAGAGAGTGAGTTAGGTCAAATTGCTGAAGCGCTTAATCTGACGTTATCGCAATTTGCTGGTGCGATGGATAACATTTCGACATCAAGTATTACCTTAGCGTCGGCGGCAGAAGAAACGGCGCAAACGTGTGTTTATAGTTCGGCATCACTAGAAGAGCAGCAAGATGGTATTAGTCTGATTGCGACTGCAATTGAAGAATTATCCGCTACTGTAAAAGAAGTCGCCCAAAACACCCAGTTGACTGCAGACTCGGCAAGAGAGGTTGACGCTCAAGCATCTGATGGACTCGAGATAGTGCAGCAATCATCACTGTCAATAGAAACGCTTGCCAGTGAGATTGATAGCTTGGCTCAACGTATTACCAATTTACATCAAAGCAGTAACAACATTACCAATATGGTTGATGTGATTAAATCGGTTGCTGATCAAACTAACTTATTGGCCCTAAACGCGGCAATTGAAGCGGCGCGTGCGGGCGAACAAGGGCGCGGTTTTGCTGTTGTTGCTGATGAAGTGCGTACTCTTGCTAAACGAACGCAAGAGTCAACTGCAGAGATTGAAAGCTTTATTGGTGCATTGCAAGATGATGCGAACGCGGCCTTTAACGTGATTGAAGTGAGTCAGAGTAAAGCGGCTGAAGCGGTGAACAAATCGAAACACGTAGCAAATACACTGCAAGATATTACTAGCGCAGTAAACCAGATCTTTGCCATGACAGAGCAAGTGGCTACGGCAATTGAAGAGCAATCGGTCGTAACCCAAGATGTCGCTGAAAATATTGTCAACGTGAAGCAAAAATCAATGGAGTCTGCGACTGGCGCGAATCAAATAGCCATGACAGCGAGAGAGCAGGCGCAACTGGCAACATCATTACAAGATGTGGCGAGAGTCTTTAAAATTTAAACATTAAGATTAATTTAATTAGAGGTTAGGCTAAAGATGATAAATAAAATGAAAGTAATTGGGTTGGCGTTGGTTGCGGTCGTCATGAGTGGTTGTGCAACGGTGCAGCTATCTACAGCACAACAAGCGTTGTTGGATGATAATACGACGCTTTATACACAAGTCGGTATGTGGACTGAAAAAGACAATGTGATTGCAACTAACTACAAACGTGGTGAACATATTCCGGTTAACTCTGCAGTAAAAATTACTGATGTTAATGCTGCAACAGTGACTTTTACCTATGACGGTCGTAGTATTACGCTGAAGAATATTGAGAAATATACCAAAGTAGATGTAACTGGATTGATGACACGTACTTTCGCTTTGGAACCGGTTAATTTAACGCAATTTAGCGCATTAGAAAAAACAGCAATTGAGCAAGGTGATGTGGTTATTGGCATGACGAAAGATGCGGTGATCATCAGCCGTGGTTTCCCGCCTGCACATCGCACTGCTAATCTAAAACTAGATAGCTGGCGTTTTTGGCAAAACCGATTCGGTACGATTGTTTATGAATTTGAGCAAGGTAAAGTATCAAACATAGTTAAGTAGAAAACACAGTTAAGTAGAAAATATAGTTAAGTCGTATTTCGAGCGCTTAACAACATTTACAAATAAAAAGGAAGCATGCAGCTTCCTTTTTATTTATAAAAAATAGAACCTAATTAACTATAGCAATGGGATGACTGGTTAGGCTGTAACCAATCGACTTGCTTAACCTGTGCTTGTGCGGTAAATTCCCTATCCTTAATTAGCAGTGAATATCACCTTTTAGAGTTTATGAATCGTCAATGGAACCCATGCCTGTAGTCTTACTAGACTTGTTTACCATCACCATTTTTACTGCGATAGGATTGTCATTTTTAGCGGTCATCATGTTATGTACTTGGTTTGGTAATCGTCGCTATGATGGGGTCGGTTATTGGCTTATAGCCTCTTTGCTGGTGTTAGTTTATAGCTTCATTATGGCGGAGCAATTATGGTTATTTAAGTTAGAAGGTTATGCTAGTCATACTTGGCTTAATGTCATGCGCCCCAATATATTACTCTGTTTGGCGGTTTGCCTTATCGCACATGGTTTTCATCGTTTCCTACAAATAAACCAATCGTTATTGTGGCTCTACGCGGCACAATGCTTACTGATAGTCCCTTTGTATGCATATGGTTTAACCTTTGAGTTACTACCACTGCATACAACGGTTTTGACGACTGCATCCACGAGTATCAGTTTTCTTTTTATCTCTCGTTATTTAATCAGTTATCAAGCCAAGCAATATGGTATGACACGCGTTATTTGTCTGTTGACCTGTGGGTTATCGTTGCTGTTAAGTGTGACAAGGCTAGTGCTGTTAGTACAAGAAGAGCCTTTACTTAATTGCGTTGAGATCACGACGGCGATTGCTTGTATTAACATGCTAATGACTCAGTGTTTTCTTACTTTCTGTTATTTGATGCTCTGTACCCAGCGTAATGCTTTTTCATTACAGCATATGTCGTTTACTGACCCGCTCGCTAATATTTACAATCGCCGTGGTTATCAACATGCTATTGCGGCTTTAGCGCCGCATAAAGAAGCGGCTGTGATGATTTTGGACATAGATCACTTTAAGAATATTAATGATGAATATGGTCATGCGATGGGGGATTTAGTGATTAAAGACATCGCCAATATTATTGCTAAAACCTGTGGTTCGATGTGTGTTTATGCACGTACTGGCGGCGAAGAGTTTAGTATTTATTCACCGCTGATATCAGCCAGTAAGATAGAAAATTTGGCAGAAGAAATTCGCCTGGTTATTATGGACCATACTACTGTTAAAGCAGCGCTAGCGATAAAGGTAACGGCCAGTATTGGCATTAGTGTTGGTCAAAGCGTTAATGTCTTTGCCTTGGAAGAAGAGGCTGATAAAGCCTTATACCAAGCTAAACGAGATGGTCGAAACTGTACTGTGATGCAACTATCAATGGCGAGTTGATTTATTTTAGTGGTGGCCGTTATCATCACTAAAATACAGGCGAAAAAAAAGAGCTACTGATAGCTCTTTTTATATACTTAACTTAAATTAAAGAACGTGTCTTTAATTACGCCAAGTACTAGTCTTTAATTACTTTAAGAACGATAGTTTCGCCTAATGTAACTGAACCAGCGAATTTCTCCATGCTCTTAATTTCATCCATGTTTGAGATGATGCATGGTGTAATTACTGATTTAGCTTTAGCTTTTAATAGCTCAAGATCGAATTCAATGATGGTTTCACCAGCTTTGATATGTTGACCTTCTTCAGCGATACGTGTGAAGCCTTCACCGCGTAATTCAACAGTGTCTAGACCGAAATGCACTAGTACTTCTAGACCTTCGTCAGAGCGAATTGCGAATGCGTGGTTAGTTTCGTAAATTTTTACGATCTCACCTGTTACTGGAGCAACTAGTTTGTTACCAGTTGGGTTGATAGCGATACCGTCACCAACAATTTTCTCAGCAAAGATAACATCTGGCACATCTTCGATAGCAACGATTTCACCGGCAAGTGGAGAAACAATGTGTAGCGTATTGCTGTCATTACTGTCGTCTGAAACCAGTTTTTTTAATTTATCGAATAATCCCATTTTTAACTCCTAGCAATTTGGTAGACATAGTTATTGGTTATTTTAAGTGTGAATAACCAATAACTTTACGTTGTCATCATAGCATTATCTTACAAGATTAGATGCTATGAAAACTGAAATAATTAGCAAGCAGCACGTTGTTTGGTGAACTGAGCGATTAACTCTTGGATTTCACCTGCCGTTGCACAGCTTAATGCTTGGTCTGCTAACTCTTTAACATCAGCGAAGTTAGCATTACGGATTGTTTTCTTCACTTTAGGGATAGAGATGCCGCTCATAGAGAACTCATCTAAGCCCATACCAAGTAATAGTAGCGTTGCAGTTTCATCACCCGCAAGTTCACCACACATACCAGTCCACTTACCTGCAGCATGGGAAGCGTCAATAACCTGTTTAATCAGCGTTAGTACCGCTGGTGTAAGTGGGTTATATAGGTCTGAAATCATTTCGTTACCACGGTCTACCGCTAGTGTGTACTGCGTTAAATCGTTAGTACCAATACTAAAGAAATCTACTTCTTTAATAAGGTGATGCGCAATAGCAGCAGCTGCTGGTGTTTCAACCATTACACCTGTTTCGATTGCAGCATCGAAAGCGTGACCTTCAGCTGTTAATTCAGCTTTCAGTGTCGTCAGGATGTCCTTAAGCAGACGAATTTCTTCAACAGAAATAATCATCGGGAACATAATGCGGATTTTACCGAATGCAGATGCACGTAAGATAGCGCGTAGCTGTGCGTTCATAATTTCTGGACGGTCGAAACAGATACGGATCGCGCGCCAACCCAAGAATGGGTTCATTTCTTTTGGTAAGTTTAGGTATGGAAGATCTTTATCACCACCGATATCCATAGTACGGATGATCACTGACTGACCATTCATGCTTTCTGCAACCGCTTTGTATGCTTCAAACTGTTCATCTTCAGTTGGTAAGCTATCACGGTCCATAAATAGGAATTCTGTACGGTAAAGACCAACGCCTTCGCCGCCATTACGGATCACACCAGCACAATCTTTTACTGTGCCAACGTTACCACATACTTCCACATGTTTACCGTCAAGTGTGATTGCAGGTAAGTCTTTCATTTTAAGCAGCTCAGCTTTTTCAGCAAGGTACTGTGCTTGAGTTGCTTTGTATTCATTAATTACGTCTTCTGATGGATTAACAATAACACTATTGTTAATGGCATCAAGGATAACGAAATCACCTGATTTGATGGTTTCAGTTACGTTGCCTGTACCAACAATCGCTGGAAGTTCCAATGAACGAGCCATGATTGACGTATGCGCTGTACGACCACCTAGGTCAGTCACGAAACCTAAGATTTTATCTAGGTTAATCTGTGCTGTTTCTGACGGTGTTAAGTCGCTAGCAATTAGAATCACTTCATCTTCGATTGCGCTTAATGAAACAATTTCCATACCGAGTGCATTTTTTACGATGCGATTACCGATGTCACGGAAATCCGCAGCACGTTCTCTTAAGTATGGGTCGTCTAGTGCAGCCATCATTTCAGCGTTTTCTTCAATGATGCTGTGAATAGCAAGATCTGCCGATGCTTTATTTTTCTTAATAAAGGTTACGATATCGTCTTCTAACTCTTCGTCTTCTAGTAGCATCATGTGCCCTTCGAAGATTTCAGCTTTCTCATCGCCAAATGTTTGGCGTGCCATTTCCGTGATAGCTTCAAGCTGTATCGCAGACTTATCCCTAGCAGCTAAAAAGATAGCTATTTGTTCATCGATCTGTGCAGTTTCAATAGTTTGTTGGTTAAGAACAATTTCTTCGTTAATGAATAATTGTGCTTTACCAAAAGCAATACCTGGTGAGGCGAGAATGCCTGATATCATAACCTTTCCTTACTTCAATACAAAAAATACGTTAATGACTAATGGGATCTATTCTAAGATATCCATAAGAGCAACTAGCGCTTCAACAGCCGCTTGCTCGTCAGTACCTTCAGCAGAAATAGTCATAGTTACACCTTTAGAAAGGCCTAACGTTTGTAATTTAAATAAGCTTGTAGCGCTTGCAGATTTACCGCCAGCTTCAACAGAGATTTTTGACTCGAATTCTTTTGCTTTTTTTACGAAAAGAGCAGCAGGGCGAGTGTGAAGACCGTTTGGTGCGATAATTTCAACTGATTTTTGGTACATGACTTTTCCTTAAAATAACGATTCTAAAAGAGTGTTTTACTATAACCATAAGTGTAAGTGTAATCTAATTTTACAGAGTAAAATAACTATTTCTTATAAAAAATATGGGTATAGATCATGTTTTCGTAAGTTTTACTACAAAACAATGCGATGTAGCTATATTACCCCTAATTCAGGCCATTGTTGTAGTTTAATTACAACAAAAATGGCAAAGTGTGACGGCTATCAACAGGAATAAAAAAAATGCTTAGTACAAAAAAAAGCCGCTAGTGCGGCTTTTGTTAATCTTGTTAATTGTATGTAACTATAAGATTGCGGTTGTAACTATAACAACACGGTTGTGATTATTGTTGGAGTTCTTGCTCAGTAAATACACCATCAAATAATGCAGTACTTAAGTAACGTTCGCCCGATGATGGCAGAATAACGACAATGTTCTTATCTGCAAATTCTGGTAATGCAGCTAAACGTGCAGCGGCAACAACAGCGGCACCTGAAGAGATACCGGCTAAGATGCCTTCTTCTTTCATTAGACGTTGTGCCATTTCGATAGAATCTTCGTTTGATACGAGTTCTACACGGTCAACCATTTCTAAATCAAGGTTACCAGGGATGAAACCTGCACCGATACCTTGGATCTTATGTGGACCCGGCGTTAATGCTTCACCTGATTTTGCTTGGCTAATAACAGGTGAGTTAGTTGGTTCAACGGCAACAGAGACTAAATCTTTGCCTTTATTTAATTTAATATAGCGGCTTGTACCTGTGATCGTACCGCCAGTACCAACACCGGCCACTAATATATCAACTTGACCGTCTGTTGCTTCCCAAATTTCTGGACCCGTTGTTTGTTCGTGGATCGCTGGGTTAGCCGGGTTTTCAAATTGTTGTAATAAAATAGTAGTTTCAGGATTTGCATCACGGATTTCAACCGCTTTATCAATCGCGCCTTTCATGCCTTTTGCGCCATCAGTCAACACAAGGTTAGCACCTAATGCCTTAAGTAGTTTGCGACGCTCAAGGCTCATTGTATTTGGCATCGTTAATGTTAGCTTATACCCACGAGCAGCGGCAACAAATGCTAATGCGATACCTGTGTTACCACTTGTTGGTTCAACAATCTCAATACCTTCTTTTAAGGTACCGTCTTTTTCTGCCTGCCAGATCATGTTTGCACCGATACGGCATTTAACACTGGCACTTGGATTACGGCTTTCAATTTTTGCAAACACGTTACCTGTAGTAACTCGGTTTAAACGTACTAGTGGTGTATTACCGATAGATAGTGTGTTGTCTTGTAAAATTTGGCTCATGGGATTTCCCTATATAAATGATTACACGTAACTTATATGTATTTAGTAATTATACGTATGTGGTAACTGTTATTTGTGAACGAATTAACTAACTTATGTCTTAAGCATACTGATAAGTTTGAAAATTGAAAATGCTGTTTTGTTATATCGTTAGGTTCTTAAATGATAAGAACTTATAACGATTAGTTATGCATAGTGTTTAAATTCCATTTCTACCACCACTTAATAAAGCGTATATAAGGCATTCGAATGCGGGGGTATGGTGTTGAGTCCTCTCTATATATAGACCAAATTGGCGTAATTAGTTCCAGCTAATAAATTAATTCGGTGTTTACGCCGTTTTTTTTAAGCATTAATTTGATTGCCGAGGTACTATTTTTTCATTTTTGTCGGATGCACAGCTAGATCTAGTACACAGTTTGCTTTATTTTAGTTAACTCTGTATCCCAATTTAGCTGATAGCGATCCAACACCATGAGTCGCTAAAGGACAATGTAATGAGTAATGTAGTAATTAGTGGTAGCGGTTTATTTACCCCTCCAGATGCAATCAGTAATGATGAACTAGTAACAAGCTTTAATAGTTATGTTGATAATTTTAATACTGACAATGCCGCGGCGATCGAAGCTGGTGAAGTGACAGCTAAAGCACATTCAAGCAGTGAATTTATTGAAAAAGCATCGGGTATTAAAAGTCGTTTTGTGATGAGCAAAGCGGGTATTTTAGATCCTGCGATCATGCGCCCTATATTTCAACCGATTAGCGATGATGAGCCAAGCATTACCGTACAGATGGCGCTGGTTGCGGCCAAGCAAGCTTTAGCTGCTGCCAATAAAGAAGCACAAGACATCGATTTAATTATTTTTGCTGCGTCAGGGTTCCAACGTGCTTATCCTGCTATGGCGGTTGAACTACAGCACTTCTTGGGTGCTAATGGCTTCGCCTACGATATGAGCGTGGCGTGTTCGTCGGCTACATTTGCGATTGCTAACGCGATGGATGCGGTTAAGTCTGGCCGCAGTAAAGCGGCATTAGTGGTAAATCCTGAAATTTGCTCTGCGCATTTAAACTTTAAAGATCGCGATAGCCACTTTATCTTTGGTGATGTGTGTACCGCGGTTGTGATTGAAGACAAAACGACGGCGACAAGTGAGTACTGTTACGAAATCATTGATAGTAAGTTGTTTACGCAGTATTCAAATAACATCCGCAATAACTTAGGTTATTTAAGCCGTAGTGAAGGCGCTGATATTAACGCTGATTCAAGCTTCTTCATGCAAAATGGCCGTAAGGTATTTAAAGAAGTATTACCGACTGTGTATAACTTGATCACAGAACAACTGAGCGGCTTAGACTTACAAGCAAGTAACTTTAAACGCTTGTGGTTACATCAAGCTAATATCAACATGAACAACTATTTGGCTAAGAAGCTATTGGGTCGCGATCCATCAGCGACAGAAGCACCGATCATTCTTGATACTTACGCGAATACCGCGTCAGCAGGTTCTATTATTGCGTTCCATTTACACCAAGACGGTGTGGAAAGTGGTGACTTAGCGTTAATCTGCTCGTTTGGTGCGGGTTATTCTGTGGGTTCGTTGGTATTGAAACGCTGCTAGTCATCTAGCTCGCTCCTATGGCTATTCATGGAATTTATATAAATGCCATGAATAAACGGTAAGTAATAAAAAGCCCCAGTTAAGTGATTAACTGGGGCTTTTTTAACGCTACTGTTTATAGTCATTATTTACAGTACTGTTTATTACGGCTGTTTACCGCTGTTATCAACCCACATTGCTGTTGCACCACAAACGGCAACCGGCATGATCATGAAGTTCACCACGGGAATGGATTGGCACAGTGCAACCATCGAGCCAAAACTTAATGATTGCATACGATTGGATGACAATTCATTACGCATCTCATCAAAGCCGACTTTGTTATTATCAAACGTATAATCGGCATATTGGATTGCTAACATCCAAGCGGTAAAGATAAACCACAATACTGGAGCAACTGTCTGACCAACGACTGGGATAAAAAATAACAGCAGTAAACCGATTGCACGCGGGATGTAGTATTTTATTTTTTTTAGCTCTCGCGTCAGTACGCGCGGGATATCTAATATGATGTCTTTGATACTCATTTCTGGTAGCGGCTTATTACTTAATAACAGCTCTGTTTGTTCCGCCAATAAGCCATTAAACGGTGCGGCAATAATATTGGCAATCGCGCCAAAAAAGAACCCAAAGACCAGCAAAATGACAATAAAGGCGAGGGGCTTAATAATATAAACCAACCAGCTCAACCAGTCGAAACTAGCCTCAAGCTCCAGCAACCAAACGTCGATTTGTTGAAATAAGAAGTAAAAGCTAACCGAGAACAAAATCAAGTTTACTAATAGTGGGATCAATACAAAAGGTCTTAACTTAGGTTGACGGATCAAATCAAAACCTTGTAAGAAATATTGAAATCCAGATAGAGATGGTTTTACTGAAAGCATATTCTATGGAGCCTATGTAAGTGGTTTAAGTGGCATATCTTATCATGCAGTTGTTATGGTGCTGCTATCATTGCATTAAAAGAGACCCCGATTGGCGTAAAAAGTGCAGTAAAAAGCAGCAGCTTTTCTATTCTCATCAGAGGAATCTTTAATATTGCAGGCACATCTGCTAAAGTTTTCTGGTTATTCTATATTCGTTGTTTGATATGTACCTTAAAAAGATCAAAATATCTGGTTTTAAGTCGTTTGTGGATACCACAGAACTGCTTTTCCCCCATGATATGACTGCGGTTGTTGGCCCTAACGGCTGTGGTAAATCCAATATTATTGATGCAGTCCGCTGGGTGCTGGGCGAAAGCTCAGCTAAACACTTGCGTGGCGATGCCATGGCTGACGTTATTTTTAACGGTTCAGTGGCGCGCGCGCCTGTGTCGAGAGCCAGTGTGGAATTGCTATTCGATAATGCCAAACAACGAATTGATCATGCTTTATTGCAATATAATGAAGTGTCTATTCGTCGCGAACTTTACCGTGATGGTACTAATCAATATTATCTCAATGGTAAAAAATGTCGCCGTAAAGATGTTACTGAGCTGTTTTTAGGCACAGGTTTAGGGCCGCGTAGTTATGCGATTATTGAGCAGGGTATGATCTCGCGCTTAATCGAATCTAAACCCCATGAATTACGTCATTTTATTGAAGAAGCGGCAGGTATTTCTAAATATAAAGAAAAACGCCGTGAAACCGAGCAACGCATTAATCAGACCAAAGACAACCTTAACCGACTCGCAGATATCCGCATTGAATTAGGCGTGCAAATTGACAAGTTAAAAGTACAGTCAGCGGTTGCGAAGCAGTTTCGAGCGTTAAAGCAGCAGCAACGTGAAGCGAAAAGTCGTCTTGGTTTAGTGCAGATATATGATGTTGAACGTTCGATTAATCAGCTTGCTCAACAAAAACTCGTGCTGATGAATGAACAAGAGAAACTGACGGCAACAGAGACTAAGTTGCAAACTCAGATCACCGACTTGGACGTACAGTTAAGTGAACTGTCGATATTAATTGAAAATCAGCAACAAGCGTTTTATTTACAGGGCACAGAATTAACCAAGATTGAGCAGAAATTACTGCATCACAAAGCACGCAAGCAAGAGTCGGCAGGTAAACAACAAGAACATCTGCAGCAAAGCGAAAAATTAAAGGTATTACTGCAAGAAGAGCAAGCGCAATTACAGGTTCATCAGCAACAGGCCTTATTGACCGAGGCTGACTATAATAGACTATCTGCAGAATTAGTGGTGATTGATCAATCTCTCGCGACAGCGACGATCACGAGTGATCAGGCGATTGCTCAACATGCGGTATACCTGGAAAAAGTGCAACGTTTTAGCAGTAAACTGGATGTGCTGACTAACGCGGTGAAAAGCGCTGAATCAGTATTGAATAAAAGTAAACTGCAGCGCAGCGAATTAGCTGAAGAGCAACGACAATTTGTTCAGCACAGTAAGCAAGTTTTAATCAGTGATAAAACCGCTGAGCTGCAACGGCTACAATCACAAGAAACACAGCTCGCGCATGAATTAGCAGGGCTGAATAACGGCGCTCAAGGCATTGATAAACAAGTATCAGTACTCGACACGAATATAGGTAAAAATGCGGCTGAAAAAATTGAAATTAAAGCCTCACTCAGTGTTATCGCAGAGCTACTTCGTAAAGCTGAGCATGCCGACCATGCACATACTTGGTTAGAGTGTAATTTCGATTCAATTCCGTTAAAGTTATTACAGCAGCTAGATGTTGAACCTGGTTGGGAGTCTGCAGTTGAAAAAGTATTGGCGAATTGGCTAGATGCTTACTGTATTTCGGATGAGCAATTGGCTCAGTTTGATCTTGATGAGTTACCGGCTTTGCAGTGGTTTAAACCGAGTCAGTGTGACGCGCGTATTGGTTCGTTAGCAGATAAAGTTAAAAACAATTTATTTAACCGTCAGCTAAATCAAGTGACTTGTGTCGCGAACATTAACGACGCGAAAGCGGGTGTGGAAAATCACAGCCAATACAGTTATATCACCGCACATGGCGATTGGTTTACCGACGAAGGTGTGTGGCTATCACAGCATGCTAAAGCCAATGTGTCGGCGCCACAAGGGCGTATTGAAATGCAACTGCAAGCATCACTGTTGCAAGGGCGTTTAACGGCCACTGAAACCCTGATAGATAAGCAGCACAATCAATTAATAGCGCTGAAGGTGACTCAGGACGAATACCAGTATCAAACGGCGCAGTTGCAAAAGAATTTACATGACAAGCAAAGTGAAGTGAAACAGTTAACCGTTGAGCTGGGCTTATTACAGCAGCAGCAAGCTCAATGGCAGCTTCAAAATGATCAATTAAATACTCGATTATTAACGCTGGATAATTTACTCGCGATTGAAGCTGAAGAAGTGCAGCGCTTTAACGAGCAGATAATGTCGACAAAAACCGCAATCACTCAGCTCGCGAATGATGATGGATTGATTCAAAAAGCGGAATCAGCAAAAGCAGATAAAGCTAAATTTTTACAAGAACAACAAGTGCTTGCAAAACAAGTACAAGAATTACTCTTGGTGAAAACTAAGTTTACCGTTGAAATAGAGAAGCAGCAGCAGCTTATTGCCAAAACAGATGCACAATATCAAACTATTTTACAAGATATAGCTGCATTAGGTGACGACTCATTATATGCTGAAAGCTTACAGCAACTAGAAACCGCACGTGCGATCGCGGCTGAAAAACAAATCGCTATCGAAAGTGACAACAACGCGAAGAAACTAACACGCGCAAAACTGATTGATGACAGGCGTCATGTTGAAGAAAAACGTGCTAGGATAATGTCAAGTAGCTTAAAAGTGAAAGACAAAGTTCAGCAGTTAGATTTAAAGCAGGCTAACAACAAAGCAAGAGAACAGCTACTATATCAACAAATTGCGGATGACCATGTGGATGTAGACACATTGAAACGTGAGTGTGTTAATATATTAACGCTAAAAGAATACCAGCAACAGTTGAAACAACTGGAAGCACAATTACAAAAGATAGGCGCTGTTAACTTGGCGGCTGTCGAAGAATTTGAACAACAATCGCAGCGTAAGCAGTATTTAGACGAACAAACCGATGATTTAGAGAAAGCTATCGAAACGCTTGAAGCGGCGATTGTTAAAATTGATAAACAGACTCGTACTCGGTTTGCGACAACGTTTGAAAAAATTAATACTGATTTTAAAGCATTATTTCCAAAAGTATTTGGTGGTGGTGCAGCTTGGTTAGAACTTACATCAAGCAATTTATTGGACACGGGGGTCACCATTATGGCGCGTCCTCCGGGTAAAAAGAATGCGCGCATTTCATTGCTTTCGGGTGGTGAAAAAGCCTTAACAGCACTCTCGTTAGTGTTTGCGATATTTAGATTAAACCCTGCGCCATTTTGTATGCTAGATGAAGTGGATGCGCCACTCGATGAATTAAATGTCGGGCGTTTTTGTAAACTGGTTCAGGAGATGTCAGAAACAGTACAATTTATTTATATTAGTCATAATAAGTTAGCCATGGAAATGGCTCAGCAATTAATAGGAGTGACCATGCATGAACCAGGGGTCTCTCGAATCGTCGCTGTCGATATATCGGCTGCGGTAGAACTTACAGACAATTAACATTAAGAGATAGGCTGTTATGCAAGATTTGCGACTTGTTCTCATCATATTAGGGTTTATTGCAATTGTTGCTTTAATTGCCCACGGCCTTTGGTCGAATAAAAAGAACGAAGTAAAACCATTAAAAGATAAACCGTTAGGCAAACTTGAGCAGAACGTTAAAGATAATCAAGGTTTTGACCTTGATGGCATTGGTGAAAAACGTGTTGTGACTAAATCTGTCGAACCGACAATGAACTTAGGCCGTGAAGAATCGACACCTGTTGAAGTTGAAAAAATTGAGCCGCAGTTTAGTCGTGCTATAAATAATACTGTGACAAAGAACAGTGCTATAAATAACAGTGTTATCAAGAACAGCACTGTCAATACTAGTGGGTTAACGAGTTCGTTTTCTGCAACTGATGTTGAAGGATCTTTGGCAGCATCAGAGACTAACGCGCATGTTAAAAACGATTTAAGTTATGATGTTGTTAGCGCAGAAGTCGAAAATAGCGTTGAAGATGAACCGGCAACACAAGATGATGAAGTGATTCGTCCTGTGGTTCACATGGTCAATGACAGCGTGATTGCTACAGCCGTTAATAGCGACGAGATTGAACGCAATATTCAAGCTGTTGATCACGCTGCGATGGTGATTGAGGCTGCACGTGAAGACTCTGCTGTTGTTAACACTGTAGTTGATACAACAGCCCAGTCTGAAGAGGCATTGCCTGATGAAGCTGTATTCGTAATAAACATTATGGCGCGTGAAGGCAAGAGCATTGCTGGCGCTGAATTATTACAAGAATTGTCTGCTTTTGGTTTCAAATTTGGTGCAATGGATATTTTCCACCGCCACGTTGATGCTGCAGGTAAAGGTGCTGTTATCTTTAGTCTTGCGAATATGGTTAAACCAGGTACGTTTGATATTGATACGATGGAGCAGTTTGAGTCTCCTGGGGTTTCATTATTCATGATGTTCCCGTGTGCAGGTCAAGCATCACATAATTATGGCCTGATGCTAAGTGCAGCAGAGCGTATCGCTGATGGCGTAGATGGTTTATTAATGGATGGCAGTCGTCACCCGTTAACAGAAGAATCTATTGAGCAAGAACAAGTGTTTATTCGCAAATTAGAAAACCGTTCACTAACAAAGTAACGTATTAGCGAAAAATAGCACTAAATAAACAATGTTATCCAGATAAACGCCTCACTTCTGTGGGGCTTTTTTTGATCTTCGGAATTTTTTATCTTTGGAAATAAAGATGTCAGAACAAGCAAAACAGATTCAAACCTTAACACTTCAATTAGAAGAGTATAATCACCAGTATTACGTGCTGGATAATCCGACTGTACCCGATGCGGAATACGACCGCTTATTGCGTGAACTAAAACAGTTAGAAACAGAACACCCAGAACTTGCACTCGCCACATCTCCAACTCAAAAGGTCGGTGGCGAAGCGCTGACTGCTTTTAGTCAAATTAAGCATGAGATACCGATGTTGTCATTGGATAATGTGTTTTCTGCAGAAGAGTTATTGGCGTTTGAAAAACGTCTACAAGATCGTTTATTGACTAAAACCGAGATCAAATTTAGCTGTGAGCCAAAACTCGATGGTCTTGCTGCAAGCATTTTGTATGAAAACGGTCACTTTGTCCGTGCAGCAACCCGTGGCGATGGTCAAATTGGTGAAGACATTTCTGAAAATGTAAAAACCATTAAATCAATTCCACTGCGTTTACGTGGTGATGACTTTCCAGCGCGTTTAGAAGTACGTGGTGAAGTGTTCATGCCGAAAGCCGGTTTTGAACAGCTGAATGTTAATGCCAAGAAGAAAGGCGAGAAGACCTTTGTGAACCCTCGTAATGCGGCTGCTGGTAGCTTACGTCAGCTGGATCCAAAGATTGCAGCAAGTCGCCCGTTAGCTTTTAATGCTTATTCATTAGGTGTTGTGGAAGGCGAGGTCGAAGGTAAAGGCTTATCGAACTCTCATGCAGAAAACCTACAGAAACTAAAGCAATGGGGTTTACCTGTTTGTGCTGATGTTACTGTGGCAATGGGCTATCAAGGTTGCTTAGATTTCTATGAAGACATTGGTCAGCGTCGTGATGCACTGTCGTATGACATTGACGGTGTCGTATATAAAGTTGATGATTTAGAGTTGCAGAAAACACTCGGTTTTGTTGCGCGAGCACCACGTTGGGCAACGTCGCATAAATTCCCAGCGCAAGAAGAAATCACCACGTTACTGGATGTTGAATTCCAAGTGGGTCGTACTGGCGCTATCACGCCTGTAGCACGTTTAGAACCTGTCTTTGTTGGTGGCGTAACGGTGAGTAATGCGACGCTACATAACTCCGATGAAATTGCGCGTTTAGGCATTAAAATTAAAGATCAGGTGATCATCCGCCGAGCAGGCGACGTGATCCCACAAGTCGCGCGTGTGATGTTAGAGCGCCGACCTGATGATGCACAAGACATCGTTTTCCCATCGACATGTCCGGTGTGTGATTCTGAAGTCGAACGTATTGAAGGCGAAGCAACGGTACGTTGTACTGCAGGATTGTATTGCGGCGCTCAACGTAAAGAGGCGATTAAACATTTTGCCTCACGTAAGGCGTTGAACGTTGATGGATTGGGTGACAAGCTAGTAGAACAATTAGTGGATGCTGAGTTAATTAAAACACCAGCCGATCTATTTACTGTGACGTTTGGCAAACTGACCTTGCTTGATCGTATGGGGCCAAAGAAAGCCACTAATTTACTCGAAGCGTTAAAAGTAGCAAAGCACACTACACTTGCTAAATTCCTTTATTCTTTGGGTATTCGTGAAGTGGGTGAAGCGACTGCAGCGAACCTGGCCAATGACCTGCTAACATTAGAGTTCATCAAAAAAGCCTCGGTTGAGCGTTTAGTGTTGATCAGTGATGTTGGTGAGATCGTTGCGAAGCATATTTATTACTTCTTCCGTGAAGCACATAATCTTGAAGTGATTGACCAGTTAATTGAAGCGGGCATGACTTGGGATGACGTGGCGGTTAAAGAAGAAAGTCAGCAACCATTGCTTGGTACGATCTATGTGATCACGGGAACACTAGTGAATATCTCGCGTGCTGATGCGAAAACGCGTTTACAAGATTTAGGCGCGAAGGTTGCTGGTAGCGTGTCGAAGAAAACAACAGCGTTAGTGGCCGGTCCTGCTGCAGGTTCTAAGCTCACTAAAGCACAAGAGTTAGAGATCGATATTCTCTCAGAAGATGATTTATTGGCGCTTTTAGCTTCACATAATTAGTTAATAGCATCGCATAGCTAATATGTTGATGTGTGTTAGTAGTTAATTTTAGTTCGCGTGTTGTTAGTTTTAGCTTTAATGGTAAAATGCGCAGCATCATGTGCTTAACCTGTCGTGGGTTAAGCTAATTAAATAATGTAAAAGGTATTGTGAGACTTATGACTGTTAAGACTCGTTTTGCACCTAGCCCAACTGGCTACTTGCACGTAGGCGGCGCACGTACAGCGCTTTATTCTTGGTTACATGCAAAAAGCCAAGGTGGTGAATTTGTATTGCGTATCGAAGATACTGATTTAGAGCGTTCTACTCAAGAAGCGGTTGACGCGATCTTAGAAGGCATGAAATGGGCTGGTCTGGATTGGGATGAAGGTCCGTATTTCCAAACTCAACGTTTCGATCGTTACAACGAATTAGTTGATCAACTACTTGCAGAAGACAAAGCATACAAATGTTATTGTTCACGTGAGCGTCTTGATGAATTACGTGAAAAGCAAATGGCTGAAAAAGAAAGCCCACGTTACGATGGCAAATGTAGCCATGGTGACATTGCTGACACGGGTGCTGATTTCGTTGTGCGTTTCCGCAATCCGAAAGAAGGTTCTGTTATCGTTGATGACAAGATCCGTGGCAAAGTTGAATTTGCTAATAAAGAATTAGATGATCTGATCATCCGCCGTACAGACGGTTCACCAACATACAACTTCTGTGTTGTTGTTGATGACTGGGATATGGGTATTACTAATGTTGTTCGTGGTGAAGATCACCTGAACAATACACCACGTCAAATCAACATCCTAAAAGCACTAGGTGCGCCAGTTCCACAGTACGCTCACGTTGCAATGATCTTAGGTGATGACGGCGCTAAACTATCTAAGCGTCATGGCGCTGTAGGTGTGATGCAATACCGTGATGACGGTTACCTACCTGAAGCACTACTAAACTATTTAGTACGTTTAGGTTGGTCACATGGCGATCAAGAAATCTTCAGCACTGAAGAAATGATCAAACTGTTTAGCTTAGACGATGTAAACAAAGCGCCTTCAGCGTTTAATACAGAGAAGCTACAATGGGTAAACCAACATTACATTAAAACACTAGCACCTGAATATGTTGCAACTCACCTAGAGTGGCACATGGCAGACCAAGGCATCGATACGACTAACGGTCCAGCACTAGCTGAAATCGTTAAAGTACTTGCTGAACGTGCTAAGACACTAAAAGAACTTGCGACTTCTAGCCGTTACTTCTTTGAAGACTACGCTGAATTTGATGCAACTGCGGCGAAGAAACACTTACGCCCAGTAGCTAAAGAAGCGCTAGTTAAAGTTCAAGAAAAACTAGCTGCGATTGCAGATTGGAGCGATGCTGAAGTATTACATGCTGCAATTAACGATACTGCGACTGAGCTTGAAGTGGGTATGGGTAAAGTTGGTATGCCTCTACGTGTTGCTATTACTGGTGCCGGTCAATCACCGTCATTAGATGTAACATTAAAGCTTATCGGCAAAGAACGTAGCCTTGCTGGTATCGACAAAGCGTTAGCATTTATTGCTGCACGTGAAAACGCCTAACGGTGTGTAAATAATATACTTTCTGTCGTTTGGTCTTAATTTTTTATTGTAGATATTGACACCAAAACGGCAGATGCATATTATCCCTGCAGTAGCGCAAGCTGCTGTAGAAATGGGGCCATAGCTCAGTTGGGAGAGCGCGACACTGGCAGTGTCGAGGTCATCGGTTCGATCCCGTTTGGCTCCACCATTTCTACTTCTTCAATCTAGTTCATCAATTTCATTCTATTCCGATTCCAGATTCATTTTTTACCATTCTAAACTTCTCTATTGTTTATATTTTAGCGACTGCATCCATATAATATGATTAGTGTTTCTATCAAGTTAAGGTTATATTCATCTATCACGTCGTAGAATGTCAGCGACGATTAGCCCCTGTGGCACCTTATATGAGTAACTATGAAACTAATTCTAAACGAAAATAGCCAAATGCGTAATTTGGTGATGATAGCGGCGGTGATCATTATTCTCGGTGGTATTAAAATAGCCACACCGATTATTATCCCATTCTTACTGGCGATATTTATTGCCATTATCTGTAATCCATTGGTCGAGTTGATTACGCGTTGCCGTATACCTCGGGCAATTGCTATTTTTGTTGTATTGATTATTGCCATCCTGATTGGCCTTACTATTACCAGCGTGATTGGTTCAAGCGTGCAGCAACTTACCAGTAATATCGGCGACTACCAAAGTCAAATCAAAGGGCACTACGGCGATTTAGTGGTGTTCTTAAATAAATACAATATTCAAATATCATCAGATACTTTATTAGAATACTTTAACCCTGGTACGGCGGTTACTATGGTATCTAGCATGGTGAGCAGCTTATCTGGGGTGATGGCTAATATTTTTCTGATCTTGTTAACGGTTGTATTTATGCTGTTTGAAGGTGATGTATTACCGAAGAAATTACATTTAATGTTCAAAGACCCTGATTTTAAATTAGCCCAGTTAGATAAGTTTTTAGATTCGGTGAACAAGTACGTCGCGATCAAAACTTTAGTCAGTATTGCGACAGGTATTTCAGTTGGTTTAATGCTGTTTATAATGGACGTTGATTTCTATCTGTTATGGGGATTGATTGCCTTCCTACTTAACTACGTACCTAATATCGGTTCTTTAATTGCTGCTGTACCGGCGGTGATCTTAACTACCTTACAACTCGGTTTACCACAAGCTGGTGCGGTCGCTGCTGGTTATGTGACGATTAATTTGATCATGGGTAACGTTGTTGAACCTCGCTTCATGGGCAAAGGGCTTGGATTATCAACCTTAATTGTTTTCTTATCATTAATCTTCTGGGGCTGGTTACTTGGCCTTGTCGGTATGTTACTCGCTGTACCACTGACGATGATTGTGAAAATTGGTTTAGAAACCATTAATGAGCAAAATTGGATGTCGATACTGATCAGTAGTGATGTCGATGTGAAAAAATAACCGAGCGGCTTGATCGCATTTTAGTGCTAATCAAGTATAATACGGTGAATTGAATAAAGGGATGTACAGTGTGCATCCCTTTTTGTTTTGTAAGATTAATTAAGGTGAATAAGATTGTGACTGTCGCTATGTCTGAGGCTGATGTGAAATTGCCGCTTGAATTTATTGATTTTTCTGCGGTTGCAGAAGATGCTTGTCGCTTGTTCCATGGTCGTGGCCATACGTATGCTGGTTTTGAGCATATGAACATTGATTGGTTGTCACCAGTTGCACTTATTACGTTATACAAAGAAGAAGAAAACGAGTATTTGATGCTGCTAGCTGAAGCGCTACAAGCACAACTTGGCGAGCAGTGTAAAACGGTTTTAGTGCAATTCCGTTGTCGTGAACGCGCGCCGACATCATTATTCCTTGGTGAAGAGTGTAATCGTACTGAAATTACTGAAAATGGCATGACCTTCAATCTTGAGTTTGGGCGTGCGCAAAACACTGGCTTGTTCCTTGATATGGCCAATGGCCGTCAGTGGGTTAAAGAGCAGTCTGAAAATGCTAACGTATTGAACTTGTTTTCTTATACGTGTGCTTTCTCTGTGGCCGCATTAGCGGGCGGGGCAGATAAAGTGATGAATGTTGATCTTAGCCGCACATCACTGACGATGGGTCGTGATAATCACCGCAGTAACGGTCATGATCTTAAGAAGGTTAAATTTGAAGGTGTTGATATCTTTAAATCATATGGCCGTTTACGTAAGCATGGTCCTTATGATTTGTTAATTTCTGATCCACCGTCGTTCCAGAAAGGCAGTGTCGATATCAAACGTGATTACAGCAAGATCATTAAACGTATCCCGCAGTTAATGAAGCCGGGTGGTAAAGTGATGTTATGTTTGAACGCTCCTGAATTGGGTGAGCAGTTCTTATTTGATAATGTTGCTGAGCATTGCCCTGATTGCGTGTTCCAAGAACAACTGCCAACACCAGCTGTGTTTAAAGAAGCTGAAGCGGGCAAAGGCCTTAAAGTATTAATCTTCATTTACTCGCCAAAAGCGGAGTAATTGATATCAGCCTGTCGTTTTAACTATTACGCTAAAACGACAGGCTAAATTAGTCATTTTCACGCTAATTAGTGTAATTTCGATATCAAAGCTCCCCTTTACATTATTTTCTTTGTTTCTTTAAACTCAAATTTCCCTCAAAATCGGTGAATATTTATCACTTTAGCATCAAAACCCCTTTATATTACTTTTTGATATAACTTATATTAAGTTGTTCTATTTTGTTTATTATCGTTCAGTTTTAGTCAACTGGTTATGTTTTGAGGCCGTAGATCCTTTCTTATATCCTGCATTTGCTTTCATATGAAGAGCTGGTAACCAAAATGTTGATAAATAATTACAGAATGAATTTATTGACGAGGATCAATATTTTCATCGTGAACAACAAATATTGCGGACTTAAAATGCTGTGTTAGGATTAATACATGGACTGGGCAGAAGGTTGTTCCAGGGAAGTGTGATAAGCGGATTATCGATTATCGGCATATTTTAAAGATGTACTGTTAAGTACTATTAAGGTGGTTATGATGGACTATAATGAAAACGATTTATCGTATTATCAACTTCAAGACGAATTGAAACAAGAAATGGAAGCGGAACTACGTGACCAACTTGATGATGAAGCTGGCGTAAACTAATCTAACCGACAGGCTAGATTCGCGATAGCAAATTGATTATTAAAAAGCCTCTATTGAGGCTTTTTTTATGCCTTTTTTATGCCTTTCCTGATACCTCTACTTCACTTAACTTTTAAATCATCATGTTATACACAGGTTAGTATTATTTATGTATATACTCGCTTAGTTGTATTTCGCTTGTGCATAACTTTAAGCATAAAATACGTGTTGTGGACTAAATTAGTTATATTCCGCGATCGTTTTGTGAATAATTGACTTTTTTGTTAGGTTATCCACAGATTCTGTGGATAACCATGTGTGTTAACTTGAGGTGTCAGTGTAAGTCGTTGTATTCAAATGATTTTACTTAGTTGCATTTATATTTCATGAAAAATCAAGAAAAAATTAGAAATTAAATACAACTAAAGACTGAATAATTAAGTTGTTTTTGTTATATAAAATGGCCTCGCAGGACTCTTCAACGGCCTCTTTTAAATTTGAGATACAGGGGTTGAATATTCAGCTTTAATCGCCCTGAGCGCTATTGTGGACATCGTATGTAAATCAGTGTCGATGTTACGCAAATAAGTGTCAACAATCTTGGGTAACGAGACGCTATGCCATATATTAATTGTGAGTTAATTAATGAGGAAGAGCCTAAATATGAATAGCAGCAAATTATTTCAACAATTACTGAGCGAAGGTAAACAGCTATTAGAGAAAAATAGCGGTAAATTAAGCAGCCAAAATATCAATGTTGAATCAGCTAAAAAAATGGCATCAGGATTTGGTGGTGGACTTGTTTCAGGCGGTATCTTAGGTACTCTTTTAGGTAGCAAAAAAGGCCGTAACTATGCAGGTAAAGCGGCAAAAGTAGGCGGCGTAGCAGCGCTGGGTGGCGCGGCTTATTATGCTTATCAAAAGTGGCAATCAGATCAGAAGGTCGCTCCTGCAAGCCAGGCATCGAATCAGGTAAACTCGACATCATTCCAAAATCAGGCTGAATTAACTTCAGAGCCGGTATTACAGTGTAATACCGACTTGTTACTTGATGCCATGATTGGCGCTGCGAGAGCTGACGGACACATAGACGCTGAAGAACATCAAGCTATTATCATCAAGTTAAACGGCCTAGGTATCGATGATGGCACGAATCAACTCATTGAAGCTGCACTTGCGAAGCCATTGGATCCCGCTGCGTTAGCGGCAAGAATTACCTCGATAGAACAAGCCTGTGAAGTGTATTTAATTTCGTACGCGGTTATCGATGTTGACCACTTCATGGAAAAAGCATATCTGCAGGAATTAGAAAAACACTTGAATCTCCCGCCAGCGTTAATTCAAGAACTGAAACAGCAGCTTGGTGTATAGAGAACTGGAGGTATATTTACAGGGACAAAAAAGGCTCCCGAGGGAGCCTTAGTACACGTTTAACAGGTTTTCAAACTAGTTGCTTAATTGCTTAGCTTGAATTGCTGTTAGCGCGATTGTGTAAACGATATCGTCTACTAATGCGCCACGTGATAAATCATTTACTGGTTTACGCATGCCTTGCAGCATTGGACCAATAGAGATTAGGTTTGCAGAACGCTGTACCGCTTTGTAAGTTGTGTTACCAGTATTAAGATCTGGGAATACAAATACAGTCGCTTTACCAGCAACAGGGCTGTTTGGCGCTTTACTTTTTGCAACATTTTCCATAATAGCAGCATCGTACTGTAATGGACCGTCGATGATTAGATCTGGGCGACGTTCTTGTGCAAGTTTAGTTGCTTCACGCACTTTCTCTACATCACTACCTTGGCCAGATGAACCAGTTGAGTAAGAGATCATAGCAACGCGAGGTTCAATACCGAACGCTTTAGCAGAATCAGCAGATTGAATTGCGATATCAGCTAGTTGGTCAGCATTTGGATCAGGGTTAATTGCACAATCACCGTACACTAACACTTGATCTGGTAGCAACATAAAGAAGATCGAAGATACTAGGTTTGAACCCGGTGCCGTTTTGATCAACTGTAGTGCTGGACGGATTGTGTTTGCTGTCGTGTGAACGGCACCAGATACAAGACCATCAACTTCAGCTTGTTCTAACATCATAGTCGCAAGAACAACACTATCTTGTAGTTGTTCACGTGCTACTACTTCAGTAAGGCCTTTCGCTTTACGCAGTTCAACCATAGGAGCAACATATTTTTCACGACATGTTACTGGATCTACAATTTCAACACCGTCACAAAGCACGATACCTTGGCTTTCTGCAACACGTTTAATTTCAGCAGGGTTACCCACAAGTACTGGGATCGCGATACCGCGTTCAGCACAAATGTTAGCCGCTTCAATTGTACGTGGTTCTTCACCTTCAGGAAGAACAACACGTTTCTTCGCTTGACGTGCTAATTCTGTTAACTGGTAACGGAATGCAGGTGGTGATAGACGACGAGTACGCTGTGTACCAACTGTTAACGTTTCAATCCATTGCTTGTCGATATGACTTGCGATGTATTCTTGAACCGCTTCGATGCGCTGTTTGTCATCTGCAGGGATATCAAGATTGAAGTTTTGAAGCGTTAATGCAGTCTGCCAAGTGTTTGTCGGCGTCAACATGATTGGTAAACCAGTTGCCATCGCTTGTTGACAAAGTTTTAATACGCTTTCGTCTGGACGAACATCACCAGTTAATAGTAATGCGCCAACTTTGACGCCGTTCATTGCAGCAAGACATGCAGCAACAATAACGTCAGCACGATCGCCAGAAGTAACTAATAAGCCACCTGGACGGAAGTGCTCAAGCATGTTCGGGATAGAACGTGCACAGAAAGTGATACCCACTAGACGACGTTCTTCGATTTCGCCTTCGTTTAGGATTTCAGCATTTAAGTGTTTAGCTAGATCTTTTGCACGTGGTGCAATTAGCTCTGCGCTCCATGGGATACAACCCAGGATAGGCATTGGGCTTTTGCCAAATACTTGTAGCACTTCTAGGTTATGGCTAGCATTACCTGTGTTTGCTTCAAACATTTCTGCAAGATCTGGACGGCTACGACCAGCTTCATCAAGTGGTGCGCCAACTTTGTTGATCACACAACCAATGATGTTTTTGTTTTTGCTGCCGCCGAAGTTAGAACAAGCGATCTCTAAACGATCTTTAAGTTGTTCTGAAGAATCTGTGCCAGGGTTAGTCACAAATACCATTTCAGCGTCAAGTGCTTTAGCGATGTTGTAGTTAACATCGTTAGCAAATGGCTGTTTTGATGTTGGTACTAGACCTTCAACAACAACGATTTCAGCATCAACCATGTGCGATTCGAAACGTTCAACGATATCTTCAAGAAGTACGTCAGTTTTACCAGCACCGATTAATTTTTCAGCGTGTGATAAAGTGAACGGTGTTGCAGGTGATGCATTCGTTCCTTGACGGATAATTTCAGTTGAAAGCTCTGGACCTTTTTCGCCTTGGCGAGGTTGAGCAACAGGTTTGAAAAAGTTAACGTTTAGGCCGTTGCGTTCAAACGCACGAACCATACCTAGACTAACAGAAGTTACGCCTACGCCTACGCCAACTGGGATAAGCATTATAGTGCGAGCCACTAGCGTCCCCTTATATTGGGATTGAGAAGAAAGAAAGGTGCAGTCACACCTTTCTTATAAAAGTTAAACTTAGTTAAGTTAACTAGCTAATTAGATTAAGCTTACTGCGTCTTGTGCAATAACTAGTTCTTCATTAGTAGAGATAACCATAGCTTTAATTTTACTGTTTGCTGTAGTGATTGTACCTTCAGAACCGAAACGTGCAGCTGTATTTGCAGTTTCATCTACTTCGATACCGAAGATAGAAAGTTGGTTAAGAACTAGTGAACGGATAACGTCAGAGTTCTCACCGATACCACCAGTAAATACGATAGCGTCGATACGGCCTAAAGCAGCTGCGTATGAAGCGATGTATTTAGCTAGACGGTAGCAAGAAAGTTCCATTGCGCGTACTGCGCCAACTTTACCTTCAGCATGGCCATCTTCGATAGCACGGCAATCGCTAGAAATTTCAGACACACCTAGTAAGCCACTTTCGTTGTTCAGCATGCTGTTAACTTCAGCAAGTGTGTAGTTACACTGTGTAACAAGGTGGTTGATGATGCTTGGGTCAAGATCACCACTACGCGTACCCATTACTAGACCTTCAAGTGGAGTCATACCCATGCTTGTGTCTACTGATTTACCATCTTTAATTGCACAAACAGAAGCGCCGTTACCAAGATGACAGTTGATGATGTTAGTTTCTTCAACTTTTTGACCAAGAAGCGCAGCAGCTTCACGACCAATGAATAGATGGCTAGTACCGTGCATGCCGTAACGACGGATGCCATTGTCGCGGTATAGTTTGTATGGTAAAGCGTATAGGTATGCTTTTTCAGGCATAGACTGGTGGAACGCAGTATCAAATACAGCAACTTGTGGTAGTGTTGGGAATGCAGCTTGTGCAGCACGGATACCGATTAGGTGAGCCGGGTTGTGAAGCGGTGCTAAAGTTGCACAGTCTTCGATGCCTTGCATTACTGATTCATCAATGATTACTGATGAAGTGAATTTTTCGCCGCCGTGAACAACACGATGACCGATAGCTACAATAGCATCGCTCATTTCTTTTTGGTCTTTAAGAATGTTATTTACAATGTACGCTACAGCTTCTTTATGTGAAGCGCCTGCGCCTAGATCGGCAGTGCCTTTGTTGCCGTCAAGTTTCCACTTGATACGTGCATTTTCTAAATTAAAGCATTCAGCAAGACCAGATAATTTTTCATCACCTGATACTGAATCAAGAACTGCAAATTTAAGAGAAGAGCTACCACAGTTTAGAACTAGAACGAGTTTATTCATGCGTAAAAACCTATTATGAAATAATCAATAAAATAACTGATAACAATACCTAGCGATTTTCGCTCTGGTATCGTATCTTTATTAAAGCAAAGAGATTGTCTGTGCTTAGCAAATTGGCTGACACTGTCATTTTTACGTACGATGTCGTAGTTGATACGACGAATGTTCGTTACTAAATATCCATCTTAAAAAAATGACAACTTGTTAAAACTGTGAGTTGTGTCACTCACATTTTCCCTTAAAGTGTTAACTGCTTCATAGTTTACTTGCAATGGGACGATATCTCAAAGTATATTTGTAATAAAGTTGATCTAAACCATTAACGTGACATTCATATACTATTTTACCTGTACCACGACATAGTGTATGGTTTGAATTATAGATAATTTATCTTTTTATGGGAGGATGCTGATGGGTGTGTTTAAAGATACGCTTTATAAAGGTCAACATTATATGACGCGTTGGCCGATGAAAAAAGAATTGGCAGCCCTTTTTCCTGAAAATAGAATTATTGCTGCGACTCAGCTTGGCTTTAAGACAATGCCGCCATTAGCAATTTTAACGGTAATGATGCAATACCTTTATGGTAATATGCAACAATTGCCAGCAAGTATTGCGATTGCATTATTATTGATTACTTTACCGATGCAGGGTTTGTATTGGTTAGGCAAACGTTCTAGCGAGCTATTACCTGTTTCACTTGCGACTTGGTATCGAGAGTTATATCAAGGATTAGTGACGCAAGGTTGCGAACTTGAACCTGCAGCAAAAAATCCACATTACAGTGAATTGGCTGACATTTTAGAAAGTGCATTTAAGCGGATGGACAAAGCCTTTATGGCAAAATAAGACATGGTCTTAAAGATAGCCTAAAAGTAAATACCGATATTAGCGATAATACCGGTATTTTTTTGTCTGAAAAACGAGTCGTACGCTAACCGAAATAGAATAATTATAATCGACTAGCTAAGCGGTACGTTTATACAGGGTGATATTAAAGTCTAACGTAAGGGTTAAGTCAGCCGCGTAGAGCGCTGCTTTTTGCTCATCATTCATTTTCCACGCCAGCGGCGTCATTTCTAATAAGTTCTTGCTGTCTTTGGCTTGCGTAAGAGTGATCACATCCGTTAAACGCTGTTGTTCAATCACGTCAAATCCTGCAATGTCTTCCACCGTCATGTCATGCTTTTCAGGTGTTTGATAAATCTTTTGTTTTAACTCAAACAAATGCTCAGCAGCAGGCGTTACTGTGATTAAGTAACCGTCAACTTTGACAATACGGGCTAGTTCAGCATCTTGTGATGGCGCGTAAATACGTGTGACTAAATCTTGGCTGGCATCAGCAAAAGGAGTCGCGTACGCGCTTGCCACACAAAAGCTAATACTCTTATAGCGTTTTGCCGCATAGCGGACCGCTGATTTAGAAATATCCAGCCCCGCGATTTGTGGTATGGCATTGCTAGTTGTATCAGAATTAGACATTACTTGCGCTAAGCGGTGGGTGTAATAACCTTCGCCACAACCTAGGTCAAGGATGTTCGGGGCTTCAACAGTGCTTAACGCCTGCTTAGCAATGCTATTGACCTTATCCGACAGAGATTGATAGAAGCCTTGATCGAGAAACTCACGACGCGCTTGCATCATTTCTTTGTTATCACCAGGGTTTTTCGATTTTTTGTTTTGTACCGGCAGTAAGTTTACGTAACCTTCTTTTGCGAGATCAAATTGATGGCGTTGCTCGCAAGCGAGACTTTTATCTTGCAGGGATAATGGACCCGCGCAGATAGGGCAAAGGTAGGTAGGGCAAAAGTTGTTCATGTGATCTCATTATTCTGATGGCGATTAGCAAAAAGGCTAAAACAAAAAACCGATCATAGCATAGAGCTAGGATCGGTTTGAAATAGAATTCTGTTCGGACCATTAATAAATTACATTATCTTTATATTCTAATAAGATAGCTTGAATGCGGTCCATGGTGTCTTTGCTTGGCGGCGGCACACCGTCAAGGGGGTAATCAAAGCCCATTGTTTTCCATTTGTGCAGGCCTAATTCGTGATAAGGCAGCAATTCTACTTTTTCAATATTATTCATGTGTTGAATAAACTTACCTAATTCATGTGCAGATGCATCATCATCGGTAAAACCTGGTACCACAACATAACGGATCCATGTTTTTTGATCGCGCTTGGCTAAGTACTCGGCAAATTCAAGGGTACGTTTATTACTGACGCCAGCGAGTTCTTGGTGGATCTTGTCGTTCATTTGCTTTAGATCAAGCATGACTAAATCACTGACATCGAGCACTTCATCAATAACATCGGTGTATTTACGAATATAGCCGTTGGTATCTAAGCAAGTATTAACACCTTCAGCTTGGGCCGCGATGAAAAAATCACGGACAAACTCAGGTTGGAGCATTGCTTCACCACCTGATGCAGTGACACCACCACCTGTAGCGAGCATAAATGCCTTGTATGAAACCAGTTCACGCATTAATTCATCAACGGTGGTTTCTTTACCTGAATGTAAATCCCATGAATCACGGTTGTGACAATACAAGCAACGCATTAAGCAGCCTTGCATGAAAACGATGTAACGAATACCTGGTCCATCTACAGAGCCAAAAGATTCGGTAGAATGAATGCGTCCGACAGTGCTACATAACTCAGTAGAATCAATAGGCTTAATAAGCGACATAATATCTCCAAACGATAGGGCTATATGACTATTATAAATGTAAAATCGATTATAAATACAAAAGCCTTACATGTGTAAGGCTTTTATTTCTTGGTAGGATTAAAACAACCGTAGTCGTTTTATCCTACTATTCCGACAGTCTTAGAATGATTGTTGGAATGTACGTGTAATCACGTCTTGCTGTTGCTCAGGTGTTAGCGAGTTGAAGCGTACCGCGTAACCAGACACACGAATGGTCAGTTGTGGGTATTTTTCAGGGTGCTTAACAGCGTCAAGTAGCATTGAACGATCCATCACGTTTACGTTTAAGTGCTGACCACCTTCAATTACACTGCTGTGCTTGAAGTAACCATCCATTAAACCAGCTAGGTTAGTACGACGGATATCGTCTGTTTTACCTAGTGCGTTTGGTACGATAGAGAAAGTATAAGAGATACCATCTTTTGCGTATTCAAACGGTAGTTTTGCAACTGAAGTTAGCGCAGCGATCGCGCCTTTCTCATCACGACCATGCATTGGGTTTGCACCCGGTGCGAATGGTGCGCCTGCTTGACGGCCATCTGGTGTTGTACCTGTTTTCTTACCGTATACAACGTTAGATGTAATCGTTAGTACAGACTGCGTTGGTTTCGCATCACGGTACATTTTGTGGCTAGCAACTTTCTTCATGAAAGTTTCAACAAGGCTACAAGCGATATCATCGACACGTGCATCGTTGTTACCAAATTTAGGGTAGTCACCTTCGATTTCAAAATCAGTAGCAATACCATTCTCATCACGAATCGGTTTAACTTTCGCGTATTTGATTGCAGAAAGTGAATCAGCTGTAACAGATAGACCCGCAATACCACATGCCATTGTACGTTCAACGTCACGGTCATGTAATGCCATTAGTGATGCTTCATACGAGTATTTGTCGTGTGAATAGTGAATTGAGTTAAGTGCAGTAACATACGTTGTTGCTAACCAATCCATCATTTTGTCTAAACGTGCTGCTACGTCTTCGTAATCAAGCACATCATCTGTGATCTTGTCTACAACTGGACCAATTTGTACTTTTAGTTTTTCATCTACGCCGCCATTGATTGTATATAACAATGCTTTAGCAAGGTTACTACGTGCGCCGAAGAACTGCATTTGTTTACCAACAATCATTGGTGATACACAACAAGCAATTGCATAGTCATCATTGTCGAAATCGGTACGCATTAAATCATCATTCTCGTACTGGATTGATGAAGTATCAATTGATACTTTCGCACAGTAGCGTTTGAAGTTTAATGGTAGGTTTTCAGCCCACAATACCGTGATGTTTGGCTCTGGTGAAGGACCCATAGTGTATTGTGTGTGTAGTACACGGAATGATGATTTAGTTACTAATGAACGACCATCTGTACCCATACCTGCGATAGTTTCTGTAGCCCAGATTGGGTCACCAGAGAATAGCTCATCGTATTCAGGTGTACGTAGGAAACGTACCATACGTAGTTTCATTACTAGGTGGTCAATCATTTCCTGAGCGTCAGTCTCAGTAATGATACCTGCTTGTAAATCACGTTCGATGTAAACGTCTAAGAAAGTCGTTACACGGCCAAAGCTCATTGCTGCGCCATTTTGTGATTTAACTGCAGCAAGGTAGCCGAAGTAAGTCCACTGAATAGCTTCTTTCGCGCTTGTTGCTGGACCAGAAATGTCGAATCCGTAAGTTGCCGCCATCGTTTTGATGTCGTTTAGTGCACGATACTGCTCTGAAATTTCTTCACGTAAACGCATTGTTGCTTCTAGGTCTTCACCAGAGTAGAACTTCGCTTCTAATGATTTTTGTTGTGCAAATTTGTCCTTCATTAGGAAGTCGATGCCGTATACAGCAACACGACGGTAATCACCAATGATACGACCACGGCCATATGCATCTGGTAAACCCGTTAAGATACCTGACTTACGACATTTCATGATGTCGCTTGTATAAACGTCAAATACACCTTGGTTGTGCGTTTTACGGTATTCAGAGAAGATTTTAGCTGTTACTGGATCAAGTTCTTTGCCATATGCTTTACAAGAACCTTCAACCATACGGATACCGCCATTAGCGATAATTGCACGCTTTAATGGTTTCTCAGTTTGTAGACCAACAATTGTTTCTAAACCTTGATCGATGTAACCAGCGGCATGAGAAGTAATTGTTGATGGTACTGAAGTATCAAAATCAAGCGGCGCGTGTGTGCTGTTCTCGATTTTGATGCCTTCCATGACATTGTTCCAAAGCGTATCAGTTGCTTCAGTTGCGTCAGCTAAGAAAGACTCATCACCAGTAAATTCTGTGTAGTTCTTCTGGATGAAGTCACGTAAGTTAACTTCGTTTGTCCATTCACCAGTAGTGAAACCTTGCCAAGCTTGATCAAATATTGTTTGTTCAGTCATAAGTACACCTAATCTATTAATATTCTAAAAAATGTAATTTCAAAGTTTGTTATCTGTTATTACTAACAGATATTAAGATTCTTTTTTACAGTAGATAGCCCAGTAAGTAAGGCCAACTAATACGCCACCACCAATAATGTTGCCAATGGTGACCGGAATAAGGTTATTAAATACAAAGTTAGATAATGTTAAATCGGTAAAATCTGCTGGGTTAGCGCCAGTTGCTAGCCAAAACTCTGGGCCAGAAAAGTTCGCAATAACATACCCGAGTGGGATCATAAACATGTTAGCAATACTGTGCTCGTAGCCTGATGCAACGAACATGCTGACAGGTAATGCCACGGCAATAAACTTGTCAGTAATTGAGCGCGCAGCGAAGCTCATCCATACCCCAAGGCAAACAAGTAGGTTTGCAAGGATGCCGAGTGTGACAGCTTGAATAAAGGTATGGTGTAATTTGTGTTGGGCAATCTTCATGGCATTGATGCCCCAAGCACCATCAGCAACGAGATGCTGTTTTGCTAAAAACATTAATAAGACAAAGAAGATACAACCAACAAAGTTACCAGCATAAACAACGGCCCAGTTTTTCGCTAATTGCAGTGTCGTAATTTTGTTATTAGCACGGGCAATAATAGTCAGAATTGAACTAGTGAAGAGCTCACCGCCGCAAACAACGACAAGTAATAGACCAAGGCTAAAAGCAAATCCGCCCATGAATTTTTTTAAACCATAAGCAACATCGGTGGTACCGGTTGTGACTGTAGTATAGAAGGCAAACGCGATGGAGATAAAGACACCGGCTGTGATTGCAAGCATGAAGGCTTGTCTAGGGGCTTTAGTTGCTTTTGCTACACCGATAGATTCTGCTTTAATTAGCAGTTCGGCTGGTAGAATTGCATCAAATGGGCTTACTGTTTTCATTGCTTAGTCTCAATAAATAACCTACGCACATTATTACCTAACTAGTGGTATTTATAAAGTGATCTAGATCAAATTTAGGTTGTTTTATGTTTTTTTATTACGAAAAGAACCAAGGTGGTACTTATTGCCCTTGGCTAAAGTGTAACTTAATTACACTTTTGCACGGTTGTCAAAACTTTATTTTAAATATAAAACAAAAGTTTAATGAACTATTTAAGTAAATTTAAACCATCACAAATACCAATATAGCGGTACTGGCTAGTGTTATCTATTGATGGTGTTAAATCCTGCGTTTATCTTTTAACTGGACGATAAGACCTAGTGTTGTCTTTAGCGTGGAGTTAATGACTAAATTTAAGTCGTTTTATGTTATCTGAATTGCTAATTTGTTATGTTAAGTGCTGTTTTTATGTTGCAGTCTTTAATCATAGTTTGAATTTAAGTGTTGCACATGACTTATATTGTTATAAAGCGTATTTAGGATGAATAGAATGAGTAGCAGTCCCACATTAGACATCAAGAATTTACATAAATCATTTGGTGACAATGAAGTCTTAAAAGGCATCGACCTGACTGCGAATAAGGGAGATGTAATTTCGATCATCGGTTCTTCGGGATCGGGTAAAAGTACATTCTTACGCTGCATTAATTTGTTAGAAATGCCAACGTCGGGTGATATCTCGGTCAATGGCGAATTAATCGAGATGATGACGGACCGTGACGGTAACCGCAATATAGCCAATAAAAAGCAAGTTCAACGTATTCGTTCCCGTTTAGCGATGGTGTTTCAGGGTTTCAATTTATGGTCGCACATGACGGTCATTGAAAATGTGATTGAAGCACCAATTCATGTTTTAGGGCTCTCGCGCAGCGATGCATTGGCGAGTGCAGAACAATATCTTAAGAAAGTTGATTTGTGGGAAAGAAAGGACTATTACCCAAGTCAGCTATCTGGTGGCCAAAAACAACGTGTTGCAATTGCGCGTGCATTAGCGGTTGAGCCGGAAGTATTGTTATTTGATGAACCTACTTCAGCGTTAGATCCTGAACTCGTCGGTGAAGTATTACGTGTGATGCAAAGTCTGGCTGAAGAAGGTCGCACTATGTTAGTGGTTACGCATGAAATGGCGTTTGCACGGGATGTATCGACTAAGGTTATCTTTTTACATCAAGGTCAGATTGAAGAGCAGGGCGATCCAAAAGAACTGTTCGATAATCCAAAATCAGAGCGTGTGAAGCAGTTTTTAGCACCTAAGTATTAAGAGCTAGCACCTAAGTATTAATAGTGAACACCACAATTAATACTTAAACAATAATTAAAAAGAAATAACAAACAACACAACAAGGGTCATTGATTGACCCAATTATAATAATAGGGAAATATGTATGAAAAAATTAGCGACTGTCATTGCAACAAGCTTATTACTTTCTTCAGCTGTGGTAGCGAAAGAATGGACTGATGTGCGTTTAGGTGTTGATGCACCTTATAAGCCGTTTGAATACAAAACGCCAGATGGCGAGCTAACCGGTTTCGAAATCGATTTAGGTAATGAAGTGTGTAAGCGCGCTAATTGGAACTGTACTTGGGTAGTACAATCTTGGGACGGTATTATCCCTGGTTTATTATCACGTAAGTACGATGCTATCTTCTCATCAATGTCGATTACTGATGCACGTAGAAAACAAGTTCTGTTCTCTGAACCTTACTACAATACGCCAAGCGGTTGGTTTGCAGCGTCAGACTTTAAACTGGATGTAACAGATAAAGCAGCCTTTAAAAAACTTCGTATTGGTGTACAGCGTGGCACAGTGCAAGATACGCATGTAACTGAAGAATATGCTAAAAACAACACTATCAAGCGTTATAATACCAGCGGTGATTTATTGCTAGATCTTGAAGGCGGTCGTTTAGACATGGTATTACTGGATTTCCCAGTTGGTGATACGACGTTATTGATCCCAGAAAAGAAAGGTGCTTTTGCAGCAGTCGGTGATACATTTCAGCTAGGTGAAGGCATGGGTGTTGCATTGCGTAAACGTGATAAGTCACTTGCTGCAACATTCAATAAAGTATTAGCCGAAATCAAAACAGATGGTACATACGAAACTATCCAAGCTAAATACTTCAGCTACAGCATTAAAATGTAGTTTCTTTATCGTCGCGCATTAGCGTGTGACGATAATAAAAATGGGCGCGACTCTTTGTGGCATTCTGTTATGAGCTAAGGCGATTAACGAGGGCTGTTCACGAAGGGGTTCGTCCACTGCTTTCTGGGAATATTATGTTAGATCTTCAAGGTTATGGCCCTAGTATTTTTAATGGCGCTATATTAACCGTTAAACTTGCCATTTTTTCATTAATTATCGCGGTGTTACTCGGGTTGATCACCGCTGTTGCACGCTATTCTGGCGGTAAAATTTCTTCTGCTCTTGCACTTACTTACACGAGTTTGGTTCGTGGTGTACCTGATCTCGTGCTTATGATGCTGATTTATTTTGGTTTGCAAGTTGGCTTGAATAATTTTTCAGAGTGGTTGTATGAATTACATGAAACTTACGCCATCAATGAATTTTATATTGAACAAGGCTGGTTAACCTTATCGGCGTTTTATGAAGATGGTATGTATATAACTATCGATGAATTTAGTGCGGGCGTGGTAACGATTGGCTTTATCTTTGGTGCTTACATGGGCGAGACATTCCGTGGTGCATTATTATCTGTTGATAAAGGCCAGTTAGAGGCGGCTATAGCATATGGCATGTCTGATTGGCAAGTATTCCGTCGTGTGATGTTCCCACAAATGATGCGCTTTGCATTGCCGGGCATTGGTAATAACTGGCTAGTGCTGGTTAAAACAACCGCGCTGGTATCTGTAATTGGTTTGTCTGATATGGTCAAGCTCGCTAAAGAAGCGGCAATGACAACCTACGAACCGTTTTTATTCTTTATTCCTGTGGCATTTGTGTATTTAGCCATTACTACGGTGAGCGAGATTGTACTGAAATATTTAGAACGTCACTTTAGCAAAGGCGTAGAGGGTCATTAATATGTTAGATCAACTGGTTGCTTTGCTTGAGCAAAATGAAATGTTTACGCCGAATACCTTAAATGAATATTGGGATGGTACCGTATTGACGGTACAGCTGACGTTCTTGTCTGTGGTGATTGGTTTCTTTTTAGCGGTGCCGTTAGCGATCATGCGCACCAGTCAGTATGTGTGGTTATCGCGTAGCATTTGGTTATTCACTTATGTGTTCCGTGGTACGCCATTATTGATCCAGTTGTATATGATTTATTATGGCGTGACCATGATTGATGGTATCCAAGACAGCTCAATTTGGTTCTTACTTGAAGATGCGTTTTATCCTTGTCTGTTAGCGTTTGTATTAAATACGGCGGCATACAGTACCGAGATCATCCGTGGTTCATTAGTGACGACGGACAAAGGTGAGATTGAAGCTGCGCAAGCCTATGGGATGAATTATTGGCAGATATTACGCCGTATTATTTTACCGTCGGCGTTTCGTCGTGCATTACCTGCGTACAGTAATGAAGTGATCTTTATGCTGCATGCAACATCCATTGCCAGTGTGGTGACTTTAGTTGACATTACGGGTGCTGGTTACAATGTGTATTCCCGTTTTTATGCCCCGTTTGAAGCATTCACCTTTGCTGGCGGTATTTACTTGTGTCTCTGCTTTGCTATTTTTGCGGTATTCAAACGCTTGGAAAAACGTGCGTTTAGACACTTAGCTTAAAGGTGCACTAGAGAGTTATAAATAGTAGGCCGTTGTGGATATCCACAACGGCCTTTGTGGTTTAGGGCATGAGCTAAAGGGTTTAACTAATGGGTATTAGCGCGTGTTAGCCACTTGCTGTTCAGTTAACTGGGTTTCGTTAATTTGATAACGCGATGCGAGTAAATAGGTGATGTAAAATTTATAAATGTTGTTTACATAATCCACTGTCTCTCTACCAATAACTTCTGCTGCAATCTTCTCGACATGATTAAACCAAATATTGGGGTTTAAGCCTTGTTTCACTGCTCGTTTTCTTAATCGAATTAACTTTGTTGGACCGGCGTTATAAGCGGCAAAACTGAGTAATAGCGAGTCGAGTTCTGTGATTTTTTCATGGCTAAAGTAACGCTGTTGCATAAAATGTAAATACTTCACTCCCGCATGAATATTACCGTCTACCTTGTTGATGTTTTTAATATTGACATAAGGCTCATTAGCCGTTGAAGGTAATACCTGCATTACCCCAACAGCGCCACGATGGCTAATGGCTTTTTGGTTAAGCCTTGATTCTTGATAGGCTTGAGCCAGAATAAGTTGCCAGTCGAACTGGTACTGTTTAGCGTATTTCTTAATGATTTTTTCGGTTTCTAAATAACGGTTTTCAAATTGTTGATGAATGACTTTTTTTAACCAGGGGTGTCTCACCAGGTAGCGGCGGTGCAAGATATTGCCGATCTTGGTGCCCTTTTTATGATTAGCGATAAACTGATTTAAGCTATTGGTTAACTGTGGCGTGTTATTTTGTACTGCCCATGTACTTGGAATGTGGCTGCCGACGCTTAATTCGGGGTGTATTTTTATATTTTTATATAAGCGTTTCCACAAACGTAAACTGTGATTCGAGATCATCGTCATGAATATTTTCTTATTGTTCACCATGGCTAAGATCTCGAAATCTTCAAGTTCGTCACTGACAATATGGATATAAATAGGTGGTTTGTTGAAGTAGGATAACTGCTTGTTGATGTGCTGTAATTGCTGATGGTAGATACTATTTCGGCGTATCCATATTTCTTTACCAGAGAGCTGCTTTATATCTTGATACGCACTTGTGGACTTATGGCTGACGAGCAATAACTGATGGTCGGTATAGATAGGCTCGGTATGCGTTACTTGATTCTGCTGGCGTAGTGGGGTCATTAGTGGACCGATGGCGATATCGCCATAACCTTGTGCGAGCAAGCTGACTATCTGGCTGCTTGGTACTGGAATAAACAGGATGTTTAGTTTTAACTTAGTATCTTTGAAGTGTTTTTGATTTAAGCGTTGTTCGTATTCACGCATCATGTCATAGGCGAGTCCACGTGGACGGCTTTGATAAATAAAATAATAAGCAGGGTGGTTCACCACAAGTACTTTTATCGTGCGTTTTGCTAATAGCTGGGGAAGGTCTTCAAAGCTCGGTTGACTATGAATATCAAGCTGCTGCTGGGCTATTGTATAAGGTAATGTTGGTGCCGGGAAGTGAGATATCGCATCAGGAACATGAGATTTTATATTAGCGGAATACTGGGCATTAGCAGGAGATATGTTCACTAAAACACATAAAATTAAGCTGTTTGCCGTTGCGCGTATCTTAGTCCACTGCATCGTCATGATTGCATCTGATATCTGAATGTCTGGGTAACATTAAGGTTAGACACATATTTTTAAAATGCGTTTTTGATATATTAAATAGCCTAGGAGCTAGCTCCTAAGCGATTGTCTTATATTGATAAATACAGCGTCATATTATTAACCAAACGTTGTCCAGATAGGCGCATGATCAGAAGGTTTTTCGATGCCGCGTAGTTCGTAGTCAACATCACTCTCAACCACTTTCGCGTTTAGCGTAGCGGTTGCTAAAATTACATCGATGCGCAGGCCTCGGTTGTCAGGGAAGCCTTTTGAGCGGTAATCGAACCAGCTGTAGCGGTCGCTTACTTCTGGCTTAATAGTGCGGAATGTATCGTGTAGACCAAACCCTTGCAGTTTTGCTAACCATTCACGTTCTTCTGGCTGGAAGCTACATTTACCAGTTTTTAACCAACGCTTGGCATTGGGTTCACCGATGCCGATATCTTTATCTGCAGGGGAAATGTTAATGTCGCCCATTACAATCACATCGTCTTCTGCTGTGTGGTTGTCGTTAAGGTAGATATTCAAATCTTGATAGAATTTACGCTTGTACGGATATTTCGTTTCATGGCTGATGTTTTCGCCTTGCGGGAAGTAACCGTTTAGTACCGTGATTGGTTTACCTGATGTTTGGTCAAACGTCACCATGATCATACGTTTTTGCGCTTCTTCATCATCAGTCGGGAAGCCGTACTGTACGTTAATAGCTTCAATGTCAGCGACCGTGCTTTTCTTCACCATCATAGCAACACCGTAATGGGCTTTTTGACCGTGGAAAAATACGTGATAACCCATTTCTTCAACGGCTGCTACAGGGAACATTTCGTTGTGTACTTTGATTTCTTGTAGGCCAATTACGTCAGGCGAATGCTTGTCTATAATCGCTTGTAATTGATGTAATCGAGCGCGAAGGCCGTTTATATTAAACGAAATTATTTTCATTGGTATTTAACCCTATATGATCTACAAAATTATCTAAAAACTTGTTATGCCATAGCATCTATTATTCATGCGTCAGTGGCGACTAATAACCTATGCATGTGAATAGATTAAACCTAGTGTTTATGACTATATCATGCGCACAGCTTAGGACATCATGATTTTAATATACTTAATTATTAGCTCTTCTTTTCTCATGCATACGTTGAATATTAAACTCTTTTCTCAGGTCTGCTTTACGCTCTGCTTGTTGCTCAGATAGCGGAAAGTTTTCTAATTCGATAAACGTATCTGATACTTTTTTGGTGATTTCTGGCCACGGACGTTCAATTTTAGTCAATAGTGCGAGGCAGACCTGAACTTTATTTAGCGCTGCACCGGTATTGAGTGGGGCGATAGACAACGCCGTTTCAAAGTGTTGCAGGGCAACTTCAAGATTACCTTCGGTAAACGCATCAATACCCAGTTTGTTGTGATGTTGAAATTTAATTTCTTTACTGTCTTCTACACCACTGATGTTCGCAAGTAATTTTTCGCTGTGTACATCGCCTTGTTGGAGGTAAGGTCTGAGTTTATCGGCAAGCTCAAACTCTTCTAATTCAGCCAGCAAGTTGACTAACTGTGGCCCTAACCATTCAGGCGTCTCTTCGGGTTCAACAAAGTAGGCTTCATTACTTTTCAGTAGGGTATTCTTGGCCTTAACTTGATTGCCTTTGACGTTATGAATTGACGCTAAGCTGTAACCTTCAAGCGCTAACAGCTCACCTTCTTCCACATAAGGGTGCTGCTGAGACGAACGGTGAAATAAACCGCTAATCTCTTGCAGCAAACGGCCTTGTTTAAAGCGATCTTCTTCGTGTTTCGCTACGAGTATGATCGCTTGCACATAGTTAATCAGATGTTGTGGGTTCTGATGTATGGTGTTCTTGGTTTGCATTAAAATAGCGAAAAAGGCTTCTTTGGCTATCGTATTCATATTGGTATCAAGGGCTAGTTCTGCTAATAAACCTTGGCGCTCTAATGACAAGTGTGAATGTTTGATTGCACGCTGCACTATGTCTAATGCTTTTTCTGTATCACCGCCATCTTTAAAGCATTGCGCTAACCAATCATAACCATCGAGTATCATCGGGTTATATTTAATGATTTCAGTTAATAGTGGAATGGCTTGCTGGTATTTTTTCTCTAGATAATAGACACGACCTAGCAATAGCTGCGCCTGAGTGTGTGGATGATCTTCTATAAAATCTTCCAAGATAGTACGAGCTTCGGCATACATTTCTTTTTCAATTAATAATTCTGCTTTAAACAAACGGCAGTAATTTCGGTAACGGGCAGAGTAGATGATCGCATTGTCACATTCTTCCATTGCTTGAGCGAAATCATTATTTTTAATCGCCTGGTAGATAGGTAGCAGAGCATCTTTTTTATTGAAGGCTTTTTGAATGCGTAAATTTAACTCATTTTGTGAAAATGGCTTCATCAAATAATCATCAGGCGTCATCTGAATTGCGCTTAATACAATGGCTTTGGAGTTATCACCGGTGACCAAGAAAAAGACGGTATGGATAGGTAGTAAATTATCCATCTTGAGTGCTTCAAATAGCTGTCGACCATTAATTCCAGAGCCAAGGTTATAGTCAACGAGTAATAAGTCAAAGGTGTCGTGACGACATAATTTTAACGCATCCTCAGCACTGCCGACATGGGTTACGTCTTTAGCACCAAAATTAATTAACATCGTTTTGAGCATGATCTGAAAAGCGCGTTGGTCATCAACAATGAGTACGCGTTTATTTCGATAGTCAAAATTCTTATTCATGTTTATTAAATACTCAAGCGTAATAGATAAGTTTAGGTGCTAATAATTAGCGTTAACCACAATAGCAGGTATGCATAATACTGTCTTGAGAGGTGCCTGATTTTGTTACGCTAAGCAGTAAACTGCATATTTTTTGTGCGACAAAAATAACGCGAGTTGATTCGGTATTACCTATCAATAACCACACTTTAAATGTGTATAAAATACTTTATGGCGCAGGGCTGTTAGCTTATAATGCGATAATTAAAGGTTGTAGTGATATTACAAGCTAATTTGTGAATTAAAATAAAGGATAATATGGGGTTTAGGGCGAAAGGTTTTACTCTCATTGAGATGACAATTGTTATTGTCATCCTTGCGATTATATCGGCAATTGCAGTACCAAAATTTGTTAACTTATCCGGAGATGCGAAAAAAGCTAAGATTGCCAGTGTTGCGGCTGAGTTACGAACCGCCATTGATTTGATTTATTATAAATCTTTGATTTTGGGTTTGGAAAATGAATGCCATGACGGTACTACTGACGAAGTCATCGTTGATGGTTTTTTAACTTGTGCAGGTTATCCAATAGGATATATCAGTTCGATTAAAAAACTGTTAAATCTGGATAATGATGATGGGTTTATTTTTAATAATACAACTTATAAAAATCAGCGAATATTAGCCATTTCATTGAATGATAGTTATTTTAACGAGGGCATGCTTGTCGACTCGAAAGGTAATATCGTGAATGCGGATGGTGATGTTTTAAGTGTAAACAAAGAAAAAGACATAACGATGAACTGCCAATTACTTTATCAGCCAATGAGTGTACATAAAGTAGTTGTTTTTGATGGCGATTGCTAATTCTCATGGCATTAATAAGGGCGTTATATACGCCCTTTTTAATATCTATGGTTTGTATAAAAGTGCATTTAATAGCATGTGCCATTTATAGATAAAAGTTAGTAATACAAAGGTTTATATGAAATTATATATTGGAATTGGATCTTTTAAGAAGAGTATATTTGAAGATTATTTAGATAGTATAGAGAGTGGTGGAGGGAGAAGGATTCGAACCTTCGAAGGCTGAGCCGTCAGATTTACAGTCTGATCCCTTTGGCCACTCGG